>NZ_JBYSZG010000061.1:0-32337 GCF_058786935.1 Rugamonas sp. FW305-51
GGCGGAATTGGTAGACGCGCATGGTTCAGGTCCATGTGCCGCAAGGTGTGGGGGTTCGAGTCCCTCCGTGGGCACCATCTACCGGATACAGGAAAAAGCCGCAGACTTTCACGAGTCTGCGGCTTTTTTCATTGCCCCTTCCGTTATCCCCGCACGCCCCTCGCATGCCCGGTGTCGCGCCGCGATACCGCCAGTGCCACCGCACGCCCCTTCGCAGCCCGCCGTTGCAAATACAGCAAGCGGGGATGACACTGCCGGCCAGGCCGATCCCAACCGCGGCATCGGCACCACCGGCAAGAGGCCCCACCATGATCAAGCAATGCATCACCGCCGCCGCACTGGCCACCGTGCTGTGCGCCTGCGGCTCCAACGAGCAATCCATGCCGCCGCCGGAAGTGACGGCGGCCACCACCGTCATCAGCAGCACCACGGCGGCCGACATCGACAGCTACGTCCAGGACCAGATGAACAGACAGCACATCCCCGGCCTGACGCTGCTGGTGGCCAGCAACGGCACGCCCATCCTGCAGAAAGGTTACGGCCTGGCCAACGTCGAGCAGCACCAGGCCGCCGGCGCGGACACCATCTACCACATCGGCTCGGTGACCAAGCAGTTCGCCGCGGCCGGCATCATGCTGCTGGTACAGGACGGCAAGCTGTCGCTGGACCAGCACATCGCGCAACTGTTCCCCACGGCGCCGGCCAGCTGGAAGGACATCACCGTGCGCCAGCTGCTGCACCACACGGCCGGCTTCCCGCGCGACTACCAGGATGCGCTGGCATCGGTGTACGACCCGCAGCACGACTACACGCTCGATGAACTGGTGAGCCTGATGGGCACCATCCCGCTGGCCGCGCCGCCGGGCCAGGTCCACAGCTACAGCAACCTGGGCTACTTCCTGGTGGGCCTGGTGATCGAAAAGGTCAGCGGCCGCTCCTATTTCGACTTCCTGCAGCAGCGCATCTTTACCCCGCTGGGCATGCGCACGGCCGCCCTCGTCACAGCCCCGTCCACGCCGGGCACGGAAGCGTCGGGCTACGACTGGGACAATGGCTGGCTGCCCGACAACACCCTGCTGCCCGGCGATGATGGGGCCGAAGGCGGCCTGCGCATGAGCGCGCCCGACCTGGCCAAGTGGGACGCGGCCCTGTACGGCGAGCGCATCCTCAGCCGCCAGTCGCGCGACGCCATGTGGGCGCCCGCCATCCTGAACGACGGCAGCACCGTGACTTATGGCACCGGCTGGGAGCTCGATAGCATCAACCATCATCCCTACGTGTGGCACAACGGCCATACGCAAGGCTTCCACACCCAGTTCGAGCGCCATTACCTGGAAGGCTTGACCGTGATCGTGCTCAGCAACCTGGGCGACGCCCTGCCCGAGCGTATCGCGGCCGGCATCGTGGCCCGTATCAATCCCGCGCTGGCGTGGCAGACCGTGCCGGACCCGCAGCCGCAGGTGGGCGCGCTGGCGCGCAGCCTGATCGACGATGTCCTGGCCAACACCTTCCATCCGCAACGCTACACGGGCGAGGAAGCGGCCCGCCTGGCCGGCGGCGCTTTCGCCACCTATGCCGGCGCGGCAGCCGGTTTCGGCCCGCTGGAACGGTTCGGCCTGGTCGACAGCACCAGCAATAACGGCGTGACCACCTACCGCTACCTGCTCAAGTCGCACACCGACAGCGCCCTGCTGCTGCTCCAGCTCGACGCCACGGGCAAGGTCAGCGCCATGTATGTCAGCGCCATGTATTTCAACTAGCCCAAAGTTACTTTGGACAGTCCTCGATTTCCGGGGTTTCAATCAGCCAAGTTCGGCATGATTCCTCACACCATTCGTCCCGACTATGGCACTTACTTTGATAGCCCCCACATTCCAATTTCCGTACCATTAAATCAATGGCGAAATCAACATATCACCTTTATTTTCTCTGTGCGACAGGATGGCTGGGGCGACCAAACACAAGGACAAGTTATTGGCTTTAATCTGAGTACCTGCTCTGTCGCTCCGTTGGCGCCGCTCACCGATCTGGCGGCTATCCGATTCGAAAACGGCGATACGGTCGATATCGAACACTTACAGGAAAATATGCGCACGGGGCTAGATTGCCTCAACACTGCCGCCACCAACGAACATGGCACAATTACCATCACGTCCGCCTACCGGCCACCCAGCTACCAGGAACATTTACGGGAAGTGTGGGACAAATGGAGACTATTGAGGGATAAGCGAGAGGCGGAATGCCAAGAGCTAAAAGATGCGATTCACAGCGAATTCATACGCCACGGCCTACTCGCGTCGCAAAGGCCTGCCGCCGCCAACGGGCCTCATACGACTGGCGCCGCAGCCGACATAACATCATCACTACCACCGGACCGACTACAGCCCCTTGCCGAAGAATGTGAACTGAGAAGGCCACTTCCAATCACGGACCCGGTCCACTATATACACCAATAAGCGAGCGAGCTCATCATGAAACGAACGAACTTCTTCTTGCCGGTCGCTCTATTATTGAGCATATTGTGGTCAAGCCTGTCGCAGGCACAAGGCGGACAGGCGCAAGTTACCGTCTTGGCCAGCCAACGACTACGCCAAGACGGCACAGTCCAATATCTTTATAAGGTGAAGAACAACAGCAACCACCCTATAGTCGCGCTCGCAATTGGCGCAGATTATTACCATGGCACGTCGGAACTCAGCACCTATCCACTGGGTTGGTCAAACGATGGGACCATTCCTGATGGTAGCATCGCCTCCCCTGCTGGCTGGCAGCCAACTGTCGTCACGACGGAAGAGAGTCCTTTTGTTGAAATCGAATGGCGTAACGACGGTCAGTCAGACATCCAGCCGGGTCAGGTTGATGCCGGATTTGGGATTATCGTGGCACAGCCCAACGCGCAATACCTGAATGCGCACTGGACGGCAATATTTGGCGACGCCACCGCCGCCTCCGGCCAAGTGCAAACAGACGGGAGTCCGCGCCTGGTCGCCAAGCTGGCAAGCGCTAATCAACTTTCGCCCGGAAAATGGCAACTGTCGCTACAGTTGAACAACACGGGCGGTGGCACAGCTCAGCACGTCAGCTTAACACGTCTGACCTGCCGTACCCTGGCAGGCAGTGGCATCATTAACATCGCCACGCCCACCCTCCCGGCAACGTTAGGCGACCTTGGTGCGGGCGCCACCACAACTCTGCTGATCACCCTGAACGTGCCATCGACCGTAAGCAAATTTTCAATCGCTGAGAGCGGCACACTGAACACAGCCGACGGCACCAGTCTAGCCTTTTCGTCGGCCCAAGTCTTTTATCCCAAGAATTGATCCGAACCACATCTAGAGGAACCAGACATGTCCAACCTTCGCTACATCTTCGCTGCCTGCTGTGCCGCGCTCTACCTGAACTTGGCGCAAGCGGCCCCATTATTCAGCTTCAGTCTATTGCCGGCTGACGGAGCACTTTCCGGTCCGGCCAGGACGAGCATCGGCTGGGGCTACTCCATTACAAATCGCTCCAGTGACTACTTGGTGCCGACGGCCATCAACAGCGATCTATTTACACATGGCACACCGCTGGCGTTGTTCGACTTTCCCGTCGTCGCCCCCAATAGCACGGCTACCGAAGCCTTCGCCCTGGATAGTTCGGGTCTGTTTCAATTGACCTGGGACACCACCGCACCGAGCGGCTTTGTCAACGCAGGTTTGTTCGAATTGAGCGTGAGCATATATGACAGCGATCCTATGGCAGCGGGGAATTTATTATTTACGTCAAATGACATATTTACCCCCTATTCGGCCACGGTTGCCGCCGCCCCAACACCGCCGGGGGGGCAACTAGCTTACCGCTCCCATCAACCCTGGCGCTGCTATTGATGGGCGGGACGGTGGCGGCCTGGACCAGCAATTTCCAGCGAAAGAAGACATAGCCGCCCGAAAAAAACCAATGCCACCCTTGACGCGGCGGCGCGCATGCCTCATTATGCTGCCTCTGCTGCAGAACACGCGGCAGAGCAAGAGTAACAACAGTGCCCACGTGGCGGAATTGGTAGACGCGCATGGTTCAGGTCCATGTGCCGCAAGGTGTGGGGGTTCGAGTCCCTCCGTGGGCACCACTCTACCGGATACGCGAAAAAGCCGCAGATCTGCAAGGATCTGCGGCTTTTTTCATGCCCGCCCGCCCCGCGCGCCGATTCTGCGCGTGCAGGGCAAATCGCTATTGACGGACGCCGATGTGTCCATTAAGATGCGTGCCTCTGTTGCAGCACATGCAGCGACAGTGAGTAGCAAGCAGTTCAGTGCCCACGTGGCGGAATTGGTAGACGCGCATGGTTCAGGTCCATGTGCCGCAAGGTGTGGGGGTTCGAGTCCCTCCGTGGGCACCACTCTACCGGATACGCGAAAAAGCCGCAGACTTTCACCAGTCTGCGGCTTTTTTCATTTCCGCACCACACTACGCACGCCATCGTCGGCTAATTTGACATCGCCGCTGCCGCAAACCGACTGCGGGCCGCCATCTTGTACTACACTGGCATTACTCGCGTGCAACGTACCGCCTAGCCCATGACCCAGCAGCCCCCGATCGGCCTCGCGCACACCATCCTGATCGCCACCAGTTCGGCGCCGGACCTGTCCGCGCTGCAGCGCCTGCTATCCCAGCACGGCTTGCTGCTGCAATCGGTCAACAAAGGCGACAGCGTCCTGAGCGTCGCCGGCCAGGGCGCCATCGCCCTCGTGCTGCTCGACGTCACGCTGGCCGGCAGCGCCAGTTTCGAACTGTGCCAGCGTCTCAGCCAGGGCGCCGCCCACCCGCCGGTCTACCTGCTGTCGGGCACGCCCAGCGAGGACGAGCGCAAGCGGGCCCTCGCCGCCGGCGCCAGCTGCTACCTGCCGTTGCCGTTCCAGGCCGACGCGCTGGCCGAACAGATCGTGGCCCAGGTGGGCAGCCAGGCCACCGTCAGCCCCGCGCCGCGGCTGGACGAGCTTGAAATCAATTACCACACCATGCTGGCCGGCTCGCCCGACGCCGTGCTGCTGCTGGACCTGGAACAGAATCGCCTGCTCAACGTCAACCGCGCCAGCTGCCAGCTGCTGGGGCGCAGCGAAGCGCAGTTGCTGCAGTCCAGCTTGCTTGCGCTGTGTCCGCCCGCCCAGCCCGGCGGCCGCAGTTCGGCCGATACCCTGGCCGACCAGCTGGCCATGGTGGCGGCCGGCGACATCCGCGTGTTCGAAGCGCGCTTCAGCCACGGCACCGGCCGCCCCATCGACTGCGAATTGCGCATGGTGGCGCTGGACGTGCCGGGCCGGCGCCTGATGCATATCCGCCTGGTCGACGTCACCCAGCGCAAGCGCGCCGAGGCGCTGCGCGAAGGCCAGAACCAGCTGCTGGAAATGGTGGCCGGCGGCGCGCCGCTGCAAGCCACGCTGGACCAGTTGATGCGGCTGATCGAATCGCAAGCGGACGGCGTGCTGTGCTCGGTCATGCTGCTGCGCCCGGATGGCCGCAGCATGTACCCGGCATCGGGCCCCAGCCTGCCAGCCGATTATCTGCGGGCGCTCGACGGCGTGGCCATCGGCCCCGGCGTCGGCTCCTGCGGCACGGCCATGTACCGCAAGGAGACGGTGATCGTGTCCGACATCGGCAACGATCCGTTGTGGACGCCCTACCGCCAGCTGGCCGCGCCCCATGGCTTGCGGGCCTGCTGGTCCATTCCCATCCTGCTCGACCAGGACCAGGTGCTCGGCTCGTTCGCCATGTATTACCGCGAAGTGCGCTCGCCGGCCGCGGCCGACCAGCGCCTGATCAACGTGGCCACCCACCTGGCCGGCATCGCCATCGCCCGCACCCGCCGCGAGGAAGAGCTGGAACGGCACCGGGAACGGCTGGAAGAAATGGTGGCGGCCCGCACGGCCGAACTGCAAACGGCCATGGAACAGGCGGAAATGGCCAACGACGAACTGAGCACGGCGCTCGACAACCTCAGCATGACCCAGGATGAACTGGTGCGGCGCGACAAGCTGGCCGCCCTGGGCACGCTGGTGGCCGGCGTGGCGCACGAGCTCAACACGCCCATCGGCAACAGCCTGATGATGGCCACCACCATGAGCGAGCGCACCCGCGCCCTGCAGCACGACGTCGAAGGCGGGCTGCGCCGCTCGGCGCTGGAAAGCTTCCTGGCGCAGGCGGCCGAAGCGGACGCGGTGGTGGTGCGCAACCTCACGCGCGCAGCCGGCCTGGTCGACAGCTTCAAGCGCATCGCCGTCGACGCGGCCAGCTCGCAGCGGCGCTGCTTCCTGCTCGACCGGCTGGTGACGGAACTGATCCTGCCGTTGCAGGCGGCCGTCAGGGACTGCGACCTGACCGTGATCGAAGACATCGGCCCCAACCTGGAACTGGACAGCTACCCCGGCCCGCTGGGTCAGGCCCTGACCCACCTGTTCGAAAACTGCGTGCTGCACGGCTTCGAGGGCCGCACGGCCGGCACCATCACGCTGTGGGCCCGCGCCACGGCCACCGGCGAAGTGGAATTGACGGTGAGCGACAACGGCGCGGGCATCGCGCCGGCCCAGCTGTCGCGCATCTACGACCCGTTCTACACCACGCGCCTGGGCCATGGCAGCAGCGGGCTGGGCCTGTACATCACCCACAACATCGTCACCGGCGTGCTGGGCGGACGCATCGAAGCGGCCAGCACCGAGGGGCAAGGCACCTGCTTCACGCTGCTGCTGCCGGCCGTGGCGCCCCGCTGAACCGATGCGGTCCCGTCCTGCCCCCCTGGCGCTGGAGATGGCGCCCATGCGCAGCGAATTCCGCAGCGCCGACGCCGAGCGCCGCTTCCAGCGGCACCACCTGGCCGACACCCAGGCCCAGCTGCGCGTCGCCTTCCTGTTCTGCGCCTTCTTCTATCTGGCCTTCGCCATCACGGACGTGATGTGGATGGGCTATACGGCCCACAGCGCGCTGCTGGTCGGCGCCCGCCTGCTGGTGGTGGGGATGGGGCTGGGCAGCCTGCTGCTGCTGCGCCGCTATCCCCGCTCGCTGGCCATGACGCGCATCGTGGCCACGGCCACCGAAGCGGCGGCCTGCGCCGGCTTCCTGCTGATCGCGGCGTTGCGCTCGACCGAGTTCTCGCTGCACGCGATCTCGATGACCATCCTCATCATCGTGCTCTACATCTACATCCCCAACCGGCTGCTGTATGCGATGGGCGTGGCGGCCACGGCCACCGTGGCGTTCGTCGGCCTGGCCTGGCGCCTCGGCAATATGCGCAGAGTGGAGCTGGTCACCATGGCCGTCCTGCTGACGCTGGCCAATGTGTTCGGCTACATGGCGGCGCGCCGCTACCAGCTGCTGTGGCGCAAGGAATTCCGGGCCCAGACCGTGCTCAAGAACCTGTCCGTGCGCGATCCCCTGACGGGGTGCTACAACCGGCGCCACCTGCACGACCAGCTGCTGGAGACGGAACTGTCGCGCGCCCAGCGCTACGGCCTGAGCCTGACCGTCATCATGTGCGACCTGGACCACTTCAAGAGCGTCAACGACACCTTCGGCCACCATGGCGGCGACGCCGTGCTGGTGGCCTTTGCCGGCCTGATGCAGGCCATGACGCGCGACAGCATCGACAGCGTGGTGCGCTACGGCGGCGAGGAGTTTCTCCTGATCCTGCCGGAGACGGACTTGCGCGGCGGCGTGCAGCTGGCCGAGCGGCTGCGCCAGGCGCTGGCGTCCAACCCCATCCCGCACGGCGAGCATGCGATACGGGCCACGGCCAGTTTTGGCGTGGCCAGTATCGATTTTTCCGAGCCCGAAAGCATCGCCGCCCAGCAGACGATGATCGCCACGGCCGACAACCTGCTGTACGCGGCCAAGAAAGGCGGCCGCAACCAGGTATGCGCGCTGCAACTGCCATGAACTCCGCGATACCCAATCCACCCCGCGCGCTCCCTGCCCAGCCGCAACCAGGGCCATGGCGAGGATTGCCGATACAGTTACGGCTGCCGGCGCCGCGATTGCGGTTGCGGACGCCGTTTTCGCTGCGGCCGCTGGCCGCCATGCTGGCCGCCGCGCTGCTGCTGGCCAGCGCGGCCCTAAGCGCCGCGCCCGCGCCCTGGTTCAAATGGCGCAGCAAGCTCGACGGCACCACCGTCTGTTCGCAGACGCCGCTGGGCCCGGGCTGGGAGCGGGCTGGCGGTCCCTACCGAGATAGCCGTTGCGAAAAGCTATCACTTGCTAAATAATGAGGTGCAAACACACGGGTTAGCCCCGGCGATGCCGCAGGACCGGTTTCAAACAAGCAATAGCTGTATCCCATCACAACGAGGAGAATCTATGTTTACGAATCCCGAACAATTTGCCAACGCCACCAAAGCCCTGTTTGAATTTCAGCTTGAAACCTTCAACGCCCTGACCAACAAAGCCGTGCAAGGGGTGGAACAAGTCGTGGCGCTCAACATGGCCACCGCCAAGTCCAACGTGGAAGACGGCCTGGCCGCCGGCAAGGCCATGAGCCAGGCGCAGGACCCGAAAGCGGCCATGGAACTGGCCGCCGCCCACGTACAGCCCGGCATGGCCGGCGCCGCCGCCTACAACCAGCAGCTGGGCGACATCATCGCCGAGATCCGCGAAGAATTCACCCGCGCCGCCGACGCCCACATGGCCGAAGCCAAGAGCAACCTGAGCGCACTGATCTACGACGTGACCAAGAATGTGCGTCCCGGTTCCGAGAACGCGGTACAGATCGTCAAGACCGCCATCGACAACGCCTTCAGCGGCTACGAGCAAGTGACGACGGCCACCAAGCAAGCCGTGCAAGCGGTCGAAGCCCAGATCGCCAAAGCCGCCGCCATCGTCGACCAAGCTCCCGCCAAGGGCGCGAAGAAGTAAGCGCCCCGAAATAATGGGGACGTACCCCATTTCTTCCGTTTTCCTAAAATGGGGTACGTCCCCATTTTTCTGTGCCCTGCCGCTGGGTGTCGTCCTGTTCCGAATGTGCTGGGCAAGCGGCGCCGGACACGATAGACTGTACATAGATACAGTTATCCCGTCGTCCCGCCCGCCGCAATGATCAAAGTCCTGGAAAACCCGTTTTACTATCTGGATAACTTCCATCAGGTCCTGGCGTGGATAGGCGAACGCTACGACGACCTGCTGACGGCCGACGAACGCGCCTTCATCCACGGTTTCCCCGCCCTGCCCCAGACCGCCCGCGCCCTGTTCGTGCGCATGGTGATGCGCAAGGGTGAGCTGTTTCGCGCCAGCAAGCTGGCCTACGCGGAAATCGGCAATGCCATGGCCGCCGCCGCCCCGCTGGTCGAACAGGGCTGGATCGCGGCCGACCCCGTGCTGACGCTGGACCAGCTGTTCGATCTGCTGCAAAAACCGGAGATCGGCCACCTGTTCCAGCTGTCGCCCCAGGAAAAATCGCTGCGCAAGGCGGAACAGCTGGACGCGCTGCGCCCCCGCCACGAGGGTGCCCACCGCTTTTCGGCCTGGTATCCGGACGCGGGCGACCAGGTCTACCACATCGTCACCCAGCCCCTGTGCGACCGGCTGCGCCTCATCTTCTTCGGCAATTACCACCAGGACTGGACCGAGTTCGTACTGTCGGACCTGGGCATCTACCAGTACGAGAAGGTGGCGTTCTCGCCGGCCGCGCGCGGTTTCCGCACCCGGCGCGACATCGACGACTACCTGCAGCTGCACCAGTGCCGCGAACGCTTCCTGGCCGGTGAGGACGTGGCCGAGGTGCTGGCCGGCCTGCCGCCCTGCGCGCCCGACAATGAATGGCTGCACAGCCGGCGCGACCGCCTGCTGTTCCAGATCGCCCAGCAGCTGGAAAAGCAGCAGGACTGGGCCGCCGCCCATGCGCTGTACGCGGACTGCGCCTATCCCGGCGCCCGCGCCCGCGCCATCCGCGTGCTGGAAAAGGATGGCCGGCCGGAGGCGGCCTACGCCCTGCTGCAAACGGCCTGGGCCCAGCCGGAGAGCGAGGCGGAACGCTTGCAGCTGCTGCGCATGGCGCCGCGCCTGGCGCGCAGCCTGGGCCACGCCAAGCCTGCCGGCGCCGCGCCCGTCCAGCCCGAGCGCATCGACCTGAGCCTGCCGCCGCCGGACCAGCCGAGCTACGTGGAGCTGGTCGTGCGCGACCACCTGACGCGCGACGACGCCCCCGTCTACTACGTGGAAAACGCGCTGATCAACTCCCTGTTCGGCCTGTTGTGCTGGGACGCCGTCTTCAGCGCCATCCCCGGCGCCTTCTTCCATCCGTTCCACCGCGGCCCGGCCGACCTGCACAGCGCCGACTTCCAGCGCCGCCGCGCGCCCCAGTTCGCGGCCTGCCTGGCGCAGCTGGACGACGGCAGCTACCGCGCCACCATCATGCGCAACTTCGCCGCCAAATACGGCATCCAGTCGCCGTTCGTTTTCTGGGAAGCGATCGACGAACCGCTGCTGGCACTGGCGCTGGACTGCATCCCGCCCCGCCACCTGCGGCACGCGTTCGAGCGCATCCTGCAGGACGTCAAGGCCAACCGCAGCGGCTTCCCCGACCTGATCCAGTTCTGGCCGGCGGAGCGGCGCTACGCCATGATCGAAGTCAAGGGCCCCGGCGACCGCCTGCAGGACAGCCAGCAGCGCTGGATAGACTACTGCGCCGCGCACGACATGCCGGTGGCCGTGTGCTACCTGCAGTGGGCACCATGAGCGCACGGGACACGATGAGCGCACCCAACGCAACAGCCGCGCCGGCGACCGGCAGCGCGACGCAGCCAGGCGGCGAGCGCCGCTACACCGTCGCCGTGCGCGCGCTGTGCGAATTCACGGCCAAGGCGGGCGACCTCGACCTGCGCTTCACACCCGCCCCCACGGCACTGGAAGGCATCGCCGGCCACGCCTTGGTGGCCGCCCGCCGCGACGACGATTACGAGCGCGAGCTGCCGCTGTCGGGCGACTACGGCCCGCTGCACGTGCGCGGCCGCGCCGACGGCTACGACCCGCGCCGCCGCCAGCTGGAGGAAGTGAAGACCTACCGCGGCGACCTGTCGCGCATGCCGGACAATCACCGCCAGCTGCACTGGGCCCAGCTGAAAATCTACGGCCACCTGCTGTGCCGCGAACGGCAACTGGAGCAGGTGCGCCTGGCGCTGGTCTATTTCGACATCGCCAGCCAGAAGGAAACCGTGCTGCACGAAGAGCACACGGCAACGGCGCTGCAAGCCTGGTTCGAGCAGCAGTGCAGGCTGTTCCTGCAATGGGCGCAACAGGAACTGGCGCACCGCGCCGAGCGCGACGTCCAGCTCAAGGCCATGCCCTTCCCCCATGCCGTGTTCCGCCCCGGCCAGCGCCAGCTGGCCGAAGCCATGTACAAGGCCAGCAACCGCGCCTGCTGCCTGCTGGCGCAGGCGCCCACCGGCATCGGCAAGACGGTGGGCAGCCTGTTCCCCATGCTCAAGGCCAGCGCCGAGCATGGGCTGGACAAGGTATTCTTCCTGGCCGCGAAAACGCCGGGCCGCCAGATGGCGCTCGATGCGGCGGCCGTGCTGCGCCGCGCGGCGCCGCTGCTGCCGCTGCGCACGCTGGAACTGGCGGCCCGCAGCACGGCCTGCGAACATCCGGCGCTGGCCTGTCATGGCGAGTCCTGCCCGCTGGCGCGCGGCTTCTACGACCGCCTGCCCGCCGCCCGCGCCGCCGCGCTGCAAGTGGCCACGCTGGACCGGGCCGCCCTGCGCGAAGTGGGCCTGGCGCACCAGGTCTGTCCCTACTACCTGGGCACAGAAATGGCGCGCTGGGCCGATCTCATCGTAGGCGACTACAACTACTATTTCGACACCGGTGCCATGCTGCACGGCCTGACGCAGATGCACGACTGGAAGGTCAACGTGGTGGTGGACGAAGCACACAACATGGTGTCGCGCGCCCGCGCCATGTACTCAGCCGAACTGGAACACGCGGCCCTGCGGATCTTGCGCAAGGTCGCGCCGGAGGAACTGAAAAAGCCGCTGGACCGCGTCCACCGCCAGTGGAACGCACTCGAGAAGGAACAGGAAGCCGAGTACCAGGCCTACCCCGCCCTGCCCGACAAGTTCATGGCGGCGCTGCAGGGTGCGGCCGGCGCCATCGCGGACTACATGGCCGACCATCCCGGCCATGTGGACCCGGAGCTGCAGTCGTTCTACTTCGACGTGCTGCAATTCACGCGCCTGGCCGACACCTTTGGCGGCCACTCCCTGTTCGACATCGACCGCAGCGGCCCGGCCGGACGCAACGCAAGCCACAGCAATTCCCTGCTCTGCATCCGCAACATCGTGCCCGCGCCCTTCCTCAAGCCGCGCTTCGAGGCGGCCCACGCCGTCGCCCTGTTCTCGGCCACGCTCAGTCCGTGGAACTACTTCAGCGATACGCTGGGCATGCCCGCCACCACGGCCTGGGTTGACGTGGAGTCGCCGTTCGCGGCCGAGCAGCTGTCGGTGCAGGTGGCCGGCCATATCTCCACCCGCTACCAGCACCGGCGCCAGTCGCTCTCGCCCATCGCGGCGCTGATGGAGGGCCAATACCGGCGCCAGCCCGGCAATTACCTGGCCTTCTTCAGCAGCTTCGACTACATGGAGCAGGCCGCCGCGCTGTTCGCCGAACGCTGCCCGGACGTGCCGCAGTGGCGCCAGGCGCGCCGCATGGACGAGGCGGAGCGGGCGCAGTTCCTGGACCGGTTCACCAACGACAGCATGGGCATAGGCTTCGCCGTGCTGGGCGGGGCCTTCGGCGAAGGGGTGGATTTGCCGGGCGCGCGCCTGATCGGCGCCTTCATCGCCACGCTGGGCCTGCCGCAGATCAATCCCGTCAACGAGCAGATACGCGAGCGCATGCAGGCCACCTTCGGCGCCGGCTACGATTACACCTACCTGTATCCCGGCATCCAGAAGGTGGTGCAGGCGGCCGGCCGCGTGATCCGTACCCAGACCGACCGCGGCACCGTGTACCTGATCGACGACCGCTTCGGCCGGCCCGAAATCCAGGCCCTGCTGCCGGCCTGGTGGCATGTCGAACGGGCCGCGCCGCCGGCCGCTACTGCATGACGGCCCGCAGCTTCTGGTAGCCGCTGCGGCTGACGGGAATGCGGCTGCCGTCGTGCAGGATGGCCACGTGGCTGCCGCGGATGGCCTGCTCGATGCGGCTCACGCGCGCGATGTTGACCATGTACGAACGGCGAACGGTGCAAACGGCCCGATGACGATGCGGCAGGGGAGTGTGGACGGCGCCGCGGGATGGCCCGGCGCCATGGCCATGGTGCGTAGGAGTCAGGACCGGCCGATGCCGCAATAAGGCCAGGCACACAGGCGCAGGCCCCACCCCAGCTGACGCCGGATTTCGTCCGGCGTCGGCGGTGGTTTGACGTCATGGGATCGGCGCTCCAGGTATGCACGCACGAGGTATTTGGATGGGTGGTTTGATTGTGCCATGATGCCCTCGCATGGTCAGCACTATTGTTGGTGCCGGGGACTCGGGGCGCCCGGCCAACCCGTTGATGGCGGTCCGTAGCGGACGCCTCATCAGACAACCCATCATAGGCCCGCGCAGGGTACGGGTACTGTACGCTCCCGCACATACGGATCGGCGCGCGCCGGCGTCACAGTTTCTGCTGCAGGAACTCGAGGAAGCAGCGGATGCGTTGCGACAGCTGGGTGTTGCGGTAGTAGACGGCATGGATCTGCTGCCGGTATCCCGTGTAGCTGCCCACCAGCACCTTGACCAGCCGTCCGGCCTCGATATCGGCGCTGGTCATGAAGTCGGCCAGGCAGGCGATGCCCTGGCCGGCCAGCGCCAGCTGGCGCAGCGTCTCGCCACTGGTGGCCGTCATGGTGGGAGTGATGGCCAGGCTGTTGCCGCCCGGGTGGCGCAGCGGCCACTGGTTGCCCGCCTCGTTGTGGGCAAAGCCCAGCAAGGCGTGGCCGGCCAGCTCTTCCGGCGTGGCCGGAATACCATGGGCGTTCAGGTAGGCGGGGCTGGCCAGCAAGTACAGCGGGCTGGAGCCGAGCGGCTGGGCATGCAGCGTGGTGTCGGTCACGGCGCCGACCCGGATCGCGATGTCGGTACGCTGCTCGATCAGGTCGGCGATCTGGTCGTTGCTGCTCAACTGCAGGCGGATCTCCGGATACAGCGCGCGGAACTCGGCCACGTGCGGCACCACACAATGGAGCATGAACGGTGACGCGGCATCGACGCACAGGCGGCCGGCCGGCTTTTGCTGGCGGATGCGGATCGCCTCCTCCGCTTCTTCCATGGCGGCCAGGATGTTGCGTGCCCGGTCCAGGAACAGGTGGCCCTCCTCCGTCAGCTCCATGCGGCGCGTGGTGCGCGTGAGCAGCGAGGTGGAGAGCTTGTCTTCGAGGCGCGACAGCGCGCGGCTGACGCCGGAGGTGGTTTGCCCCAGGTGGATCGAGGCGGCACTCAGGGTGCCGCTGTCGATCACGGCGACGAAGGTTTTCAAATCGTCGGAATGGATATCCAAAATAGTCCCGCGTGGTGAATACATTGAAACGAACCACCGTCACGCCACATACAGCAGCACGGCACCATAATGGCACATGCTGCCGCCGAGGACGAACAGATGCCAGACGCCGTGCCCATGGCGCAGTTTATGATCGGTGGCATAAAAACCAATGCCGCCCGTGTACAGCAGGCCGCCGGCGGCCAGCCACAGGAAGCCATTCCAGCCCAGCGCCGCGATCAGCGGACGGGCACCGATCACGCCCAGCCAGCCCATCAGCACATAGATCAGCAGCGACAGCACGCGCGCCCCGCGCGCATACCACAGCTCCTGCACGATGCCGACCACGGCCAGCGCCCAAACGGCACCGAACAGCCACCAGCCCCACGGTCCGCGCAAACTCACCAACGTAAAGGGCGTGTAGCTGCCCGCGATCAGCAGGTAGATGGCGCAGTAGTCGAGCCGCCGCAGCCACTGCTTGGCCGGGCCGCGCACACTGTGATACAACGTCGAGGCCAGGTACAGCGTCAGCAGCGACGCGGCATACACGCTGAAACTGACCACCTTCCAGGGATCGCCGCTGCGCGCCGCCAGCACGATCAGCAACGTGCCGCCGATGGCCGCCAGCGCGGCGCCGACGGTGTGGGTGATGCTGTTGAAGCGCTCTCCGTAGTACATGAACTGGTTCCGATGCGGACATGGCGCCGCAAGGCTTGCGGCGGCCTGCTGCATTGTATAGCGCAGCAGCCGATGCCGCCTTGACCTGGCACAGCTTTAAGCCAGCGTTCATCCTTGCTGGCCGGCGGTCGCGTTACCAGAGTTGCATTGGTAAAAACGCAATCTTAACACAGCATTTTGTTGGCGAGAAGAAATGTTACAACTTTATCGATAATATTAAAAGACTATTACCTGCAGCCAGCGCGGCACCACGCTGACGCCGGCCGCCGCCACGCTGCGGTTCACGCTGGAGCGGGCGTTCTGAACCGGGCAGCCCCCGTGCCGCGGGCCCGATGTGGTATGGTGCGCCACATGACGCACGCTATCCCCTATCAACGCTGCCTGGTGATGGCCGGCGGCGGTTTCCGTTTCGGCATCTACCTCGGCATGTACGCGGCCGCGCGCCAGGCCGGCTGTGCGCCCGACCTGCTGCTGGCCAGCTGCGGCGGCTCGATCGCCGCCACCATCATCCACCAGCTGCCCGACGACGCGGCCCGGCGCGCCTGGCTCACTTCGCGCGACATGTACCGCTTCTGGTGCGAGCTCAGGTCGGCCCAGCACACGGGCATGGCGGGCACGCTGCTGCGCGCGGCCAGGCGCAAGCTGTCGCCGGCCAGGGCGCCCGTCGTTCCGGACCTGTTTGGCGACTACCTGTTCGAGATTCCGCCCGCCCTGCCCTTCCCACCCCAGGCCGGCACGCCCGAAGTGGACGTGGCCATCATCGGCGGCCGGCTGCTGTTCGGCCCCGACGACGTGGGCCAGCCGCGCGGCGCCCGCAAGCTGTTCGCCGAGACCGTGTTCTGCGGTCCGCGCGCAGCGGCCCTGCTCGAGGGCATGCGCTCGCCGCTCAGCGACCCGCGCTGGGGCGAACATGCCGTGGCCGACACACTGCAGACCGACAGCGGCGTGCCGCTGGCCGTGGCGGCCCGGCTGTCGATCGCCGACATGGTGTATTTCCGCTGCCAGCACCACGCCGGACACGACTACATCGGCGGCGTGCTCGATCTGTTCCCGGTCGAGATCGCGCGCCGCCTGGCCGGCCATGTGGCGATGGAATACAAGGAAGCGTTCGACCAGGCCTTCGCCATTCCCGCCTGGCGCGCCGTGCTGGGCCTGGACGGCAACGAACGCCTGCGCTACGCCAACAGCCACCCGGCCGACGTACGCATCGACGCCTCGGACGTGTCGCGGGTGCTGGCGCGCCAGCAGATGCAGAAGAAACTGGACTGGCGCCGCAACCGCATCCGGCTTGTCATGCCGCGCGATTACGCCACCTTCGTCCAGCATATGAACGACCAGTGGCAATACGGTTATGAGCGGGGCATGGAAGCGTACACCCGGCCGGCCGGTCCGCTGCCGGCCTTCCGTGCCAGCAACCGCCATACCGAGGCCAAGCGCGGCGGCTAACCATGGGGTGACATCCTGGATGCTAGTATAGATATCAAAAAAGCATGACAAAATTTCCATTTAATGGAATAATGTACTGTCTTTTTGACATTGTTATACTTAATATCAGGGATACAGACATGAAAAAAATCAACTTCCTGCTGGGCGCGCTGCTGGCCGCCGCAGCGGCCGCCCCCGCCTACGCCGCCGACTTCAGCTTCAGCGGTACCATCCAGACTCACAAGGATGTGATCGAAATTCCCTTCACGCTGGCCCACGATGCCACCGACGTCAAGGTCTGGACCGATTCGTTCAAGGACGGCTTCAATTTCGATCCGATCACGGCCGTCTGGAAAGATGGCGTCAAGGTGGGTGAGAACGATGACAATGCCGGCATTGGCCCCAACCAGACTTACTTTGATTCCGGTCTGACGTTCAATACTCTGAGCGCAGGCAACTACCTGTTCACCATCGCCACCTACAACAACTTTGCTATCGGCAATCTGCTGAGCCAGGGCTTCAAGTACGACCACGATACGCCCATTGCGCTGGCCAACTGGTGTGAACCGGCCAACCACTGCGGCATGCATCCGAACTGGAGCGTGCACCTGAGCGGCGTCGACAGCGCCACCCCGCCGCCGGTGCCGGAACCGGAAAGCTACGCCATGCTGGCGGCCGGCCTGGGCCTGCTGGCCGCCGTCGCACGCCGCAAAAACCAGGCGTAATTCTCCGCTCGCGGCGCCCGGCGCCATATCCATTTATCGCCGTTGCCGATAAATCGGGGGTGGCGCCGCTTTAATTTGATGAGTTAATCCCGCCCGGCATCAACGGCACAGCTGCGCCCACGATGCCTCGAACTCGGCCGGCGCCACGTCCTGGGCCAGCAGGGTCAGGTCGCGCGCGACGGAAATGTAGCGCTGGAAGCCGATGTAGGCGCCGAACGCATCCTTGGCATTCACTTCGCCGCACGGTGCGCCCTTCTTGCCAATGAACTGGTTGCGGAACTGGGCCGATGACGGTTCGAGGATCTTTTCCTTGACGTATTTTTCGCCGAGACTGGTCAAGGTTGCGGCCGACTCCCGCTGACGCTGCGCCTCCGACTTGCCGCAGGCGGCCAGACACATGCACACGAGGCCGGCCACCAGTAAGGCCGATTGCTTCTTCTTCATTTTCTATCCTGATAGCTATTGCACAACATGATCGCCTGCATCATTTTCCCGGCCATTATCGGGCAAAACGGGATTCTTCGCTTGCAAGATTGCCAAAATGACATTCGACGAGCATGGAACACAGGCAGCGCTCTTCCTTAACGCCTATGCGGGGGGCGATGTTGACACAGGAGATAGCAGCCCCGCCTCGCCGGCCGATCCGGCCCGCTTCAAGGCCAGGCCGGGCGCGCCATGTGAAACAGCGCGTCGGCGCCTATCTCAAAATAGTCGGCCGGGCCGCCGCCGCGCAGGATGGGCCGCGCCGCGGCCGTGTCGTACACGCCGCCGGGCAGCAGCTGGCGCGCGATATGCACGCCCACCACCTCGCCCAGCACCAGCCAGGTCGGCACGGCGCCGCCGTCCGCCCCCTGCAGCTGGATGATCTGGGTCTTGCGGCATTCGAAGGCCACCGGGCTTTCCGCCACGCGCGGCACGCGCAGCAGGCGCGACGGCGCCGCCGTCAAACCGGCCAGCACGAATTCATCGACCTCGGCCGGGGCCGGCGCGCAGCTCGCGTTCATGGCCTCGGCCAGGGGCCGGGTGGCCAGGTTCCACACGAATTCGCCCGTCTGCTCGATATTGCGCAGCGTATCCTTGCGGCCGATGCTGGCAAAACCGATGATGGGCGGGGTGTAGTTGAAGGCGTTAAAAAAACTGTAGGGCGCCAGGTTCAGCCCGCCCGCCGCGCCGCGGCTGGCGATCCAGCCGATGGGACGGGGGCCGACGATGGCGTTGAACGGGTCGTGCGCCAGGCCGTGGCCTTGCGACGGCTGGTAGAAATGGATGGAATCGGCGGGCGTCATAGGAGATGGCATCAGGTGGGACAGTGCGGTCGGCTTGTCGCATTTTCGCACACGTCCGCCGTCCAACGGGGCGCAAACGGCACGTTTGCCCAACACAAACAGAGATGAAAACAATTAATACAAATATGTGATTGTCAGGCAATGGTGCGTGCCTTAACCTAGCCGGACGTATGGCCCTGCGCGCCCGGCGCGCGGCGGCCAATTGACCTCGTCTTCACCGGCCCGCCATGTCCCCTGCCCTTACTTTCCGTCCGCTCGCCAAACCGCCCACCAAGCTGTTGCGCACGCTGCGCCGCGATGCCGGCTGGCCCGCCACCGACCCCGGCGACCATGCCCAGCCCAACCCGCTGGGACGGGTGCAGTGGGTCAGCGTGGAGGCGGCCAGGGACACGATAGGCATCGCCAGGCTGGAACTGGCCCCGCCCGAATTCTGCTATGTGGCCGACCTGATCGTCGCCAGCAAGCACCGGGGCCAAGGGGTGGGCCGCTGGTTTCTGCAACATATCGAGCAATATTGCGCGGGCGCGGGCATACGGCGTCTGTTGCTGCAGGCGGCGGCCGACACCGAAACCTTTTACGCGGCGCTGCAGTTCGCGCCCGATCCGCGCGCGCCCGGGTTCCTGAAGAAGGAACTCAATCCGTTCCAGCGCAGGATGTTCCTGCCCTGATTATTGCGCCGACAGCGCACCATCGTCAGTCCCCCAGGCAGATGCCCAAGTCGCGCGCCGTCTGCACCGTGTCGCCGTCCAGCGGCACGCCCTTCATGCGCCCGGCCACCAGCGACAAGGCCACGTATTGCATGTTGGGATAGGCCAGCGACACCATGATGCCGGACTGCCCGGCGGCCAGCGCCCGCACGGCCGCGGCGCCGAAGCGCAGCGCCGCCAGCCGGTCGAAGGCGCTGGGACTGCCGCCGCGCAGCAAATGGCCCAGCACCACGGCCCGCGCGTCCTTGCCGGTGCGCGCCTGCAGCTCGCGCGCGACATGCTCGCCGGCCCCGCCCAGGCGTTCCACGTGGCCGCCGGTGGCCGGCGCCAGCACGTCGCGTCCGCCGCCGGCCGCCTGCGCCCCTTCCGCCACCACGACGATCGAATAACAATGGCCGGCCTGTTCGCGGCAGGCGATGGTCGCCGCCACCCGCTCCAGGTCGTACGGAATTTCCGGCAGCAAGATGGCGTGGGCACCACCGGCGATCCCCGTGTGCAGCGCAATCCAGCCCGCGTAACGCCCCATCACCTCCACCACCATCACGCGCTGATGGCTCTCGGCCGTGCTGTGCAGCCGGTCCACGCATTCGGTGGCGAAGGCGACGGCCGTGTCGAAACCGAAGGTGGTGGTGGTCTGGTCCAGATCGTTGTCTATGGTCTTGGGCACGCCCACCACGCGCAAGCCCTTGCGCGCCAGCGCGTCGGCGATGGTGAGCGAACCGTCGCCGCCCACGGCCACCAGCGCATCGATGCCTTCGCGCGCGAACCAGGCCAGCAGCTCGTCGCTGCGGTCCACCTCGCGCACGGAGCCGTCGGCCTGCGTGGTAGGAAAACTGAGCGGATTGCCGCGGTTGGTGGTGCCCAGCATGGTGCCGCCCAGGTGGGCGATGCCGCGCACGCGTTCGGCCGTCAGGCGCAGCACGCCGCCGTCGGGATAGCGCTCGGGGCACAGGATGCCGTTGTAGCCGTCGCGGATGCCGTAGCATTCCCAGCCCCGCTCGAGCGCCGCCAGCACCGTGGCGCGGATCACGGCGTTGAGGCCGGGCGCGTCGCCGCCGCCCGTGTTGATGGCGATACGGCGTATCGGTGCTGACATGGCATTCTCCTGCTGACGAAAAGTGTGCGTTGGCGCGCCCGGCCGGGCGCCGATGCCACGCAGTATCCGCGCCCGCCGGCGCGGCGTCAACCGGGCGGCCGGCGGGCGACGGCAGCGGCGGCGGCGGCGCCGGTCCCGCCTTTGCGCCGGCCGTTGCCGCGGCTTAAAACAGGGTTTGCTGGCGGCTGGTCAGGGCCGTGTAGTCGTCGTCGAGGAAAGGCAGGATGGCGTCGGCCACGGGCTGCAGCTGGCGCGTCAGGTAGTGTTCGTAGTCGATCGCCGCGCGCCGCGCCTCCAGCGGCTCCGGTCCGGCCACCGTCATCACGTAGCGGATCCAGCCGCCGCGCTGGTATTGCAGCGGGCGCCCGTGCTGGCGGTTGTAGTCGTCGGCGCTGCGGGCGGCCCGCACGTGGGGCGGCACATTGCGCTGGTACTCTTCCAGCGGGCGGCGCAGGCGCTTGCGGTACACCAGCAAATGATCGTACTCGCCGCTGGCGGTGCGGCGCGCGTAGTCGCGCACATAGTCGCGGTAGGGCTGGCCCTTGAAGATGCGCTCGTACAGGCCCTGCTGGAATTGCTGCGCCAGCGGCGTCCAGTCCGTGCGCACCGTCTCCAGGCCCTTGTAGACCATTTGGTCGCTGCCATCGGCGCCCGTCACCAGGCCGGCGTAGCGCTTCTTGCTGCCCAGGTCCGAGCCGCGGATGGTGGGCATCAGGAAGCGCCGGTAATGCGTTTCGAATTCCAGCTCCAGCGCGTTGTCGAGGCCGAACTCCTGCCGCAGGTGCTCGTCCCACCACTGATTGACGTGGCCGACCAGGGCGCGCCCGATCCGGCCCGCCTGGGCGTCGTCGTGCGCGTGTCCCAGCCAGACGAAAGTGGAATCGGTGTCGCCGTAGATGACCTGGTAGCCCTGCGCCTCGATCAGCTGGCGCGTGCGGTGCATGATCTCGTGGCCGCGCAGCGTGATCGACGAGGCCAGGCGCGGATCGAAGAAACGGCAGCCACTGGACCCGAGCACGCCGTAGAAGGCGTTCATGATGATCTTCAAGGCCTGCGACAGCGGCTTGTTGTGCTCGCGCTTGGCCGCCTCCCTGCCCTGCCAGATCTGGCGCACGATGGCCGGCAGGCAGTGGCGCTCGCGCGCAAAGCGGGCGCCGCGAAAACCGGGCACGGTGTCCGCGCCTGGCTGGGCGGACATGCCTTCCACCAGTCCCACCGGATCGATCAGGAAGGTGCGGATGATGGACGGGTACAGGCTTTTGTAATCGAGCACCAGCACGGAATCGTACAGGCCGGAGCGGGAATCCATGACGAAGCCGCCGGGGCTGTTCTCGCCTACCACGTCGCCCAGGTTGGGCGCCACATAGCCCTGGCGGTGCATCATGGGCAGGTACAGGTGTTCGAACGCGGCTACCGAGCCGCCGCTGCGGTCGGCCGCCAGGCCCGTCACGCTGGCCCGCTCCAGCAGGAAGGTGAGCAGCTCGGTGTGGGCGAAGATGCGGGTGACCAGTTCGCAGTCGTGCAGGTTGTAGCGGGCCAGGGCCGGCTTGTCCTCGGCGAAGCGGCGCTCGATTTCGGCCATGCGCTGGTAGGGGTTGTCGATATCCTTGCCTTCGCCCAGCAGCGTCTGCGCCACGTACTCCAGGCTGAACGAGGGGAAGCTCCAGGTGGCCGACTTGAGGGCCTCGATGCCGTCGATGATGAGCCGCCCGGCCGCCGCCGCGAAATAATGCTGCTGGCCGCCGCCATGCTCGCGCCACTCCATGGCGCTGCCGTCGCGTCCGAACAGCAGCGGCACCTGGTAGCGCTCGCCGTGCTCGCGCAGTACGCGCAGGTCGAACTGCACCAGGTTCCAGCCGATGATGGCATCGGGGTCGTGGGTGGCCAGCCAGGCATTGAGCCGTTCGAGCAGCTGGGCCCGGGTGTCGCAATAGTCGAGCGCGAAGTCGAGCGGGGATTCGGGCAACAGCGCATCGCCGTTCGGTGGCCCCAGCATGTAGACCTGGCGCTGGCCGCAGCCCTCGAGCGCGATGGAGTACAGGTCGCCGCGGGCCGTCGTCTCGATATCGAGCGACACCAGGCGCAGCTTGGGACGGTAGCCGGGGGCCGGCTTCAACCCGCAGTCCAGCAGCAGTCCGGCGCCGCGGGCGCCATCGGGGCCGGGCTGGCCGCCGAAGGCCACGGGCGCCGTGATGAAGCGCTCCATCAGGTAGCGTTCCGGCGGCCGGATGTCCGCCTCGTACACGTCCACGCCGTGCGCGCGCAAGCGCTTTTCCACCTTCAGCAACTGGCGGTATTGGCGGCAATACAGGCCCAGCACGGGCCGGCCGTGGAAGTCGTTCAGGGCCAGCGGACGCAGCTCGCAGCCGCGTTCGGCCTGCAGCAGCTGTTCGGCCTGCGCGCGCTGTGCGGCCGGCACGAACGCCACCGCCCGCTGCACGGGCAGGCGCAGCTGACGCGGGCCATGGTCGGTGGCCAGCCAAAACTCGACTTCGGTACCGGCTGCCGTATCGCGCCAGTGCCGGGTCAACAGAAAACCCTGCTCTTCTTGCACCCCTGCCTACCTTTATTCAGACTTGGAACGACGCCGCGACCCATCGGTGAGAACGCCGGCGCGGCATCTTACACCGTACCAACCTGACGGCGAAAAATCATCCTCGCCAGGCGGCGCGGGCGATCATCAGACCCAGCGACTTCTTGTACAGCCCAGGTACAAGGTTGGCCTGGGTGACTATGCCAGAGCGCCGTCGGCCGTCGTCAATGAGCGGGGAAGATATGTACCGCGGCATGCGGCCACGAAAAGATAAGGCGCAGACAAAAAAGTATCTTTTATCAACAGCGATATTTTATACAATTAAGAATTATATTTAAGATAAAATTATAAAAATTACCTCAAAAATTCCCAACCATTAATTGCTTGGCCCGGAGAGTAGACATCAGGGCGTGATGCAACAAGAATGTAGCAGCATGTCCCATGACGCCACTGCAAATCACATGCGAGGTGAGAATGAACGAATTTGTGCACGCCGTTATTCAAGACGATGTATCTGTCCAAATTGGCGGCATTGCTTTTCAGGAAAGAAACGAACTTATCGCTGCTTTTCATCACGTGCTTGCCGATAATCCAGATGCAATTTTGTCGATAGAGGCCGAAAGGACGAGCTTTTTCAGGGCGATAGGGAAGGCAATTTACGCAGCTCACTTCGCAGGATTCTCGCCGCAAAACATTCATGTAACTGCGGAAGGAAAGCGGATAGAACCTCAACCTTAAGGGCGATGTGGAAATCGAAATTGCGGTGACGAGCTATCGTCGAACAATTGAAATTGAGATATTCCACCTTCCGAAGGCCTCCCGCGTGGCTAGCCCAATTACGCGGCGCAGACGACCATCTGGTCCAGCGATTTCTGGTACAGGCCGGCTACCAGGTTGGCCTGGGTGACCATGCCCCTGAGGCGGCTCGCCGTATCGACCACGGGCAGGTGGTGGTGGCCATAGCTGGCGAACATGGGCACCAGTTCGGCGATCGGCTGCAGCAGATGGGCCGTCTTGACGTCGCCGCTCATGATGTCGCGCACCAGCACCCGTGGCCGCAGCCGAACCGAGCCCGGCAACCCGCCGCTGGCATGGGCATGGGCGTGCACGACAAAGTCCGTTTGCGTGACGATGCCAATCACGCGCTGCTCATCGTCGACGACGGGCAGCGCCTTGATCTGATGTTCACGCAGCAGGCTCCAGGCCGCATCGGCCGTCGTTTCCGGCCGTACCGTGCGCGCCGCCGCTGTCATGACGTCGGCGCAGAACAGGTTTTCCATGTGCCGGCGATAGGCCCGTATCTCCACTTCGTTGAACAGCGCCTGCAAGTCCTCCGCCTCCACGTCGAGCATCTCGCCATGCTGGGCCAGCGCTTCCTCGAGGTCGGCCCGCGTGAAGCCGGTGCGGCGCGCCGCCGCTGCGACGCGATGCGGATAGCGGTGGCCAGTCAGGCGGTGATACACCAGCGCGCTGGCCAGCAGGGCCACGGAATTGAGGCCGACCGGCGCCAGCACGAAGCCGTACCCCAGGCCGTGGACCGTGCTCCCGCCCAGCACGGCCGTCAACGCGACGGCGCCCGATGGCGGATGCACGCAGCGCAGGTAGAACATGGCGGCGATCGCGAGCGGCACGGCCACCGTGGCCGCCACCATGGAATCGCCGATCGCGCGCACGCACGCCACGCCCACCAGGGCCGAGACCAGGTTGCCGCCCAGGATGGACCAGGGCTGGGACAGCGGGCTGGCCGGCACCGCAAACAGCAGCACGGCCGAGGCGCCCATGGGCGCCAGCAGCAAGGGCAGGCTGCTGTTGGCGCCCACGGCCAGCCGGGTCAGGCCGGCCGTGAGGGCGATGCCGAGCAGCGCGCCCAGGCAGCTGCGCAGTCGTTCCTTATTGTTGATATGGATGGCGGCGGGGGTGTATCTGAATAACCAATTTCTAACCGGGGACACAACAGAACCTTTATGTGAGCTGAGGAGCGGACTATCGACGTGGATGCGGGCGCGCACCGCGTTCAGCTCAGGCGGCTATAGCCACCGGCCACAATCCGACGCTGTTGACGCCGGCAGGCGATGCGCTGTTCCGTCCTGATACGGGAGAGCCGGCCAGAACGGGAGCAGTGAGTGTCGCACTTGCAAGTGTCCCGTGGCCAATGAAAAATTCTGGCATTTCATATCAAAAAAATGTGTTTGAAATGCCGTCGGGCCTCAGGCGTCGTCCAGCGTCACGCCGGAGGGCAGGTTGGCGGGACGGGCGCCGATGGTGTGGTGCAGGCCGGAACGGTCGGTGCGGGCGGCCACCGTGCGCATCGCATGGCGCACCCGGTCCAGGGTGGCGCTGTCGCGCTGGGTGGCGTACACCACGTAGGCCGAGTGGGAAAACTCCGGGCTGTCCTTGACCGGGCGCAGGCGGCCATCGGCGATGAACTGTTGCGCCGTCCCGGCCCGGAAATAGCCGGCCCCGCCCACGCTGAGCAGATAGGTCAGCGCCAGGGGCCCCAGCGAAATCGACATGGGCGGCGTGCTCAGCGACGGATGGGCCGCCGCATGGTTGATGGAAAACTGCGGCCCCCAGTCCACGTAGACATAACGGGCGGGATCGACCTTGCCCTCCGGGTCGGTGGTGAGCATGACCAGTTTTTCCTCGAGCAGCAATTCCGACACCAGGCCGGCTCGGGGACGGGGGTTGTACAGCACCGCCAGGTCGAGCGTGCCATCCTGCACCCGGTCCAGCAGGCGCCCGGCCATATCCACTTCGGAACGGATGGAAATCGCCGGATGGGATTGATTCATCCAGATCAGCCAGTCGGCCAGGAAGGGATGCCACAGGCTCAGCTCCGTGCCCAGGCTGATGCCCTCCTCCCGTCCCGCCGGCAAGGCAATTTGCCGCCGGGCCCGCTCCCACACTTGCACCATCGCGTGGGCATGGCGCATGAATTGCTCGCCGGCCGGCGTCAACCGGGCGCCCGCCTTGTTACGGACAAACAGCCGCCGCCCCAATTGTTCCTCGAGCGTACGGATGCGGGCGCTGACGGCCGTCTGGGTCAGGTGCATGCGCTGCGCCGTCAGGATAAAGCTGCCGTTGGCGGCCACTTGGAGAAAGGTTCGTGCCAGATTGATGTCCATGGGCACTATAGTAATACAACAAATACTTGTTTGCCCGGGCGAACTCGGCATTCCGTAACGCCACGCAGGCATGCACCCGCGTTGATACCGATTGATGCGTGAGGCGTTACACGCTACAATCCAGCATGATCAAGACCTTTCAGCATAAAGGCTTGAAAGCCTTTTTTGAAACGGGCAGCATGGCCGGCATTCAGACCGCCCACGCACCACGCTTGGGCGCCGTGCTGCGCCGTCTCAACGTGGCGACCAGCACGCAGGATATGAATTTGCCGGGCTGGAAGCTTCACCCGTTGAAGGGCCGCGAGCTCAAAGGGCACTATTCCGTATGGATTAGTGGCAATTGGCGCGTGACGTTCAAGTTTGACGGCATCGACGTCATATTGGTCGATTATCAAGATTATCATTGAAAGGGAACCTGTCATGGCTCGCATGTTCAACCCGCCACACCCCGGCCTCACCCTGCGTGACGACGTGTTACCGGCGCTTGGCCTGTCCGTGACCCAAGCTGCGGAACAATTGGACGTGAACCGCGTGACGCTGTCTCGTGTGCTCAACGGTCGCGCCGCCATCTCGCCGGAAATGGCCTTGCGTATCGAGGCCTGGCTTGGTGTGGCGCGTGGTGGCGATGCCCGTGTCTGGTTGGCCGAGCAATGCGCCTATGACATGTGGCAAGCGGAGCAGCGATTTAAGGTGAAACCCATGCAAGTGCAACCTGCACCGCTCGCCGCTTAGCCCTGAAGGCACCGCGTATCGCATGCGGAGGCTGAGTTCCGGCCTGCCCCATATGAGTTCACTCAAGTTCTTGATTTAATTGGCCTGCCCAGCAGGAATCGAACCTGCGACCCTCAGCTTAGAAGGCTGATGCTCTATCCAACTGAGCTATGGGCAGTGCGATGTGCAGTACGCGTGCGAACGCATGCGGAAATGAAAAACGGGCTGTCAGTGACAACCCGTTTTGATGTGTTCTTGGTCGGAGTACAAGGATTCGAACCTTGGACCCCCTGGTCCCAAACCAGGTGCGCTACCGGGCTGCGCTACACTCCGAAGACGACATAGTAACCGTTGGCGCCATTTTCGTCAATGTTTCGGACGAATTGTTCATATTTCCCGCCGACAGGCAGAAAAACTTGCCAATTCGTCAGTAGCCATCAGCAGAACGGACAACCTTATCACCGGCCGCACAAGATCGCCGCAAGCTCCGCCTATTCCCGCGGTTTTAAATAAACCGATACGCAATGGATGCCCATATATTTTATGCAGCGCCATCCAATTAGCGATAGAAATATATTAGGTTACATTCTCTCCGTTTAATAGCAGAATAACTATCAATCAGAAATTCTTGCGCTGCATTGCGCCGCTCACGAGGCGGCGCACAACAATATCTCCGCGCACCCGCCGGAGTTGCAGCTGGGGACGAACGGGCACTACTGCCAGAGAACAGCTGGAGCGCTTCTCTCAGTAATATAAATACCGCCCGACGTCAGCCAGGCTCGCGCCATGCGAGCCTTATTCAGCCGGCCGTTCTCATGCCGCCGGCAGGGATCTCCTCCATTTCGGATGGTTTGAAGCGACATTGTTGCTGTAGTCCGGGCAGCTACGCTGCGCTGGTTCGCCCCTGCCCTGCAGGGATGGACGGCGCTGGCGGGAGTCCGGCCGGCCGCCATTATCCCGGCCGGCGCGCAGGCAATTAATATTTATTCATCCCGATCAGCCGTATATAAATAATCGGCATGATCAGGATAAAGCAGCAAGCATTAATATGATACGGCCACAGGCCATTGCATGCAAAATCCGCATGATGAAGTTTATATCACAAAGTAAAACAGGGATATTATTCAGCCGGCGCCGCCGCCGCCACTGGCGGAGTTGAATCGGAATTAAATCACCGGCATTGCAGCAACGCTGTTCAATGAAAAAGGAAGGTGAAAATCATGAAAAAGCTCATACTCGCTTCGCTGTTGAGCGTGGCATCGCTGGCCGCCTACAGCCAAACCACCGCCCCGGCCGAAACCGTTACCGTTCCCGGCCCGGCACTGAGAATCGACGCGCCTACGCACATCCGCCACATGGACCAGGACGAGTTCTATGCCTACAAGGGTGCGTACGAGCTCGCCAATGGCCAATACCTGGTCCTGACTAGCCGCGGCAGCAAGATGTATGCGGAAGTGAATGACCAGGGCCGGCACCAGATCGTGGCCACCAGCGCCAATGCCTTCACGGCCCTGGACCAGCAGCTGCAAATGACGATAGACCTGCTGCCGAACGATAACGTGCGTGGCGAGCTGCTGATGGTGGTGCCGCAAAGGACCCTGTCCGACGGCACCGTGATCCCGGCCCAGGCCATGACGCTGGCCGTACGTTAGGCCAGGCGGACCAGCCGTTCACGGCCGGTTCGCATCGCCCGGGGTGCCTGTCCCCTCCAGGCATCGCGGGCGGGGTGGCAGCCCGTGCCTGCGGGCCAGGCTGCCGCGCCCTCCCCCGCCTCAGGCCGCCAGTTGGCTGTCGACCTTGTCGGCGATACGCTGCGCCATGGCGGCGGCGTCGGCCGCATTGCGCGCTTCCACCATCACGCGGATCAGCGGTTCCGTGCCCGAGGCGCGGATCAGCACCCGTCCGCTGTCGCCCAGTTCGCGCTCCACCAGTTCCTTTTCGCTGACCATGGCCGCGTTGCGGGTCCAGTCGAAACCGGGCGCCACCCGCACATTGACCAGTGTCTGCGGGAACAGTACCAGGTCTTGCGCGCATTGCTCGAGCGACTTACCGCTGCGCACCAGCGCCGACAGCACTTGCAGCGACGAAATAATGCCGTCGCCCGTCGTATGCTTGTCCAGGCACAGCAGGTGGCCCGAGCCTTCGCCGCCCAGGATCCAGCCTTTTTCCTGCATCACTTCCAGCACGTAGCGGTCGCCCACCTTGGCGCGCGCGAAGCCGATGTTCTTTTGCTTGAACGCCACCTCCAGCGCCATATTGGTCATCAAGGTGCCCACGGCGCCCGGCACGGGGCCCGTGGCCAGGCGGTCCATCACCATCACGTACAGCAGCTCGTCGCCGTTGTACAGCCGGCCCGTGGCGTCGCACATGATGAGGCGGTCGGCGTCGCCGTCGAGCGCGATGCCCAGGTCGGCGCCGTGGGCCCGCACGGCGGCCGACATGGCGTCCGGCGCCGTGGCGCCGTGGCCGGCGTTGATGTTGAAGCCGTCCGGCTTGTTGCCGATGGCGATCACTTCCGCACCCAGCTCATGGAACACGTGCGGCGCGATGTTGTAGGCGGCGCCGTGGGCGCAGTCGACCACGATCTTCAGGCCGCGCAGGTCCAGCTCGTTGGGGAAGGTGCTCTTGCAGAACTCGATGTAGCGGCCCTGGGCGTCGTCCAGGCGCTTGGCGCGGCCCAGCTTTTCCGACGGTACGCAATCCATCGGCAAGTCCAGCGCCGCCTCGATGTCGAGCTCCACGGCGTCCGGCAGCTTGGTGCCCTGGTCGGAGAAGAACTTGATGCCGTT
Organism: Rugamonas sp. FW305-51; assembly: GCF_058786935.1. Classification (NCBI taxonomy): domain Bacteria; kingdom Pseudomonadati; phylum Pseudomonadota; class Betaproteobacteria; order Burkholderiales; family Oxalobacteraceae; genus Rugamonas; species Rugamonas sp. FW305-51. Next base: position 29,552 of record NZ_JBYSZG010000061.1, read on the forward strand.
GTCCTGGAACGGGTTGTGCGAGGCCGAAATGACGACGCCGGCCGACAGGCGCAGGGCCCGCGTCAGGTAGGCGATGGCGGGCGTCGGCATGGGGCCGGCCAGCATCACGTCCACCCCGGCGGCCGAGAAGCCCGCCTCCAGGGCCGCTTCCAGCATGTAGCCGGAAATGCGGGTATCTTTGCCGATCAACACGGTCGGCTTGCTGGCGCCCGCGCTGGCCTTGGCCAGCACCTTGCCGGCCGCGTAGCCCAGGCGCATGACGAAATCGGGCGTGATGGGCGCCACGCCCACCAGTCCGCGTACACCATCCGTACCAAAATATTTGCGTGCCATACAGTTCTCTTCCAGATAGAAATTACCGAATTATTGTGCCGCCTGCCACACTTTCAGGGCATCGACGGTCTCCGCCACATCATGCACGCGCACAATCAGCGCTCCTTGCGCCACCGCAGCAAGGGCGCCGGCCAGGCTGCCGGCCAGGCGCTGCTCGACCGGCTTGCCCGTCACGGCCCCGATCATGGACTTGCGCGACAGGCCGGCCAGCAACGGCAGGCCCAGCTGTTCAATCAGCTGGCCCGTGGCCCGCAGCAAGGCGTAATTATGCGCGACAGTCTTGCCAAAACCAAAACCCGGATCGATGCACAGCCGGCGTGGATCGATGCCGGCCGCCGTCAGCGCCGCCACCCGCTCGCGCAGGAAGGCTGTCACTTCAGCCACCACGTCACCGTAGGCGGGCTGGACCTGCATGGTGTCGGGCGTGCTCTGCATATGCATGATACACAGGGCGCAGTCGCTGTCGCGCACGGCTTCGATGGCGCCCGGCGCCCGGAAGCCATTGATGTCGTTGATCATGTCCACCCCGGCGATGATGGCTTCGCGCATCACCTGCGGCTTGTAGGTATCGACCGAGATAGCCTTGCCGCAGTCGCGCAGCGCGTACAGCACCGGCATCACGCGCTCGAGCTCCTGCGCCAGCGGCAGCGACGGCGCGCCGGGGCGGCTCGATTCGCCGCCCACGTCGATGATGTCCACCCCTTCCACCATCATCTGCTCGGCGTGCGAGACGGCGAACTCGAGCGACTGGTAGTGGCCGCCGTCGGAGAAGGAATCGGGGGTGACATTGAGGATGCCCATCACGCGGGGCCGGTAGCCCTCGCCTGCCAGGGGGAAATTGAAACGGCCGAACTGAAATTGTTGTCGCATTGAAACGGTTGTTAATGGGCGCCTGGGCGCATAACGAAAAAGGGCGAGGATCGCTCCTCACCCTTCACTGGCGGTCCGGCTAAAAAAATCAGGCCGGCGCGGTCACGTTGGGCGTCACGCCCGGGCCGCCGTCGCTGGGATGCTTGCGGATGGTCACGCCCGGTTTCGGCGGACGCGGCTCCTGGCCGGCCATGATGTCGTTGATCTGGTCAGCGTCGATGGTTTCCCACTCCATCAGGGCCTTGGTCATCATTTCCACCTGTTCGCGGTGTTCCTCGAGCAGCTTGCGGGCCAGCGAATACTGGGTGTCGAGGATGTTGCGGATCTCGGCATCGACCTTCTGCTGGGTGGCCTCGGAAATGGTCTTGGAGGCGCCGCCGAAGAAGCCATCGTTCTGGCTGTCCTCGTACACCATCACGCCCATGCTGTCGGACATGCCGAAGCGGGTCACCATGGAGCGGGCCAGCTTGGTGGCGCGGGCGAAGTCGTTCGAGGCGCCGGTCGACATCTGGCCGACAAAGATTTCCTCGGCGATGCGGCCGCCGAACAGGATGGAGATTTCTTCCAGCATCTTGTCCTTGTAGCCGGACAGGTTGTCGTGCTCGGGCAGCTGCCAGGTCAGGCCCAGGGCCCAGCCGCGCGGCATGATGGTGACCTTGTGCACGGGGTCGGCCTTGGGCAGCAGCTTGGCCACGACGGCGTGGCCGGACTCGTGGTAAGCCGTGTTGCGGCGCTCTTCCTCGCGGATGATCATGGACTTGCGTTCCGGGCCCATGAAGATCTTGTCCTTGGCGTCCTCGAAGTCGATCATGTCGACCAGGCGCTTGCTGCGGCGGGCCGCGAACAGGGCCGCCTCGTTGACCAGGTTGGCCAGGTCGGCGCCGGAGAAGCCGGGCGTGCCGCGGGCAATGATGTCGGCCTTGACGTCGGTGCCGATCGGCACCTTGCGCATGTGGACGTTGAGGATCTGCTCACGGCCGCGGATGTCGGGCAAGCCCACGGACACCTGGCGGTCGAAACGGCCCGGACGCAGCAGCGCCTTGTCGAGCACGTCGGCACGGTTGGTGGCGGCCACCACGATCACGCCGGAGCTCGCTTCAAAGCCGTCCATTTCCACCAGCAGCTGGTTCAGCGTCTGTTCGCGCTCGTCGTTGCCGCCGCCCATGCCGGCGCCGCGGTGACGGCCCACGGCGTCGATCTCGTCGATGAAGATGATGCACGGTGAATGCTTTTTCGCGTTCTCGAACATGTCGCGTACGCGCGAGGCGCCCACGCCGACGAACATTTCCACGAAGTCGGAACCGGAGATGGAGAAGAACGGCACCTTCGCTTCGCCGGCGATGGCGCGCGCCAGCAGCGTCTTGCCGGTGCCCGGTGGGCCGACCATCAGCACGCCACGGGGAATGCGGCCACCCAGTTTCTGGAATTTGGTGGGGTCTTTCAGGAAGTCGACGATCTCGTTGACTTCTTCCTTCGCTTCATCGCAGCCGGCCACGTCGGCGAAGGTGACGGTGTTGTTGGTTTCATCCATCATGCGCGCCTTCGACTTGCCGAAGGAGAACGCCCCGCCCTTGCCCCCCCCC
>NZ_JBYSZG010000062.1:0-31661 GCF_058786935.1 Rugamonas sp. FW305-51
CGCCACTCCATCTTGCTCTCGATCGAGCTTTCATGCACGGGGGCGAGAAATCCTTCCTCATGAACGGTTACGTCCCCCATTTTTTGTCGGCATGCCGATCAAATTGGGGAAAATGGGGTACGTCCCCATTTTTGCGTTTGGGCGGATTTGGGATGGCGGGAGGCGGTGTAAATTTGTTCCTCAATGGAAGATGATGGCGTATGCTAAGCGCCGTTTTGTACTATCTCTACCATTTTTCGAACAGGAAACGAATATGACGCTACGCCTACGCCTCATTCTTGCCCCGCTGGCCGCCGCCGTGGCCCTGGCCTGCGCACCGCTGGGCGCCAGCTACGCCGCCGCGCCAACCGCCCAGGCCATCCAGGCCGTGCCGGCCGCCAGCCCGGCCGCCGTCCGCCAGCAATTGCTGGCCCTGGCCGATGCCTACTATCAGGCGACGGCCCGCTTCGAACCCATCGGTGCGACGGAGAATGGCGATAACCGCTACGACGACCAGCTGGGCATGAGCATCGCGCCCGCCGTGCGCGCCAAGCAGTTCGCGCTCTACCGCCAGTACAGCAAGCAACTGGCCGCCATTCCACGCGCCCAGCTGGATCGGGCCGACCGCATCAATTACGACATCCTGGCCTATGAACTGCACGGCCTGCTGGCGATGGAGAAATTCCCCGAGCATTTGCTGCCGATTAACCAGATGGACAGCGTACCCGTGATGCTGGCCAACTATGCGGGCGGCGAGGCGTCGCAGCCCATCGCCACCGTCGCCCAGTATGATGCCTACCTGAGCCGCGTATCCCAGCTGCCGGCCTGGATAGACCAGGCCATCGCCAACATGCGCGTGGGCATGCGCAAGGGTGTAACCCAGCCCAAGGCCATCATGGTAGCGGCCCTGCCCCAGTTCCAGAAACTGGTGAGCGCTACGCCGGAAAGCAATATCTTCTACACGCCCATCACCAAGCTGCCCGCTGCCTTCTCCGATGCGGACAAGCAACGCCTGACGGCTGCCTACCGCAGCACGGTGGCCGACCAGGTGATGCCGGCCCTGGCTCGCCTGGCAACCTTCCTGGACAAGCAATACATCCCGGCCTGCCGCACCACGACCGGCCTCGGCAAACTGCCGGACGGCATGGCCTGGTATCAGGCCCGTGTCGCCAACGCGACCACAACGTCGCTCAACCCCGAGCAAATCCATGCCATCGGCCTGCGTGAAGTGGCGTCCATCCAGCACCAGTTCGAACTGCTGGGCCCGAAACTGGGCTATACCGGCCCCGCGTCCGGCCTGCCCGTGTGGGTGTCGCAGCAGGACAAGTTCCGTCCGTTCAAGACGGAGGAGGAAGTGCAAGCCGTCTACCATAAGCTAAACGACGTGCTCGACACCAAGCTGCCGCAGCTGTTCACGCTGGTGCCCAAGGCCAAGCTGGACCTGCGCCTGGAGCCGGAGCTGAGCCGCGCCACGGCATCGGACCACTACACAGCCCCGGCCGGCGACGGTTCCCGCCCCGGCGTGTTCTGGTCCGTCGTCAACGATCCGACCAAGTACGGCAGCACGGGCATGACGACGCTGTTCCTGCACGAAGGCAAGCCTGGCCACCATTTCCACATCGCCCTGATGCAGGAACTGAACTTGCCGGACTTCCGCAAATACGGCGGCAACAATGCCTACACGGAAGGCTGGGCCCTGTATGCGGAAACGCTGGGCAAGGAAATGGGCTTGTTTGACGATCCGGCCCAATACTTCGGCCACCTGAACGATGCCCTGCTGCGCGCCGTACGCCTGGTGGTGGACACCGGCATGCACGCCAAGGGCTGGACGCGCGAACAAAGCATCCAGTACATGCGCGAAACGCTAGGTTACGACGAAGTGGCCAAGAGCGAGACGGAACGCTACATGGCCTGGCCGGCCCAGGCCCTCGGTTACCGGATCGGCATGCTGAAGATCGTCGAGCTGCGCCAGCGCGCGGCGGCGGCCCTGGGCGACAAGTTCAGCCTGCCGAAGTTCCACGAGGCCGTGCTGGGCGACGGCACGCTGCCGCTGGCCCTGCTGGAACAAAAGATCGACAACTGGATCGCGGCCCAGAAGCAGGCGCAAAACTAAGCAGACGGTCGAACACGTCCGTCAGAACCGGGGACCGGTGACGCACAGGAACTTGCCGTTCCCGCTGCGCCGCCGCTCCCCGGTTTTTTTATTGAAATAGAAATGCCAGCCGGCAGGCAGCCATTACCAGCGCACGCGACCCGTCAGAATATCGCGGAACATGGCCCAGTCGCCCAGCAGGCTGTAGAGGGGATAGGTGAATGTAGCGGGCCGGTTATGTTCGAAAAAGAAATGACCTAGCCACGCGAAGCCGTAACCGATCACCGGCAGCGACCACAGGAGCGCCAGCTGGCCGCTGGCGGCGCTGATGCCCACCATCAGGATAATCAGGCTGGAACCGATGAAATGCAGCCGGCGGCAAATTGCATTGCTATGTTCGCTTAAATAGTAGGGATAGAATTCCCGGAAAGTCTTATATCGCGCTTGCGGCAATTCGGCTTCCATTTACCCCCCGGTGTTTGTATCACTTTTTGAGTGACGCCAGTTCGCATCCGCTTCCACGCCCGCCGCGCCAAGGACAATCTTGTCCAGATCGCAGGGTGCGGGCGATCATGCGGTAAATCCTAGCATGAATACGGCGGGGTTGGGCATGGACGCGATGATCCTGTGTTGACCGGGCATCGACGCCGCCCTGGCATGGCGGCTATTGCGGGGAAGCGCTCTGGCGCGGTATCGCTTGCGGCAAAGCCTCCTTCAAGCCGCCGCCCCGCAGCAGGTTGGGCCCGCCCGGCCCCGTGTTGCCGCCCGGCGTTAAACGCGACACCGGCGAGCGCCGCGCGCCGGCGGCGAAGTCGCTGGGCCGGTTCAATCCTGTGGCGACCACGGTCACCCGCATGGCGTCCCCCAGCGCATCGTCGAAGACGGCACCGAATTTGATGATGGCGTCGTCGCCGACCTGCCCGCAGATCACGTTCATCACCTGTTTTGTCTCACGCAATTTCAGTGTTTCCTCGGATGCGGTGATGTTGACCAGCAAGCCACGTGCGGCCTGCAGGTTGGAGCCATCGAGCAGTGGGCAGGCGATGGCCTCCTCGGCCGCCTTGACGGCACGGTCTTCACCGCTGTGCTGGGCAGAACCCATCATCGCGATGCCGGTTTGGCGCATGACCGTGCGCACGTCTTCGAAGTCGACATTGATCATGCCGGGCACAGTAATGATTTCCGCGATGCCGGCCACCGCCTTGCTCAACACTTCGTCGGCGGCCGCGAACGCCTGCTTCTGCGTGATATCGTCGCCCAATACTTCCTCCAGACGGCTATTGAGAACGATAACGAGCGAGTCGACACATTTCGCCAGCATGGCGATGCCCTCTTCCGCCACCCGCATGCGCCGCGGGCCTTCGAACTCGAACGGCTTCGATACCACGCCGACCGTCAGGATGCCCATTTCGCGTGCCACTTCGGCCACCACCGGCGCCGCACCGGTGCCGGTGCCGCCGCCCATGCCGGCAGTGAGGAACACCATATTGGCCCCCTTGAGCGCGTCGGCAATGACGGTGCGTTCGCGCAGGGCGTTTTCGCGACCGACGATCGGGTCGCTGCCCGCGCCGAGGCCGCTCTCGCCCAGCTGGATCCGTTTTTCGACGCGGGCGATGGACAGCGCCTGCGCATCCGTATTGGCGCAGATGAATTCGAACGAGGCCAGTCCGGCCAGCGCCATATGGTTGACCGTGTTGCCGCCGGCACCGCCAATACCGATGACTTTGATGACCGTCTCAGGCTGCGTATGTTTGTGCTCTAACAAGGAAGACTCCTATTAATGGGTTGCGCAAGGCCAGCCCTGCCATCGGGCGATGCTGGCCACTGCCGAATCCATTAGCCTACTTGCTGAGGCGCGCACGATACAGCGGATAAAGGTTTCATTCGCAAGCATTTGTAATATTGCGTGCAATTTACTGAGTGCAATTACGGCGACATGCGTTCACCGCCCCCGCCCCATCCCCGGAGGTCGTGACATCAAGCAAGCAGTTGCGGTGGTCCAGCCACTCAATCTCGCTTGCGGCATTTCAACTTCCAGTTACACCCCTGGCTGATGGTCTGACTTCTGGAAATCGCTCCGTTTCACATCCATTCCCATGGCCGATTCTTCCTGCACTACCGTTTCAAGGTCGGATTCATCGCCCAGCACGTATATCTTCTGCTCCCGTAATACCTGCAGAATAAATCCCTGCTGTTCGCGCAGCCGGCGCCGGAAATCGGGGATCGAATATAAATTGGGATTAATTTTACGACGCAATAAACGCTCAGCCACCGGCAGGCGCGATAACAATTCGCCATAGCTGGTGTTATCGCCGATTAAGAGCAATTCGACCGGGGTATCCAGTGCTTCCTGTTCCTTGGCGGTCGCGCCATAAACAAAGGCGACGGTCAGCACTTTATGCAGGGGCGCCAGCGCCGCGTGCAGGACGCTGACCAGTCCAAAACTCTTCTTTACCAGGCTGCTTAATTCACCATAGACCGGGGACTCCTTGTTCGGGCGGAATTGGCGCACATTGCCGATCCGCTCGGAGACGATCAGGCCCGCATCGTTGAGGCGCTTCAATTCACGCTGCGCGGAGGCGCTGCCCAGCCCCGTCAGCCGCATGATCTCGTTCAGGTGGTAGCCCTGGTTGACACGCACAAACAGCAAGCCGAGCAGTTTCTGCTGGGCGGGTGTGAAGAGGGCTTGAGCAATCATGCGCCAAATCCTAGCACGAATAGACCGGGACTTGGCATGGAATCGATAACATTATGGCCACGCGCACGCGCGCTCGCCCATGGGACGCCACATTTTCAGGATGGGAAGAGAGGAAGCGACACGGCGGGGGCGTGGAGACCCGGCCGGGCGGCGCCGCGCAGCCCGCTTCGATCCACGTCGCCGAGCACGCTGAGCAAGTCGCCAAGGTTGTAAAACATGCCATATTTTGGCATGTATGGAAGGCGGCACAAGGCCGGCCCGGCTGCCGGCAGTCGATAGCCGCCACCCGGCGTCAAATGGACGGCGCTTAACGGCCGGCCGGCTTGCCGTTGTCCGGTTCCAGCAGCAACGTGCGGATATCGTTATAAATCAGTTCCGGCTGGAGAAACGCGGCATTATATATTTCGCGGATATTCCCATTGCGGTCGAATAAATACAGTTTCAGCAGGTGATAATAAAGGCGGCCCGGTTTTCCCTGTTTATCGCGCTGCACCTGCACCGGCTGGTCCAGGCTGGCCAATATGGGCTGCAAATCCGCCACGGCGCGCGTGGTGAGAAAATCCCAATGCAACAGATTCGCGCTGGCGGCCAACGGCCCGCCATAGCGCTGCATCATTTCCGGCGTGTCATTACTGGGATCAAATGAAATACTGACGAAGCGCACCTTGCGCGCCAATGCCGGCGTGGCCAGCAATCTGGCCCGGACATTATTCAAGGTGGAGAATAACAAGGGACAGCCGACGGGGTCGGTGCAATAGGTGTACATGAAATTGAGCAGCGTGATTCGCTCCTCTGTATATGGCGCCAGGGGTACGCTGCGGCCATCGCCGGCCAGCACGGTGCCGGCCGGCCCTTTTTGTATGACGGGCAGATAATAACTGCCGGGGGCCGGCACGAATAAATAGGGTGCCGCCTGGGCCGTGCTGGCGGCGGCCCAGGAAAGCAAGACTACACTAGCGCAATGTCGCCACATTATCCGGCGCGCTCGCGGTGAATTTCATGTGATGCGGCCGCCCCAGTTTTTCCTTGTAAAAATCGATCTTCCATTGTTCCTTGAGTTCCTGGCCATCCCAGTGATACAGCTTGAGGAAGTGGTCGTCATTGCCCAGGTCCCAATGCTCGAGCAGGCTGGTGGTGATATAGACGCGCTTGCCGTCCCAGCTTTGGCTCACCATATTCACATGCTTGCCCGTCACCTTTTCATAGACCTGGCGCGGCGCTTCCGGCTTGCTCAAGTCGAACAGGCGGGTCTTGCCGTCCATGAAAGTATTGACCCAGAGGCGCTTGCCGTCGGCCGCGATCGACATATCGACCGGCAGCGGGGTCTTGGCCGGGTCGCCGATGGGTCCCACGTCGTAGGCCTGCCACTGGCCGCTGGCATCGGGCTTGACCAGCCATAGCTTCGAGGTGAGGGCCGTAGCCGTGATGGCCCAGTTGTCCCCTTCGGCCAGCGACCAGCGCACTTCCAGTGGCGCGCCTGGGGTGCTGAAGATCTGGCGCGGCTGCATGGCCTTGAAGTCCCACAGCACCATCGTGTTGCCAAATTTCTTCATCGCGACGGGATCGGCGATTAACTTGTCCAGATCCGTGCGGTAGTTGCGGTATCCCGTGAAGCTGGTGCTGAGCATGGCGTTGCGGCCCGGGTTGATGGCCAGGTCATAACCGTAGCCGTCGCCCTGCACCTGGCCGATCTTGCCGGTGGGGATGGCATAGCTGGCCACCTTGTCGCCCTTGTTGTTGTACACCACCATGCCGGTGGCCCCGCCCATGTCGTGCTCATTGGACAGGTAGCCCACCAGCATGCGGCCCGGCAAGGCATAGAAGGTATGGGGACCGACATAGCCTTGTTTGCCTTCCAGCGTCTTCAGCAGGCGCGGGTGGGCCGGGTCGCTGGCCACGTCGAACACGAAGATCTTGCTGTCCTGCAGGCGGCCGGCCCACAGGTATTTGCGGTCGTCCGTGAAGCCCATGTGGTGGGCGTCGCCGCGCCCGCCCACGGACAAGCTCGACACCACCTTGCCATACCGGGGCGAGGCGGGATTGACGGCGATGGTGACCAGCTTGTCGCTGCCGTCCCCCATGCCGGCAATGCCCAGGGTCCAGACGTGGATGTAGTCTTCCTGGCCCTTGATCAGGTTGGCCATGTAGGGGGAATTGCAGGTTTCATCGGCGCCGGCGGGGCCGGCCAGCAGGCAGGCGAGGCCGAAGCAAAGGGTGGACAGCAGTTTCATGGGTCACTCCGTCAGGGTAGAGACATCCGAGCTTAGCTGTATCAAATGAGTAATCTTTGATATTTATTAATAGTACGTCATTTCTTTCCTGCGCGTCGCTACACTGGCGCAACGTATGGGCGAAAAAAAAAACGGCACCCGAAGGTGCCGTTCTGTATGCCGCGAAGGTCGATTACGCTTCGTCGCTGTGCGGGCTGACCTGTTCGGTCGGTTCCGCTTCGACGCTGGCGGCCATCGAGGCCTTTTCTGCCAGCAGCAGTGCCTGACGCTCTTCCACTTCCCACGCTTCCTTCTCTTTGCGTGCGCGGTGGAAGGCCAGACCCGTACCGCCAGGAATCAGGCGGCCGACGATGACGTTCTCTTTCAGGCCGCGCAGACCGTCGCGCTTGCCCATGATCGCCGCTTCCGTCAGCACGCGGGTGGTTTCCTGGAACGATGCGGCCGAGATGAAGGAGTCGGTCGACAGCGATGCCTTGGTAATACCCAGCAGCACGTTTTCGTACGTTGCAGGGATCTTGCCTTCGGCCGTCACGCGGTCGTTCTCGTCCAGCAGCTCGGAGCGCTCGACCTGCTCGCCCACGATGTAGTTGGTGTCGCCGGCGTTGACGATCTGTACCCGACGCAGCATCTGGCGCACGATCACTTCGATGTGCTTGTCGTTGATCTTCACGCCCTGCAGACGGTACACGTCCTGCACTTCGTCGACGATGTAACGGGCCAGCGCTTCGATACCGAGCAGGCGCAGGATGTCTTGCGGATCGGCCGGGCCGTCCACGATCATCTCGCCCTTGTTCACCACCTGGCCGTCGTGCACCAGTACTTGCTTGTCCTTGGTGATCAGGAACTCGTGCTTGTTGCCGTCCATGTCCGTGATTTCCAGACGCTGCTTACCCTTGGTTTCTTTACCGAAGGCGACGGTACCCGTCACTTCGGCCAGCATACCGGCGTCCTTCGGCGAACGGGCTTCGAACAGCTCGGCCACGCGTGGCAGACCACCGGTAATGTCGCGGGTCTTCTGCGATTCGGTCGGGATACGTGCCAGCACTTCACCGACCGACACTGCCTGGCCGTCTTTCACCATGATCAGCGCGCCGACCTGGAAGCCGATCGCCACCGAGTGTTCGGTGCCGGCGATCTTCACTTCTTCGTTGGCGTCGTTCAGCAGTTTCACTTGCGGACGCATGGTCTTGGTCAGCGAACCGCGACGCTTGGCGTCGATCACCACCAGGGTAGCCAGGCCGGTCACTTCGTCCACCTGACGGGCCACGGTCACGCCTTCTTCCACATTCTCGAAACGCACGATACCGGCGTATTCGGTAATGATAGGACGGGTCAGCGGATCCCAGGTCGCCAGGGCCGTGCCGGCCTTGATGACCATGCCATCCTTGACGATCAGGGTGGCGCCGTACGGCACCTTGTGACGCTCGCGCTCACGGCCGTGGTCGTCGGTAATCAGCACTTCGCCGGAACGGGAAATGACGATCTGCGCGCCCTTGCCGTTGGTGACGTAACGCATGGTCGAGGTGAAGCGGATGGTACCGTTGGACTTCGCTTCCACCGACGATGCCACTGCCGCACGCGACGCCGCACCACCGATGTGGAAGGTACGCATGGTCAGCTGGGTACCCGGCTCACCGATCGACTGCGCCGCCACCACACCGACTGCTTCGCCGGCGTTGACCAGCATGCCGCGGCCCAGGTCGCGGCCGTAGCACTTGGCGCACAGGCCGAAGCGCGTGTCGCAGGTCAGCGGGGTGCGGACCTTGACTTCGTCGATCGACAGACGCTCGATCTCTTCGACCATGTCCTCGTCCATCAGGGTGCCCGCTTCGTACAGGGTTTCCTGGGTTTCAGGATTGACCACGTCGTTCACCACCACGCGGCCCAGGATACGGTCGCGCAGGGCTTCGATCACTTCACCACCCTCGACCATCGCCTTCATCAGCGTGCCGTTGGTCGTGCCGCAATCGTCCTCGATCACCACCAGATCCTGGGTCACGTCCACCAGACGGCGGGTCAGGTAACCGGAGTTTGCCGTCTTCAGCGCCGTGTCGGCCAGACCCTTACGGGCGCCGTGGGTCGAAATAAAGTACTGCAACACGTTCAAGCCTTCGCGGAAGTTCGCGGTAATCGGCGTTTCGATAATCGAACCGTCAGGCTTGGCCATCAGACCGCGCATACCGGCCAGCTGGCGAATCTGGGCTGCCGAACCGCGGGCGCCCGAGTCGGCCATCATGTAAATCGCGTTGAACGATTCCTGGGTCGATTTGGTGCCGTCACGCTTGATGACGTCTTCCACTTTCAGCTGGTCCATCATGGCCTTGCCGACTTCGTCCGAAGTCTTGCCCCAGATGTCGACCACCTTGTTGTAGCGCTCGCCCGCGGTCACCAGACCGGAAGCGTACTGCTGTTCGATCTGCTTGACTTCCGATTCGGCCGTCGAGATCAGCGTCACCTTCTGTGGCGGCACCAGCATGTCGTCCACGCAGATCGAGATACCGGCGCGCGTTGCCAGGCGGAAGCCCGACTGCATCAGCTGGTCGGCGAACACGACGGTGGCGCGCAGGCCGCACTTGCGGAACGAGGTGTTGATCAGGCGCGAAATCTCTTTCTTCTTCAGGGCGCGGTTCAGCACGCTGAACGGCAGGCCCTTCGGCAGGATCTCGGACAGGATGGCGCGGCCGACCGTGGTCTCGTAACGGGTCACGGTGCGGACGAACTCGCCCGTCGCCGGATCTTTTGGATTCTCAACGATACGTACCGTGATACGGGTGGTCAGTTCCACTTCCTTGTTGTCGTAGGCACGGATGACTTCCGACACGTCAGGGAACAGCATACCTTCGTTCTTGGCGTTGATCGCCTCGCGGGTCGCGTAGTACAGACCGAGCACGATATCCTGCGACGGCACGATCGACGGTTCGCCGTTCGATGGGAACAGGATGTTGTTCGACGCCAGCATCAGGGTGCGCGCTTCCATCTGCGCTTCGATCGACAGTGGCACGTGGACTGCCATCTGGTCACCGTCGAAGTCGGCGTTGAATGCGGCGCAGACCAGCGGGTGCAGCTGGATCGCCTTGCCTTCAATCAGGACCGGCTCGAACGCCTGGATACCGAGGCGGTGCAGCGTCGGTGCACGGTTGAGCATGATCGGATGTTCGCGGATCACGTCTTCCAGGATGTCCCACACCACCGGCTCCTGGATCTCGACCAGCTTCTTGGCGGCCTTGATCGTGGTCGCCAGGCCCATCAGTTCGAGCTTGTTGAAGATGAAGGGCTTGAACAGTTCCAGCGCCATCAGTTTCGGCAGACCGCACTGGTGCAGTTTGAGCTGCGGACCCACCACGATGACGGAACGGCCCGAGTAGTCGACGCGCTTACCGAGCAAGTTCTGACGGAAGCGGCCGCCCTTACCCTTGATCATTTCAGCCAGCGATTTGAGCGGACGCTTGTTGGCGCCGGTCATCGCTTTGCCGCGACGGCCGTTGTCCAGCAGCGAGTCGACCGCTTCCTGCAGCATGCGCTTTTCGTTGCGCGTGATGATCTCTGGAGCGCGCAGCTCCATCAGACGTTTCAGGCGGTTGTTACGGTTGATGACGCGGCGATACAGGTCGTTCAGGTCGGAGGTCGCGAAGCGGCCGCCGTCCAGCGGTACCAGTGGGCGCAGTTCCGGCGGCAGCACCGGCAGCACTTCCATGATCATCCACTCAGGCTTGATGCCCGAACGCTGGAACGCTTCCAGCACTTTCAGGCGCTTGGCGTATTTCTTGATCTTCGCTTCGGACTTCGATTCCTTCAGTTCCACGCGCAGCGTCTCGGCATCGCGGTGGATGTCGATCGAGCGCAGCAGTTCACGGATACCTTCGGCGCCCATGAAGGCGGTGAAGTCGTCGCCGTACTCTTCGTACTTGGCGGCGTAGTCGTCTTCCGACATGATCTGGCACTTTTTCAGCGGGGTCATGCCGGGATCGGTCACCACGTAGGCTTCGAAGTACAGCACGCGCTCGATGTCGCGCAGCGTCATGTCCAGCACCATGCCCAGGCGCGATGGCAGCGACTTCAGGAACCAGATGTGGGCGGTCGGCGAAGCCAGTTCGATGTGGCCCATGCGCTCGCGGCGCACCTTGGCCAGCGTCACTTCCACGCCGCACTTCTCGCAGATCACGCCGCGGTGCTTCAGGCGCTTGTACTTGCCGCACAGGCACTCGTAGTCCTTGATGGGGCCAAAGATCTTGGCGCAGAACAGGCCGTCGCGCTCAGGCTTGAAGGTGCGGTAGTTGATGGTTTCCGGCTTCTTGACTTCGCCGTAGGACCACGAACGGATTTTTTCAGGCGAGGCGAGACCGATCTTGATCGCGTCAAAGGTCTCGTTCGTCTGTACTTGCTTGAATAGATCGAGCAGTGCTTTCATGTATCACTCCAGAGGTGATTAAATTTCGTATTCCCTGAGACACCATTGCCCGGCGTGGTTTCCCAGCCGGGCGTTGTGGTGCTCAAAACCAAATGACAGTCGGTGCTGCGCTGTCGTTTAGTTGCGTTCGAGGTCGATGTCGATACCCAGCGAACGGATTTCCTTGACCAGCACGTTGAACGATTCAGGCATACCGGCGTCGATCACGTGGTCACCCTTGACCAGGTTTTCGTACACTTTGGTACGGCCGTTCACGTCGTCCGACTTGACGGTCAGCATTTCCTGCAGCACGTACGAGGCGCCGTACGCTTCCAGTGCCCACACCTCCATCTCACCGAAGCGCTGGCCACCGAACTGGGCTTTACCGCCCAGCGGCTGTTGCGTCACCAGCGAGTAAGGACCGGTGGAACGGGCGTGCATCTTGTCGTCGACCAGGTGGTGCAGTTTCAGCATGTGCATCACGCCCACGGTGACCTTGCGCTCGAACGCTTCGCCGGTGCGGCCGTCGTACATGGTGACCTGGTTCTTGGACGGGGTCATGCCCAGCTTGGCGGCGATGTCGTCCGGATAGGCCAGGTCCAGCATGCGGCGGATTTCCGACTCGTGCGCACCGTCGAACACGGGGGTCGCGAACGGCACACCCTTCTTCAGGTTATGCGCCAGCTTCATGATCTCTTCGTCGTCGAACTGGGTCAGGTCTTCGCCGCGGCCGTTCTCGTTGTAGACCGTGCCGAGGAACTTGCGCATCTCTTCGGCCTTGATATGCTGCTGCAGCATTTCGTCGATACGGATGCCCAGGCCCTTGGCGGCCCAGCCCAGGTGGGTCTCGAGAATCTGACCCACGTTCATACGCGATGGCACACCCAGCGGGTTCAGCACCACGTCGGCCGGCGTACCGTCGGCCATGTACGGCATGTCTTCCACCGGCACGATGCGGGAAACCACACCCTTGTTACCGTGACGGCCTGCCATCTTGTCGCCCGACTGCAGGCGGCGCTTGACGGCCAGGTAGACCTTGACCATCTTCTGCACGCCAGGCTGCAGCTCGTCGCCTTGCGTCAGCTTCTTGCGCTTCTCTTCGAAGGCCAGGTCGAACTGGTGGCGCTTCTCGTTGATCGATTCCTTGATCGCTTCCAGCGCCGTGGCGGCGGTGTCGTCGGCCGGGCGGATGTCGAACCAGTGGTAGCGGTCCAGATCGGCCAGGTATTCCTTGGTGATCTTGGCGCCCTTGGCCAGCTTCTTCGGACCGCCGTTGACCACTTGGCCAATCAGCATCTTCTCCAGACGCTGGAAGGCGTCGCCTTCCACGATACGCATCTGGTCGTTCAGGTCCAGGCGGAAGCGTTTCAGTTCATCGTCGATGATCTGCTGGGCGCGCTTGTCGCGCACGATGCCTTCGCGGGTGAACACCTGGACGTCGATCACGGTGCCGATCATGCCCGAAGGCACGCGCAGCGACGTATCTTTCACGTCCGATGCTTTTTCGCCGAAGATGGCGCGCAGCAGCTTTTCCTCAGGCGTCAGCTGGGTCTCGCCCTTAGGCGTGACCTTGCCGACCAGCGTGTCGCCGGCCTGCACTTCGGCGCCGATGTAGACGATACCGGACTCGTCCAGACGGGCCAGCTGGTTTTCCGCCAGGTTCGAGATGTCGCGCGTGATTTCTTCCGCGCCCAGCTTGGTGTCGCGAGCGACCACGGACAGTTCTTCGATGTGGATCGAGGTGTAACGGTCGTCCTTGACGACGTTTTCCGAGATCAGGATCGAGTCCTCGAAGTTCAGACCATTCCATGGCATGAAGGCCACGGTCATGTTCTGGCCCAGTGCCAGCTCGCCCAGGTCGGTCGATGCGCCGTCGGCGATCACGTCGCGCTTGGCCACACGGTCGCCCACCTTGACGATAGGACGCTGGTTGATGTTGGTGTTCTGGTTGGAACGGGTGTACTTGATCAGGTTGTAGATGTCCACACCCACTTCACCCGCTTGTGCTTCGTCGTCGTTGACGCGAATCACGACGCGGCCGGCGTCGATGTAGTCCACCACGCCGCCGCGCAGCGCCTGCACGGTGGTGCCGGAGTCGACCGCCACGGTGCGTTCGATACCGGTACCGACCAGCGCCTTTTCAGGACGCAGGCAAGGCACGGCCTGGCGTTGCATGTTGGCACCCATCAGCGCGCGGTTCGCGTCATCGTGCTCGAGGAACGGAATCAGCGACGCCGCCACGGACACGATCTGGCCCGGGGCCACGTCCATGTACTGGATGCGCTCCGGCGACACCAGGATGGTTTCGCCGGCTTCACGGGCCGACACCAGCTCGTCGCACAGCTTGCCGTCATCGTTGATGGTGGCGTTGGCCTGGGCGATGATGTAGCGGCCTTCTTCGATGGCCGACAGGTAGTCGATCTGGTCGGTGATCTTGGAATCGGTGACCTTGCGGTACGGCGTTTCCAGGAAGCCGTATTCGTTCAGGCGGGCGTACAGTGCCAGCGAGTTGATCAGGCCGATGTTCGGGCCTTCAGGCGTTTCGATCGGGCACACGCGGCCGTAGTGGGTCGGGTGCACGTCGCGCACTTCGAAGCCGGCGCGTTCGCGCGTCAGACCGCCAGGGCCCAGGGCGGAAACACGGCGCTTGTGGGTGATTTCCGACAGCGGGTTGGTCTGGTCCATGAACTGCGACAGCTGCGACGAACCGAAGAACTCGCGGATAGCGGCCGAGATCGGCTTGGAGTTGATCAGGTCGTGCGGCATCAGGTTGTCCGCTTCGGCCTGGCCCAGGCGTTCCTTGACGGCGCGCTCGACGCGCACCAGGCCGGCGCGGAACTGGTTTTCCGCCAGTTCGCCCACGCAACGCACGCGGCGGTTGCCCAGGTGGTCGATATCGTCCACTTCGCCGCGGCCATTGCGCAGCTCGACGAGGATCTTGATCACGGCCAGCACGTCTTCGTTCGACAGCGTCATGGCGCCCGTCAGTTCGTCACGGCCGATGCGGCGGTTGAACTTCATGCGGCCCACGGCCGACAGGTCGTAACGGTCGGCGCTGTAGAACAGGCCGTTGAACAGGGCTTCCACCGAGTCTTCCGTTGGCGGTTCGCCAGGACGCATCATGCGGTAGATGGCCACGCGGGCGGCCATCTGGTCGGCCGTGTCGTCGATGCGCAGGGTCTGCGAAATGTAGGCGCCCTGGTCCAGGTCGTTCGTGTACAGGGTCTGGATGGCCGAAATGTTGGCTTCGCGCAGGCGGCCCAGCACGTCTTCGGTCAGCTCGTCGTTGGCGCTGGCCACCACTTCGCCCGTTTCCGGGTCGACGATGTTCTTGGCCAGCACACGGCCCAGCAGGTAGTCTTCAGGCACGGAGATGTGCTTGATGCCGGCCGCCTCGATGTCGCGCACGTGGCGCGCATTGATACGCTTGTCCTTGAGCACCAGCGTCTTGCCGGACTTGTCGACGATGTCGAAACGGGCCACTTCGCCACGCAGGCGCTCGGCGACGAATTCCATTTCCGCGCCTTCCGAGCGCAGGTTGAAATTGTCGAACACGAAGAAGTTGGCCAGGATCTGCTCGTGCGACATGCCGATCGCTTTCAGCAGGATCGTGACGGGCATCTTGCGGCGGCGGTCGACGCGGAAGAACAGGATGTCTTTCGGGTCGAACTCGAAGTCCAGCCACGAGCCGCGGTAAGGAATGATACGGGCCGAGAACAGCAGCTTGCCCGAGGAGTGGGTCTTGCCGCGGTCGTGCTCGAAGAACACGCCAGGGGAGCGGTGCAGCTGCGAAACGATGACGCGCTCGGTACCATTGATGACGAACGAACCGGTGGTGGTCATCAGGGGCAGTTCGCCCATGTAGACTTCCTGCTCCTTCATTTCCTTGACCACAGGCTTGGTCGGCGATTCCTTGTCCAGGATCACCAGGCGCACCTTGGCGCGCAGCGGCGAGGCGAACGTCAGGCCGCGCAGCTGGCATTCCTTGACGTCAAAGGCGGGGTCGCCCAGCACGTACGACAGGAACTCGAGGCGCGCAAAACCGTTGTGCGACACGATGGGGAAGATGGAGGTGAAGGCCGACTGCAGGCCGTCGTTCTTGCGCGCGGACGGTGCGACATCCTCTTGCAAGAAGCTGTGGTAGGACTCGAGCTGGGTAGCCAGCAGGAACGGAACGTGGTGAACGTTGGCGCGCTTCGCGAATGATTTGCGAATGCGTTTCTTCTCAGTAAATGAGTAGTGCATGGACACTCCGTGAGTGACAGAAAGGATAGAAAGTTCAGGTTTTGCTTGTATTTCAGCAGCGTCGGCTGCGTGTCACACAGACGAAACCTCAAGGCTCTACCATTTCCAGCTGATTCAATGAACTGCGTACTCCTGCAGCGTAGTAAAAACGCTACAAATACGACAAAGACGACAAAGGAGCCAAAGCCGGATTACCCCCTTTGCAGGGGGGAATCCGCAGCTTTGGCTCGTGGCGCTAACTAACTAGCCGCCGTACAACTTGATTACTTCAGTTCGGCCTTGGCGCCAGCTTCTTCCAGCTTCTTCTTAGCGGCTTCAGCGTCAGCTTTCGACAGGGCTTCTTTCACGGTCTTCGGTGCGCCGTCGACCACGTCTTTGGCTTCTTTCAGGCCCAGACCGGTGATTTCGCGAACAGCTTTAATCACGCCAACTTTGTTCGCGCCGACTTCGGTCAGAACAACGTTGAACTCGGTCTGCTCTTCAACAGCGGCAGCGGCAGCGCCGCCGGCAGCTGGTGCAGCCATTGCAGCGGCCGAAACGCCGAACTTCTCTTCGAAAGCTTTGACCAGTTCGTTCAGGTCCATTACGGACATTTCGCTCACTGCGTTCAGGATGTCGTCTTTGCTAATTGCCATTTGAAACTCCAATAATTTTTTGATTCGTTAATACATCGATTGGTACTTGAGAAAAAACCGGCCAGCTTACGCTGCAGCGACTTCTGCTTCTGCAGGAGCGCCTTCCGATTTTTTCGCTGCCAGAGCAGCCAGACCACGTGCAAAGCCCGACACCGGAGCCAGCATAACGCCCAACAGCTGCGAGATGAGGACTTCACGGCTAGGAATGCTCGCCAACGCGGCGACGGCAGCTTTATCGAGCTGCTTGCCGGCGTAGTTACCTGCCTTGATGACCAGTTTGTCGTTGGTTTTAGCGAAGTCGTTGATGACTTTAGCTGCGGCAACGGCGTCGTCCGAGATCGAGTAGATCAGCGGACCGGTCATTTCATCGGCCAGGTTGGCGAACTGCGTGCCTTCGACGGAGCGACGAGCGAGGGTGTTTTTCAACACTCGCAGGTACACGCCTTGAGCGCGCGCTTTAGCACGAAGTTGCGTCAAGTGAGCAACCTGGATGCCACGATATTCGGCCACGACGATGGTTTGCGCAGTTGCTACTTTTGCGGAAACTTCGGCGACGACGGCCTTTTTGTCATTCAGATTGAGACCCACGGTCAACCTCCTTAAATGATGTTCGGTGGACCTGACCCTATGGCCAGGGACCTCGCATCGGTTCGAACACGGCGTCCGACGTTAAGAAGTACAGAACTGAGCGGATACGTTCACGCAGCATGGACTACAAAACTTGTTCGGGTACACCATCTGCGTTGGGCGCGCCCCGGTTGCCCGGTTAGCTGCTTATCCTCGCGCATGTGTGATCGCGCTCGGCCCAACGGTCTTTGATTGTCTGGCTGCCATACGAAAAACATATGACAACCAGCCCAAAGATTCGCCCTGCATATCACAGGGACTTAATTCTTGACAGCTTAAGCAGCCAGGGTCGCCTGGTCGACACGGACGCCAGCGCCCATGGTCGACGAGATCGCTACCTTGCGCAGGTAAACACCCTTGCTGGTGGCTGGCTTGGCTTTGTTCAGCGCGTCGATCAGGGCAACCAGGTTGCTCTTCAGGTCAGCGTCGGTGAACGACTTGCGGCCGATGGTGGCGTGGATGATACCAGCCTTGTCGGTACGGTACTGGACCTGGCCGGCTTTCGCGTTTTTCACGGCGGTAGCGACGTCAGGGGTAACAGTGCCGACCTTAGGGTTAGGCATCAGGCCGCGTGGGCCCAGGATCTGGCCCAGGGTACCGACGATACGCATGGTGTCAGGCGAAGCGATGACGATGTCGAAAGGCATGTTGCCGGCTTTGACTTGCTCAGCCAGGTCTTCCATACCAACGATGTCGGCGCCGGCGGCTTTAGCCTGCTCGGCCTTTTCGCCCGTGGCGAACACGGCCACGCGCACGGTCTTGCCGGTGCCGGCTGGCAGCACGACGGAACCGCGGACAACCTGGTCCGACTTCTTCGGGTCCACGCCCAGTTGTACCGACACGTCGATCGATTCATTGAACTTGGCGGTAGCCAGTTCCTTGATCAGGGCGACGGCGTTGTCGAATGGGTAGGCCTTGGTGCGGTCGACCTTGGCTTTGATTGCTTTGACGCGTTTGGACAGTTTAGCCATGATTACAGACCCTCTACCGTGATGCCCATCGAACGTGCGGAACCGGCGATGGTGCGTACAGCGGCATCCATGTCGGCAGCGGTCAGGTCCGGGGTCTTCAGTTTAGCGATTTCTTCAGCTTGCGCGCGGCTCAGCTTGCCCACTTTGTCGGTGTGCGGCTTGGCCGAACCCTTGGTGACGCCCGAGTGCTTCTTGATCAGGTAGGTCGCTGGAGGGGTCTTCATCACGAAGGTGAAGGACTTGTCGGCGAAGGCGGTGATCACGACCGGGATCGGCATGCCTGGTTCCATACCTTGGGTCTGGGCGTTGAACGCCTTGCAGAATTCCATGATGTTCAGACCGCGCTGACCCAGCGCTGGGCCGATCGGTGGGGATGGGTTTGCTTTACCAGCTGGCACTTGCAGCTTGATAAAACCAATGATTTTCTTTGCCATGATGGCTCCTATCGTTGGATTGAGTAGTAGCGCCCCGCCGGTACTGCCGTGGCGGGGCTCCTCTTAGCCGGATTCGCTGAACTGCCGCGCGCTCCGGTCGGCGCTTAGACTTTTTCGACCTGGCCGAACTCGAGTTCGACGGGGGTGGCGCGGCCGAAGATGGTGACGGAAACGCGCACCTTGGATTTCTCGTAGTTGACTTCTTCCACGTTGCCGTTGAAGTCGGTAAACGGACCATCCTTGATACGCACTTGCTCGCCCACTTCGTACAGCACTTTGGGACGGGGCTTTTCGACGCCTTCCTGCATCTGCTGCATGATCTTGTCGATTTCGCGGGCCGGGATCGGGGTCGGCTTGTTCGACTTGCCGCCGATAAAGCCGGTGACCTTGTTGGTGTTCTTCACCAGGTGCCACGTTTCGTCCGTCATTTCCATTTCCACCAGCACATAGCCGGGGAAGAAACGACGTTCGGTGACCGATTTCTGACCGTTCTTGACTTCCACCACTTCTTCGGTGGGCACCAGGATCTGGCCGAACTGGTCTTGCATGCCGGCACGCTCGACGCGCTCCATCAGGGCGCGCTGCACGCTCTTTTCCATCCCGGAATAGGCATGCACCACATACCAGCGCTTGTTCGAGACAGGGACGCTCACGGGAGTGCTAAGCTCAGCGCCAGCATCTTGTGCCGGATCGCTGCCCGGCACCTCATCTTGCACATTTTCGCTCATTATTTTCTTATACCCAGTATCACGTCGTACAACAGAAATTCCAGCGTCTTATCCGTGCCCCACAGGAAGATCGCCATGACCAGCACGAAGGCGAACACGATACCCGTGATCTGGCCGGCTTCGCGGCGGGTGGGCCAAACCACCTTTTTCGTCTCGCGGACGGCTTCTTTGCCGAAATTGAGGAATTCACGGCCAGTCGTTGACGTCCACAGGATCAGCGCTGCAATAGCCAAACCAGCTACAAGTGCGCTTGCGCGTACCAGAGCTGGTTGGTTTATGCTCGTCAGGTAGTAAAACCCGACCACACCTGCAATCACGGCGGCAATTGCCAGCGCGACCTTTAACTTGTCACTCGACGTGCTGACGGTCTGCACGGATTGATTTGACATTTTTTACTTTCGGTGCCCTGCACCAGAATTAGGTGGCAGGGACGGAGGGCATCGAACCCCCAACCTTCGGTTTTGGAGACCGACGCTCTGCCAATTGAGCTACGTCCCTACGTAAAACTTTAAGAGGAAGGATCTATCTTACCACCTGGGACGCCCCAGGTGGTAGTCAGGATGATTCCTTAGGCGATGATCTTAGCAACCACGCCGGCGCCGACGGTACGGCCGCCTTCGCGGATTGCGAAGCGCAGACCTTCTTCCATCGCGATTGGGTTGATCAGCTTGACGGTGATCGACACGTTATCGCCTGGCATAACCATTTCTTTGTCCGCTGGCAGTTCGATCGAACCGGTCACGTCCGTGGTACGGAAGTAGAACTGTGGACGGTAGTTGTTGAAGAACGGGGTGTGACGGCCGCCTTCATCTTTCGACAGAACGTAGATCTCGCCGGTGAAGTGGTTGTGCGGCTTGATCGAACCTGGCTTGGCCAGAACCTGGCCACGCTCCACGTCTTCACGCTTGGTGCCGCGCAGCAGCAGACCGACGTTGTCGCCGGCTTGACCCTGGTCCAGCAGCTTGCGGAACATTTCCACGCCGGTGCAGGTGGTCTTGACGGTGTCTTTGATACCGACGATTTCGATCTCTTCGCCGACCTTGATCACGCCGCGTTCGATACGACCGGTCACCACGGTGCCGCGGCCGGAGATCGAGAACACGTCTTCCACTGGCATCAGGAAGGCGCCGTCCACAGCGCGCTCTGGCGTTGGGATGTAGGAGTCCAGTGCATCGGCCAGGGCCATGATGGCCTGCTCGCCCAGGGGACCGGTGTCGCCGTCCAGCGCCATACGGGCCGAACCTTTAACGATAGGCAGGTCGTCGCCTGGGAAGTCGTACTTCGACAGCAACTCGCGCACTTCCATTTCGACCAGTTCCAGCAGTTCTGCGTCGTCGACCAGGTCGCACTTGTTCAGGAACACGATGATGTATGGCACACCAACCTGGCGGGCCAGCAGGATGTGCTCGCGGGTCTGTGGCATTGGGCCGTCAGCGGCCGAGCACACCAGGATCGCGCCGTCCATCTGGGCCGCACCGGTAATCATGTTCTTGATGTAGTCGGCGTGGCCTGGGCAGTCCACGTGGGCGTAGTGACGGCCAGCCGTCTCGTACTCAACGTGGGCGGTGTTGATGGTAATGCCGCGTGCTTTTTCTTCTGGGGCTGCATCGATCTGGTCGTATGCTTTAGCTTCGCCGCCGAATTTTTTCGACAGTACGGTTGCGATCGCAGCGGTCAGGGTGGTCTTGCCGTGGTCAACGTGACCAATGGTGCCGACGTTGACGTGCGGCTTGGTCCGCTCGAATTTCTCTTTTGCCATTTTAGACTCCTAACGATTTGGTGTGATTGCCCGGGCTCGCGCCCGACTGTCAATGATAGTGCTACTTATACTGCCGTATTGCTACGAATACCGCGAATTCTGGTGCCCTTGACGTGGATTGAACACGTGGCCTCTCCCTTACCAAGGGAGTGCTCTACCACTGAGCTACAAGGGCTTATTTTTGCAACGCACTATTGCGCCGCGATCATGCTGGAGCGGGTGAAGGGAATCGAACCCTCGTCGTAAGCTTGGAAGGCTTCTGCTCTACCATTGAGCTACACCCGCGAGGTTTCGTTCACTTACTTCATTGCCACTCAGTCGTCCTGCAACAACTTGGTGGAGGGGGCTGGATTCGAACCAGCGTACTCATAGAGAACAGATTTACAGTCTGTCGCCTTTAACCACTCGGCCACCCCTCCGCGAGGAACCGCAGAGTATGAAGCAACTTCTTTGACCTGTCAACCCCTGCCGCAGTTATTTTCTGCTGCAGCGATTAACCGTCCGCTTCGGGGCGAGATTGTAACTGCACCTTCTACAAAAGTGCAAGTGTTGTTTTTACGTTGCAAATTTTCCTATACAATCGTCCGGTCCCCTACACAGACAGGAGCACCCGCGTTGAACATCCGAAGCGGCGGCCGGCCTCGCCGGCATGACTGGCGCCACACGCTGCTGGCCAACCTGGCGCTGGGCGCCCTGTACTTCGCCGTGGGCCGCGCCGGCCTGCTGCTGGCCCAGCCGCCCAGCTACGCCTCCCCCCTGTTCCTGCCGGCCGGCCTGGCGCTGGCGGCTTGCGTCAGCGGCGGCGTGCGCCCGCTGCCCGGCGTCGCCGCCGGCGCCCTGGCCGTCGACCTGTTCTATCCCGCCCTCAGCGCGCAAGGCATCACGGCCGCCTCCTGTATCGGCGCCGTGATGGGCGCGCTGGGCGCCACCCTGCAAGCGCTGGCGGGCAGCCGGCTGTTCCGGCGCCGCGTGGAGCCGGGCCTGGGCTCGGGGCGCGACGTGGGCCGCTTCCTGCTGCTGGCGCCCGGCGTCACACTGGTCAGCAGCACCGTGGCCCTGACCGGCATGGCCATGGCCGGCGTGACGACCTGGCAGCAATTGCCGGCCGACTGGCTCACCTGGTGGATAGGCGACACCATCGGCATCCTGCTCGGTGCGCCGCTGACCTGGATCGCCATCGGCCGTCCGCGCACCCTGTGGTGGCGGCGCCGGGCCCTGGTGGGCCTGCCGCTGCTGCTGGCCATGGCCGCCTTCGTGGCCATCTACCTGCAGGCGGCGCGCTGGGAATCGGACCAGCAGCTGCAGGCGTTTCGTCTCAAGGCGCAGCAGATGGGCGACCTGCTGCAAGCCCAGTTCAGCGAGCATGAACGCTTCATCTTCGCCATGGCCAAGGCCCTCAACGATCCGCAGCGCGTGCTGAGCGCGGACGACTTCAGCAACCTGGCCAACGGCTACCTGGACCAGCGTCCCGAACTGCTGTCGCTGGCCTGGCTGCAGCCGGTCACGGCGCCGCAGCGGGCCGGCTTCGAAGCGTGGGGCCAGCGCCACCTGGGGCCGGCCTTCACCGTGCGCGAAGTGGGGCCGGACGGCCACCTGCGCCCGGCCGGCGCGCGCGAACGCTACGTGGCGGCCACCTTCATCGAACCGCCCGCCAGCCGCCAGTTCCAGGGACTGGACTTCCTGTCCGAGCCGATCCGGGCCCAGGCCGTGGAACGGGCCCTGCAATCGGGCCAGCCCACGGCCAGCGCCCCCATGCTGCTGCTGCGCCCCAAGGGCGCGCTGCGCGGCATGGTGCTGCTGCAGGCCACCTATGCCGCCAACGACCGCCACCACGCGCTGGGCATGCTGCTGATCGGGGTGCAGATGGACGGCTACCTCGACCATGCCCTGCGACAGGTCGACTTTCCCGCCTTCCTGGTGCGCTTCGAGGACACGGACGACAGCGGCCCCCTTCACGTGGTGCGCGACGGCCTGGGCCGGCCCGCCCTGGCGGCCGACTTCCAGCGCCAGCTCCATTTCGGCGGCCGCATCTTCCGCCTGACGCTGGCCCCCACGCCCGGCTACCTGCTGGCGCAGCGGGGCTGGCAAAGCTGGATCGTGCTCACCTGCGGCTTGCTGCTGACGGGCCTGCTGGGCGCCCTGATGCTGCTCATCAGCGGCGAACGGGCCCGCATCCAGGCCCAGGTCAAGGACAGCACGGCCCGCCTGCGCGAACGCGAGGCGCGCCTGCAAGCCATCCTCGACAAGGCGGCCGACGCCATCCTCACCATCGGCGGCGACGGCCGCCTGATGTCGGCCAACGGCGCCGCCGGCCGCCTGTTCGGCTACCTGCCCGAGCAGATGCCGGGCCTGCCGCTGGCCCGCCTGCTGCCGCAGGACGACGGCCCGCCGCAGGAGGAGGCCGCCGACGGGGCGGCCGCCATCCTGCGCCGCATCGCCGCCAGCGACAGCCACGCCCACGAGCTGACGGGCGCGCGCAGCGACGGCCAGCGCTTCCCGCTGGCCGTGTCCGTGAGCGAAGTGGAACTGCCCGACGAACACCTGTTCGTGGCCATCCTGCACGACCTGACGGAGCAGCACCGGGCCCAGGAACGCATCCACCGCCTGGCCCACCACGACCCGCTGACGGGACTGGACAACCGGCTGTCGCTGAACCTGCGCCTGGAGCAGCTGCTGGCCCAGACCCGGCGCGCGCACGGCACGGCGGCCGTGCTGTTCATCGACCTCGACCACTTCAAGAAGATCAACGACACCCACGGCCACCAGACGGGCGACCTGCTGTTGCAGGCGGTGGCCCAGCGGTTGCAGGAACTGCTGCGCGAAGTGGACACCATCGCCCGCCTGGGCGGCGACGAATTCATCGTCGTCACTTCCGGCAGCGTCAGCCCGGACGAGGCCAGCGCCATCGCCGTGCGCATCGTCGAGGCGCTGGGCGCGCCCTACCAGCTGGGCGGCAACACCGTGCACAGCGGCGCCAGCGTGGGGGTGGCCATGTTCCCCGGCGACGGCGCCGACGCCGGCACCCTGCTGCGCCACGCCGACACGGCCATGTACGCGGCCAAGAGCCAGGGCCGGGGCAACTTCCAGTTCTTCTCGGCCGCCATGAACGTGGCCACCCACGAACGGCTGATGCTGGAAAACCGGCTGTGGCTGGCCCTCGAGCAGCACGAGTTCGAACTCTACCTGCAGCCCCAGGTGCGGCTGGCCGACCAGGCCATCATCGGCGCCGAGGCCCTGCTGCGCTGGCACCATCCGGAGCTGGGCCTGGTGGGGCCGGACCGCTTCATCCCCATCGCCGAGGAGTCGGGCCTGATCCTGCCGCTGGGCGAATGGGTGCTGCAGCAGGCCGCCGCGCTGCTGGCCGGCTGGCGCGCCCGCGGCCTGGGCCACCTGCGGCTGGCCGTCAACCTGTCGGCCCGCCAGTGCCACGGCGCCGGCCTGCTGCCCCAGCTGGACCGGCTGCTGGCCGAGCACGGCCTGGAGCCGTCCCTGCTGGAACTGGAAATCACGGAATCGGCCGCCATGCAGGACCCGGAACGCAGCCGCAAGCTGCTGCGCGAACTGCGCGCGCGCGGCTGCAAGGTGGCCATCGACGACTTCGGCACCGGCTATTCCTCGCTCAGCTACCTCAAGCTGTTCGAGATCGACCGCATCAAGATCGACCGCGGCTTCGTGAAGGATATCGAGAGCGATCCGAACGACGCGGTGATCGTGGCGGCCACCATCGCCCTGGCCCATTCGCTGGGCCTGAGCGTGGTGGCGGAAGGGGTGGAGACGACGGCCCAGCGCGACTTCCTGCGTGCCAAGCAGTGCGAGGAAGGGCAAGGCTATCTGTTCGCGCGGCCCATGCCGGCCCACCAGTTCGAAGCGCTGCTGCGCATGCCCGCGATGGCCGACGACTAAGGCGCGCCGCGCAGCCTCTCAGCCGTTGCCGGGCGTGAGGGCCACCAGCACCTGGCCCTTGAGGGCGCGGATCAGCGAAGCCTCGTCCGGCGGCACCCCTTCCGGCGCGGGCTGGATCCGGTCCGCGTAGAACAGGCCCAGCGGCGTGCCCTGCACCACCAGCGGCAGCACGATGAAGCTGCGGGCGTCCGGCAGCAGGGTGCGGAACCAGCCCGGCAGCAGGTCGCGGATCTTCGGCGTGCCGGCGTCGGCGATCATCAGGTCAGCGTCGTTCTCCATGGCCAGGTGGAACAGGCTGCCATCCTGCAGCAGGGGGAACACAAAGCCGGCCTGGCGCGCCGCATGCTGCTCGCCCAGCGCGATGCGGGCCCGGTACTGGCCGCTGCGCACGTCCTTCAGCACCACGGTGGCGAAGCGGAAGCCCATGCTGCGGTACAGCGTCTCGAGCACGGCCTGGATCACCTCGTTGGCCTTGCTGTGCGGGGTGGCGCGGATCTGCGTCACTTCCTGCACCCCGGCCAGCAGCAGCTCGCGCGCGTTGAACGGCTTGCCGCTGGGGTGGGCGCCGTCGCGCTCGCGCCCGTCCGCGTTCATGGTGGCCAGCAGCAGCACGTTGGGCAAGCCTTCCGCGCTGGGCTCCTCCACTTCCGTCTGCGGCCCCAGCTGCATGCTGTCGAGCAGGGCCGCCATGTCGCGCCGCACGGTGGCAAACAGCTGTTGCAGCTTGTCCTGGTCCAGGTTCAGGGCGGTGCCGTAACGCTGCTCCAGGGCCAGCCCGTCCGGGTCGGACGGGGCCACCTTGCGCGCCAGCAGGCGCGCCGCGTCGATGCTGAACGACACCACCTGGCGCACCCATTCGTTGCGGTTCAGGGCCGGCTTCTGCTTGCCCGGCGGCAGCGCGCTGAGGGCGCGCACGATCACGTCCGGGATCTTCCATTCATGCAGGATGGCGGCCGACAGGGTGTCGTAGCTGCTGCCCAGTATCATTTGCGAGGCCTGGGCCTGGCTGTGCTTGCCGCCGGCCATCAGGGCGCCGATTTCGCGGAACCGATCATGCTCCTGGGACGCGATCACGAGCGGGCCGATGTTCTTGAACAGGGCCCCGATGGACGCTTCCTCGGCCCCCTGGTAAGCCGACAGGCGGGCCATTTCCCGTCCCACCAGGCTGGCGCACAGGGCCGCCTCCAGCTCCACCCGCACGGCCTGGGCATGCTTGCTGTTGGCCAGCGTGTCGACCAGCAGCATGGCCAGGGCCGTGGTCTTGACGTTGTCGAAACCGAGCAGGGAAATGGCGCGCGAAATGGTGGTGACGGCCGTGCCGCCGGCCGTGCGGTAGGCCGGGGTGTTGGCCAGGCGCAGGATCTTCTGGGTCAGCGCCACGTCCGACAGCACGTAGTAGGCCAGGCTGTGGGTGCCCTGGTCGTCCGCGTCGACCAGCTGCACCACCCGCGCCACCGAGGCGCCGAGCGCGAACATGCCTTCGTCGCCGCATAGCTTTTTCAGCAACAGGCCGCGCACGGGACGGGTTTCGCCGGACGCGTTGCGCAAGGGTGCCTGTTCCATAGGGGTTCCATCTGTGTCTGTGCGATAACAGCCATTGTAGCGCTGCCTGCGGCTAGATCAGCGCCACTTTCAGCGCGTCGTTCCAGCGGGCGGCCCGGATGTTGTATTTCTTCAAAATTTGCTGGTGCAGGCCGGACAGCGCGTTGAGCTTGGGATTGAGGGGGTCGAGCCGGCGCACGGCCGCGATCAGGTTCAGCCCGTGCTGGCCCAGGCGGTCGTCCCAGCCCGTGTGCTCCAGGCACTTGAGCACGGCCACCGCCGCGTTGAACACGACGTGCGGATTGTCGGGCAGCTTGGCCACCGCCTCCAGCATCAGTTCCACCGCGCCCCGGTAATCGCCATGCTTGGCCAGGGCCGCGCCGTGGGCCACCATGTCGCCCACCTCCTGCCGGCTCTCCTGGGCCAGCCGTTCGGCCAGGGCGCCGTGGCCGGCCTGGGCCAGCATGGCCGTCGCCTTGTCGACCCCGGCCGGGCCGGCCGCGTTGCGCATCACTTCGCGCACCAGCTCGGCCCCCTGGCGTTCCCGGCCGTGGGCCAGGCAGGTGCGGGCCAGTTCCAGCTTGAGGTCGGCCGCCAGGCCGTGGGCGATGCGGCAGCCGGCCAGGGCCTGGTCGAGCGACTGCTGCAGCCGCATGTCGTTGCCCGTGTAGTCGTGCAGCAGGGTGGCCGCGATGGCGCCGCAGGCCACGCCGTTGCGCTGGCCGGCCATGGCCTTGTCGAGGTCGCGGATCACGGCGGCCGCCTGCACCGGGTCGCCCTGGCGCAGCAGGGCCTGCACCAGGCGCGCATGGTCTTGCGCGTCGCGAAATTCCGAATAGCGCGACTTGCTGACCACTTGCCGGAAGGCCCGCTCGGCCGTGTCCACGTCGCCCGCCTCCAGCGCCACCTCGCCCAGCCGGCGCAGCCGGCGCAGCGCGTGCGGCGACAGGTCCACCGCCTCCATCAGCACGGCCTGCGAGCGCGGCAGGCCGCCTTGCGCCTCGTGGGTCCTGGCCAGCCAGTCGTAGGCGTCGAGAAAGCGCGGATACTGGGCCAGCAGCTGCTCGAGCATGGTCTGGGCCTCGCCGTAGCGGCCGCGCAGGAACAGGGTCTTGGCCTGGCCCAGCCGGGCCCAGCCCACGCCGCGGCTCTCGTACAGGGCGCGGTAGATGCCCTCGGCCACGGCCGCCTCACCCAGCACCAGGTGCAGCTCGGCGCGCAGGCGGTCGAACTCGACGCCATAGCGCGGGTGGCGCTCGGCCCCGGCCACGCAGGCGGCGATGGCATCGGGCTGGTTGCCCAGGTCGATCAGTTCGTGGATGGGCAGGAACACGGCCCGCTTGGCCAGCGCGCGCGTGATGCGCTCGACAATGGCGTCGGCCGCGAACGGCTTGAGGATGTAGTCGGCCGGCGCCAGCTCGGCCGCGCTGACCACCTTGCCGAAGCTGCCCTCGCCCGTCACCATGAAGAACAGGGTGGCCGCGTGCATCAGCCGGTGGTGGCGCAAGTCTTCCAGCATCTGCTGGCCGTCCTGGCCGCTCTCGAGGTCGTATTCGCACAGGATCAGGTCGTAGGCCTTGAGCGCCATCTGGCGGATGGCCTGGCTGGAATTGGCCGCGTCGTCGATGCGCGCCAGGCCGCACTGGCCCAGCATGCCGTGCAGGCTGGCGCGCATGCCCTGGTGCGGCTCGATGATGAGCGCACTGAGGCCTTGTAAATCTTTCATGGTTCGAACTTTCCCCGGTGGGACGGCGCGGCGCGCGCCGGCACAGGCACCATGGACGGGCCTGCCCTTTGCCCCAGTATATACGGGGCCGCCGGCGGCGCCGGCATTTCCGTGGTTATCTGTGAGTATTGAGCCACAGGGCGCCGGCAGGCCGGC
Organism: Rugamonas sp. FW305-51; assembly: GCF_058786935.1. NCBI lineage: Bacteria > Pseudomonadati > Pseudomonadota > Betaproteobacteria > Burkholderiales > Oxalobacteraceae > Rugamonas > Rugamonas sp. FW305-51. The sequence continues at coordinate 28,114 of NZ_JBYSZG010000062.1, forward strand.
GGCCCCGCTCAGTCCGGCGTGTGGCCGATGGTGGGGTCGCGCTCGATCAGCTCGACAAGGGCCGTCACCACTTCCGGGTCGAACTGCTTGCCGGCCCGTTCCGTGATGTAGTTCATCACTTCCGTGTGGGGCCACGGTTCCTTGTAGGGCCGTTCGTGCAGCAGCGAGTCGAACACGTCGACCACGGCCACGATGCGGGCCGAGATCGGGATGGCCTTGCCGGCCAGGCCGTTGGGGTAGCCGTGGCCGTCGTAATGCTCGTGGTGGGCGCCGGCGATCTCGGCGCCGTAGGTCAGGTAGCTGACGCCGTCGACCATGTTGGCGGCCCGCTCCAGGATGGAACGGCCCACTTCGGCGTGGTTTTGCATCTGCACCCGCTCCTCGGGCGTGTGCAGGCCCGGCTTGAGCAGGATATGGTCGGGCGTGGCCACCTTGCCCACGTCGTGCAGGATGCTGGCCAGGCCTATCATGTCGATCAGCTGCGGGGTCAGTTCGTCGAGGCAGGCGCCCCGCTCCTTGAGCCGCAGGGCCAGCGCGCTCGACAGCTGCTGCACGCGCCGCACGTGGCCGCCCGTGCCGCTGTCGCGGAACTCGGCCAGGTCGGCCAGCGCCACCACGGTCGCTTCCTGGGCCTTGCGCAGCTGGCCGAACATGTACAGGTTGTCGAAGGCGGCCGCGATGCGCTGGCAGAACACTTCCAGCAAGTCGCGCTGGATCTGGGCCAGCGGCCACGGCGGCGTGACGGAGATGGCCACTTCCCGGTTCTCCTGGGTGTGGATGAACAGCACGTTGGCCGGATGCTCGAACTGGCTCTTCTTTTCCGCGAACGCCTTGGCGATGGTGGGCCACAGCGGATGGTCTTGCGGCATCAGTTCCGTGTCGTTCAAGGCCGCGTAGCCGCCCGTGGCGGCCACCACGGTGGTGACGCCGGTGTCGCCCTGCATCAGGCACAGCACGCCGTCCGAGCCGACGTCGAGGATGGCCGAGACCTGGTTCAGCACGCCGGAGGCGAATTCGCGCAGCGAGTGGATCTGGTACAGATTGGTGGCGCCGGCCAGGATCTTGCCCAGCCCGATGCGGCTGCGCTCGAGCATGTTCAAGCTCTCGTAGGCGCGCAGGGCCGAGATCACGGTGGTAAACAGCTTTTGCGTGGTGAGCTCGGTCTTGGCCTTGTAGTCGTTGATGTCGTATTCGATGATCACGCGCTGCTCGGGCGCCTGGCCCGGCTGGCCCGTGCGCAGCACCACCCGCACGATGCTGTTGTGCAGTTCCTCGCGGATGCGGCGCGCCAGGATCAGGCCGGCGTCGTCCGTCTCCATCACCACGTCCAGCAGCACCAGGGCGATGTCGGGCGTGGTGCGCAGGATCTCGTACGCTTCGCGGCCGCTGTAGGCCGAATACAGTTCCAGTTCCCGCCCCTTGAAGCTGACGTTGCGCAGCGCCAGCCGCGTGACGGCATGCACGTCGACGTCGTCGTCGACGATCAGCACACGCCACAGCCGCTGGTCAGGCGCGCCCGGGCCGGGCGGCGGGGACTCCTCTTCGTCCTCGTCGAGCAGCCAGTTCTCGTCTGCAGCGTTGGAATCGGTCATACGGTCTCCTCATGGGGCACAGTGGCTGCGCTGGCTGGCGACTCTGCGCGGCCGCCTTGGACCTAGCATAATCAGATTCGTACAGCGTGACAACCCCCTATGGAATTGATAGCTTCCATAGAGGAACAAAGTGCGAAAAGAACCACTGCCACGCTCGTATTCCGGCGGCGACTCTGCTACTCTTGGACGGCGGCGTGTCAGCTTGGACGGGCCGCGGCGACCAAGCAATACGAGCCCGGCGGCGCTGCCCGGCCGGCATCCGGTCCGCCCCGCGCGGACCGCCCCACCACGCAAAGGACCCTAGCATGCAAGAAGCTGCATCGGCCACCCTGTCCGGCAACGACATCGCCGGGCGCGAATTTCTCGCCTTCACCCTCGGCTCCGAGGAATACGGCATCGACATCCTCAAGGTGCAGGAGATCCGCGGCTACGAAACGGTGACCCGCATCGCCAACGCGCCCGAATTCATCAAGGGCGTGATCAACCTGCGCGGCATCATCATCCCCGTGGTCGACATGCGCATCAAGTTCCGGCTGGGCGAACCGGTGTACGACCAGTTCACCGTCGTCATCATCCTCAACATCGGCGGGCGCGTGGTGGGCATGGTGGTCGATTCCGTGTCGGACGTGACCACCCTCACGCCCGACCAGGTCAAGCCGGCGCCGGAAATGGGCACCGCCTTCAGCAACGACTACCTGATCGGCCTGGGCACGCTCGACGAGCGCATGCTGATCCTGGTCGACATCGACAAGCTCATGTCCAGCGCCGAGATGGGCCTGAGCGACGCCCCCACGGCCTGACGGGAGGCGCCATGGACCTCGCCCGACTGAGCATCCGCACCCGGCTGCGGGCCGGCTTCGGCCTGCTGGTATTGATGATGCTGGCCATGATAGGCACCAGCATCGGCCGCTTCGGCTCCATCAGCGCCAGCGCGCACGACATCGTCGAGCGCGACTGGCCCAGCGCCTCGGCCGCCGCCACAATCGACGCCGACGCGCGCGAAGACGCGCGCCGCACGCTGGCCCTGTTCATCATCGACGACAAGGCCCAGCGCGCCGGCAGCTATGCCCGCATCGACCAGGACAAGCAGGAAATCGACGCCGCCCTGGCCACCCTGGGCAAGCTGGCCGACACCGGACCCGAGCAAGCCCTGCTGGCCAAGCTGCAGGTCGCCCGCGCCAGCTACGCCGCCTCCTTCCTCAAGGTGGCCGACCTGGTGGAGGCCGGCGACAAGGCACAGGCGGCGGCCCTGATGAACCGCGAAACCTTCCCCGCCCTGGATGCCCTGCTCGAGCATACGCGCGCCATGGTGGCCCGGCAGAAGACCGACATCGAGGCCGGCGGCCGGCGCGCCACCGGCGACATCGACTTCTCGCGCCGCATGATGACGGTGATGGGGCTGGCCGCGCTGGCCGTGTCGGCCCTGCTGGCGTGGCGCATCACGGCCTCCATCACGGTGCCCCTGAACGCGGCCGTGGGCATCGCCCGCGCCGTGGCCGACGGCGACCTCAGCACGCAGAGCGCGCCGGCCGGACGCGACGAAACGGCCCAGCTGCTGCGGGCCTTGCAGGACATGAACCAGAGCCTGGCGCGCACGGTGGGCACGGTGCGCGCCGGCACCGCCAACATCGCCGGCGAGGCGGGCCAGATCGCGGCCGGCAACCAGGACCTGTCGGGGCGCACCGAGTCGCAGGCCAGCTCGCTCGAACAGACGGCCAGCTCGATGGAAGAGCTGACCTCCACCGTCAAGCAGAACGCCGACAACGCGCGCCAGGCCAACCAGCTGGTCATCTCCGCCTCGTCGGTGGCCCAGCGCGGCGGCGCCGTGGTGGCCCAGGTGGTCGACACCATGGGCTCGATCAAGGCCTCGTCGCGCCGCATCGTCGACATCATCGGCGTGATCGACGGCATCGCCTTCCAGACCAACATCCTGGCCCTGAACGCGGCCGTGGAAGC
>NZ_JBYSZG010000063.1:0-31521 GCF_058786935.1 Rugamonas sp. FW305-51
CACCCCGCCCACCCCGATCACGCAGATGTGGGCGCTGCGGAAGCGGGCCAGCGCGGCGTCCCCGTACAGGCGGGCGATACCGCCGAAGCGGCGCTCGAAATCGACCTCGTCGCCAATAATTGGCATGCTATTGATATCGGTACTGTTCATCCCGCCATTTTAACGGACGCGCTGGCAAAAATATTTTAGAATGCTTTAGTTGGCAGCCAGTCAACTCCTGCCGACCTCCCTCCACGCGCTTTTTCCGAGACCATCCATGAGCAATTCCCTGATCGATACCGCGCCCGATTTCAACCAGCCGATCGCTGTCCTCAAACACTGCCACGATCGCATCCGCAAGCAACTGCAAACCCTGCAGAACCTGCTGGGCCACCTGCCCCAGCATGGCGCCGACACGGCGGCCCAGAAGGCGGCCCAGGCCGTGCTGAAGTATTTCGACCACGCCGCCCACATGCACCACGCCGACGAAGAGCAGGACTTGATGCCCATGCTGCAGGCCACCGCGCGCGGCGCCGACGCCGCCCTGCTGGCGGCCGTGGTGCCCGGCATCCTGGCCGATCACGAGCGCATGGATGGGGAATGGGCTATACTAAAAGCACAACTTGACAAGATTGCCAACGGTCTGGATACGGCCCTGTCCGTGCAGGACGTGACCCGTTTCAGCGAAGCCTACGCGGCCCACATGCTGACGGAAGAAAACCAGATCGCGCCCATGGCCAAACGCCTGTTCACCGACGAACAGATGGAATTGCTGGGCCAGGCGATGCAGCGCCGGCGCGGCATCGTGCCCACCAGCGCGCAGACGCTGGCCGACTTGCGGCTCGATTACGGCCTGGCCAGCCTGAGCGAAGAGGACGTGCTGGACAACCCGATTGCGCAGTTTTCCAAGTGGTTCGACGAAGCGCTCAACGCCCAGGTCAACGAACCGAACGCGATGAGCGTGTCGACGGTCGATGCGGACGGCAAGCCGACGTCGCGCATCGTGCTCATCAAGCAGTACGATGAGCGCGGCTTTACGTGGTACACCAACTACGACAGCCAGAAAGGCCAGCAGCTGGCCGCCAATCCGAACGCGGCGCTGCTGTTCTTCTGGAGCGAGGTGGAACGCCAGGTACGCATCGAAGGCCGGGTGGAGAAGACGTCGCCCGAGGAAAGCGACAAATATTTCTACAGCCGGCCCGTAAAGAGCCAGCTGGCCGCGCTGGCCTCGCAGCAGAGCGCGCCCATCGGCAGCCGGGCGCAGATGGAGGAAAACTATGAAGCCGTGGCCCAGGCCCAAGGCGAGCAGCCCAAGCGTCCCGACTACTGGGGCGGCTACCGCCTGGTGCCGGAGCGCATCGAGTTCTGGCAAGGCCGCCGCTCGCGCTTCCACGACCGCATCGTCTACGTGCGCCAGCCCGACGGCACCTGGCTGAAGCAGCGCCTGCAGCCCTGATCCCGCCCCCGGCGGGGGACTGCGCACTGCGGGCCGGCCAGTCGGACTGACCTTGTTTCTGAACCTGGGGCGGCGGCGCCGTCCCTCACCCGGAGGCTATCGTGTTCCTGCAAAACCGACTCAGCAGCTGGATCGCCGCGATCCGCCAGCAAATCGCCCTGCCCTTGCGCATCGAACTGTGGAACGGGCAGCGCATCGACTTTTCCCCCGATGCGCCGCGGGTGACGATACGCCTGCCACGCGCCTCGGCCGCACGCTACCTGCTCACGCCGTCGCTGTCCAACCTGGGCACGGCCTATGTGGAAGGGGCGATCGAGGTCAAGGGCAAGGCGCGCGACATGATCGCCGTCGTCAACGCCCTGGCCCGCACCACCCTCAAGGCCGAGGGCAAGTTCGCCCGCATCGTGCGCAGCATGCGCCACGACCGCGACAAGGATGCCGAGGCCATCCGCTACCACTACGACGTGTCCAACGAGTTCTACCAGCAGTTCCTGGACCCCAACATGGTCTATTCCTGCGCCTATTTCGAAACGGGCGAGGAAGACCTGGCCACAGCCCAGCTCAACAAGATCGACCACATCCTGGCCAAGATCGCGCTGCAGCCGGGCCAGCGCCTGCTCGACATCGGCTGCGGCTGGGGCGCCCTCGTGATCCGGGCGGCGCAGCGCTACGGCGCCCGCTGCGTCGGCATCACGCTGTCAGAAAACCAGTACGCGCTGGCGCGCGAGCGGGTGCGGGCGGCGGGGCTGGAACACCTGGTCGACATCCGGCTGCAGGACTACCGCGACGTGGTGGGCCAATTCGACCGCATCACCAGCGTGGGCATGTTCGAGCATGTGGGCGTGCGCCACTTGCCGGCCTATTTCGCCACCATCCGCACCCTGCTGGCCGACGACGGCCTGGCCATGAACCACGGCATCACCAGCACCGATCCCGACAACGGCGAGACGCCCTACGGCGGCGGCGAATTCATCCAGAAATACGTGTTCCCGCACGGCGAACTGGCGCACCTGGGCCAGGTGCTCAAGGCCATGCAGCAGGGCCAGCTGGAGGCCTACGACGTGGAGAACCTGCGCCGCCATTACGCCCGCACCTGCGCCCTGTGGACGGAAAATTTCGAGGCCCGCGCCGAACGGGTGCGGGCCTTGGGCGGCGACAAGCGTTTCCGCATCTGGCACGTGTACCTGGCCGGTTGCAGCTATGCCTTCGAACAGGATTTGATCAGCCTGTACCAGATCGTGTGCGGCAAGGCGGGCCGCTCCGCGGCGGCCCTGCCGTGGTCGCGCCGCTACATGTATGGGGCGCCCGCTGCCGTTCAGCCCGCATTGGGCGCGGCGCCGGCCACCACTGTCCTGAGCGCGTCGTAGACCTGGTCCAGGATGGGTTCCAACCGGGCCGCCGCGGCCAGGGCCGGGGCCAGGTTTGTGCCTGTGCCGACGCCTATGCCGACGCCTGCGCCGGCGCCTGTTCCTGCGTCACCACCGCTGGCGCCACCGCCCGCCCGCAGGCTGGCCGACAGCTGCTCGGCCGCCGCCAGCGCCCGCGCCGCGCCGAAATTGACCAGCACACCTTTCAGGCTGTGCACGGCCCGTGCACTGCGCTCGGCGTCGCCGGCCGCCAGCGCCGCCGTCAGCTCCTGCCACAGCAGGGGGCCGTCGGCCAGGAACAGCACGGCCAGTTCCTGCAGCAAGTCGGCGTCGCCGTCGAGCCGCTGCAGGGCGGCGCGCCAGTCCAGCACCAGTTGCGCCGGCTGCGGCCGGTAGCGGGCCAGCATCCCGGCCAGGGCCGCGCTATCGACCGGCTTGGCCAGGTAATCGTCCATGCCCGCCTCCAGGCAGCGTTCGCGGTCGCCCGCCATGGCGCGCGCCGTCATGGCGATGATGGGCACGTGGCCCCCCTGGTTCAGCTCGCGGTGGCGGATCTGGCGCGTGGCGGCCAGCCCGTCCAGGCCCGGCATCTGCACATCCATCAAGATCAGGTCGTAGGTTTCGCGCGCCGTGCGTTCGAGCACGGTCAGGCCATTGTCGGCCAGCGTCACGCGGTGGCCCAGCTTTTCCAGCAGCCGCAGGGCCAGCCGCTGGTTGACGGGATTGTCCTCGGCCAGCAGCACGCGCAGGCCGTCGCCGTCCGGCCCGGCCACGGGCGGCGGCTCGGGATCGGCCCCTAACGGGTCGGGCCGCGGCACCTGCACCCGCGGCGGCGGCAACGGCGCCACCAGCGCCACGCCCGTGTGCCTGAGCGGCACGGTGAAGCTGAAGGTGCTGCCCTGCCCCGGCACGCTGTCCACCTCCAGCTGGCCCTGCATCAAAATCACGAGACGGCGGCAGATGGCCAGGCCCAGGCCCGTTCCGCCGTACTGGCGCGTGGTCGAGCCGTCCACCTGGGCGAACGCTTCGAAGATCATGGCCTGCTTTTCCGGCGCCACGCCGATGCCCGTGTCGCGCACGGCGAAGCGGATCTCGCTGCGGTCGTCATGCTCGCGCGCGACGGACAGGGCCACCGTCACGCTGCCGTCGGCCGTGAACTTGATGGCATTGCCCACCAGGTTGATGAGCACCTGGCGCAGCCGGCCCGGGTCGCCCTTGACGATGCGCGGCAGTTCGGGCGGCAGCGCGCAGTCCAGCGCCAGCCCTTTCTGGCGCGCCCGCAAGCCCATGGCGCGCACCGTGTCGGCCACCAGCTGGCGCAGGTCGAACGGCACTTCCTCGATATCGAGCTTGCCCGCCTCGATCTTGGAAAAGTCCAGGATGTCGTCCACGATGTGCAGCAGGGCGTGGGCCGACGCTTGCACCAGCGCCAGGTCGGCCCGCTGCGCGGGTGTGAGGTCCGACTCCAGCACCAGTTCCGTCATGCCCAGGATACCGTTCATGGGAGTGCGGATTTCGTGGCTCATGTTGGCCAGGAATTCGCTCTTGGCCCGGCTGGCCGCCTCGGCCGATTCCACGGCCCGCTGCATGGCCTGGCGCGCGGCGCGCTGCTCGCTGATGTCGATGAAGTAGCCCAGCATGTAGGCCTGGTCGCCGCTGCGGAGCACGTTGCGGCTGACCAGTACGTCCACCGGCGGGTCGAAGCCGGCCAGGCGGCGCTCGCTGGTGACCATGCGCCCGCTGTTCCACGCCAGTTCATCCTCCGCCCGGGTCAGCTCGGCCCAGCGGGGCGAGGCGAAGTCGTCCACCGTGCGGCCCAGGATTTCCACCCGCGAGCGCTGGGTCAGCTCCTCGAAGCGGCGGTTAAAGCGCAGGAAGCGCCCTTCCCGGTCCTTGAGGAAGATGGGGATGGGCAGCTGGTCGAGGATCTGCTCCGTCAGCGCCTGCTGGCCGCCGGCCTGCTCGGCCTCGCGCTGGGCGTCCAGGTCGAGCGCGCGGCGCGCGGCCCGCTTGTCGCGCCAGGTGCCCACGTTGCCGCGCTGCTGGCGGTTTTCCTTGCGCAGCAAAGCGTTGGCCTGGCGCAGCCGTTCGGCCTCCGCTTCCAGCTCGCGCAGGCGCGGTTCGATGCCGGGGTCGGCCCGTTCGGCCTGGGCGATCAAGGTCAGCAGGCCGTTAGCCAGCGTGGTCTCGCCGATGGCCCGCAGGTCGGCCAGGCGCTGCTGCATTTCCCCGTCGTCGGCCGCGTTCAGGGCGCGCCGTACCAGCTGGACCAGGCGTTCGTACTGCATGGATGCCGCCGGCTCAGGCCGGCTTCCTTTCGTCCCGGTAGCGGGCGCGGATTTCCTCCACCTCGCGCCAGCGCCGCAGCAGCGCTTGCACGCACTGGGGGTCGAAGTGGGTGGCGCAGTTATCCTCCAGGTGCTGGCGCGCCGCCGCCATGGTCCAGGCCTGCTTGTAGGGGCGCACGCTGGTGAGGGCGTCGAACACGTCGGCCACGGCCACGATGCGGCCCACCAGCGGAATCGCCTCGCCGGCCAGGCCGTTGGGATAGCCGGCGCCGTCGTAGCGCTCGTGGTGGCTGAGGGCGATCTGGGCCGCCAGCTGCAGCATGGGCGCCTGGCAATCCTTAAGGATCTGGTAGCCGATCACGGCATGCTGGCGCATGATGGTCATTTCGTCCGGGTCGAGCCGGCCCGGCTTGAGCAGGATGTGGTCGGGCGTGCCCACCTTGCCGATGTCGTGCATGGGGGCCGCGTTGAGGATGTCTTGCTGCTGCTCCAGCGGCAGGCCCAGCTCGGCTGCGATCAGGCACGAGTAGCGGGCCATGCGCTGGATGTGGGCGCCCGTCTCCGGGTCGCGGTATTCGGAGGCGCGGCACAGCAGCAAGATGGTTTCCTGCTCGCGCGCGCGCAGTTCGGCCGTGGCCTTGCTCACTTCCTCGGCCAGCCAGCTGGCCCGGTGCTGCAGGCTCACGGTGGCGCGCCGCAGGGCCAGCATGTTGCGGGTGCGGGCCAGGAACTCGACCTTGTCGATGGGCTTGATGAGGAAATCGCTGGCGCCGTTCTCCAGCGCCCGGTGCCGCACTTCCACGTCCATGCTGGCCGTGACCATCAGCACGGGCGGGCGCTCGCCGGGCGGCGCGGCCAGGCCGGCGATCAGTTCCAGCCCGTTCAGGTCGGGCATCATGTAGTCGACGATGAGCAGGTCGTAGGGATTGCTGTTGCACCAGGCCAGCGCCTCGCGGGCCGACTGGAAGGTGACGGTGGCCACTCCGTCCAGCTTGTCGATCAGGCGCGACATGAGCACCAGATTGATGTGGGTATCGTCGACGATGACTACCTTCATGCCGGCTCCGCTGTGAGGGGGTTACTTGAGCCGCTCGCCATAGATCTTGCGGAACTTGGCCACCTTGGGCGCCACCACGAAGGCGCAATAGCCTTGCAGCGGATGCTGGCGGAAGTAGTCCTGGTGGTAGTCCTCGGCCTTGTAGTAGGGCTGGGCCGGCGACAGTTCCGTCACGATGGGCGCATCCCACACGTGGGCCATGGCCGCGATCACCTGGCGCGCCGTCGCTTCCTGCTGCGGCGACTGGAAGTAGATCACGGAGCGGTACTGGGTGCCCACGTCATTGCCCTGGCGGTTCAGCGTGGTGGGGTCGTGGATGGTAAAGAAGATCTCCAGCAGGTCGCGGTAGGCGATCACGGCCGGGTCGAATTCCACCTTCACCACTTCCGCGTGGCCCGTGGTGCCGCTGCACACCTGCTCGTAAGTGGGATCGGGCTGGGCGCCGCCCGTGTAGCCGGACTCCACGCGCAGCACGCCGCGCACCTCCAGGTACACCGCTTCCAGGCACCAGAAACATCCCCCTCCCAGCACCGCCGTTTCCGTCGCGGCGGCCGCCCCCGTATTGCTCGTCATGACATCCCCTGCTCGTCGGCTGTTCGATGAGACTCACTGTAACGCAAACGGCGGGGCCGCGCACCTATTACAGGAAATGGCGCGATTCCGCTGGCCCCTGTGATTCTTTGGCATAATGACGGAAAGACACAGGCTTTCTATGAATACTCGCTCCCCGCGCGCCCCGGCGCCCACGTTCGACACCGGTCACTTCCGCCAGGCGCTGGGCCAGTTCGCCACCGGCGTCACCGTCATCACCACCCGGCTGGCCGACGGCTCGTTCCGTGGCCTGACGGCCAGTTCCTTCAATTCCGTCTCGCTGGCGCCGCCGCTGGTGCTGTGGAGCCTGGGCACGGCCGCCAACAGCATGCCCATCTTCAGCGGCAATTCCCACTACGTGATCAACGTGCTGGCGGCCGACCAGGCCCACCTGGCCAAGCTGTTTTCCACCCGCGGCGACTATCCGTGGGACGCGGTGCCGTACGAACTGTCGCGCACGGGACAGCCCATCCTCACGGGCGCCTGCGCGTGGTTTGAGTGCCACAACCGCAGCCGTTATCCGGAAGGCGATCATGTGATTTTCGTGGGCGAAGTGGAGCATTGCGAACTGACGCCGCGCGCCCCGCTCATCTTCCACGGCGGCCAGTTCCGCAGCCTGGCCTGAGACGGACCGCCCGAACCGAATTCCCCCCAGCTTACGCCGGCACGCACCGCAGCCCGCCAGAGCAGGAACCCCGCCAGTTGCGCCGCAACTAGCGGGGTTCAGTCCGTCCGGGGCGGGTGCGCCCGGCCGCCCGGGCAGGCCGGACGCCGTCGGCGCAACGCACTAGCGGTTCAGCCTGGCCTGGAAGAAGTCGCGCGTGGCGCGCATGCAGAACGGGGCCACCAGGCCGGCGTGGTAGCTGTCGCGGACGGCCTGGTCGCCCGACAGCCGGCCCAGCAGCGACTTGGCGGCCTGGAATGCCAGCCGGGTGGTGCCGTAGGCGTCGACCAGGTTGCCGCTTTCGAGATCGAGCAGCGTCAGGCTGGACGGCGGCACGCCATGGGCCGCGAAGTAGTCGGCCGTGGCGCTGGCGTTCTGGAACGGCACCAGCGGATCCTGGGCCCCGCCGCACAGCAGCATGGGCACGGCCGGCGTGTAGCTGCGCAAGTCGTTTTTCACCAGCCACTTGCGCAGCGTGTGCGCGGGCGCGCAGTTGAGCGGGTCGGCGCTGCTGGCGCCGCACGGGTGGCTGGCCACGTCGGCCAGGTAGCCGTCACGGTAGCTGGTCTTGATCAGGTTGCCGGCCCCGAAGAAGCTGGCATAGCCGTCCGCCTGCGGCAGGGAATCCTTGGCGAACAGCACGTCGTTGGGCAGGCGGCCCGCCGCCACCAGCTCGCCCAGGCTGGCGGTGCCGGGCAGCAGGTCGGCGATGCCGGCCGCGTAAGGCGCTTCATAGATGTCGCTGGTGCTCGTGTACAGGCCGGCGTTGGCGTGCTGGCCGGCATTGATCAGCATGGGCAGGAAACCGCTGGACCCTTGCGTGGGCTTGCCGCCGAAGATGGCGTCGCCGAACTGGGCCAGCGCGTACGGCCCCGACATGGGGGCGGCGGCCGTCACCGCGAATTCGCCGGCGTACCCCGTCTGCATGGCACGCTGGGTGGCCAGGGCCACGTAGCCGCCTTGCGAGTAGCCGGTCAGCACCAGCTGGTCGGCCGGATGGGCGCCGATGATGGCGAATACCTTGCGCGCGGCCCGCAGGCCATCGACCATGTCGCTCGCTTGCTGGCCGGCGTCCAGGTAGGCATGATAGGGCAGCGTGGAGCCGGCGTAGCCCGCGTAATCGGGCGCCACCACGATGTAGCCCTGGGCCGCGTACATGGCCGCCACCAGGCGCGGCTCCATGGCCGACAGGTCGCTCATGTCGGTGCGCTTGAGGACGGAGGTGCCGTGGGCGTACAGCAGCACGGGACGGTTGCCCTGGCAAGCGCTGTCGGTGCCGGACGGCACCATGATGGCGGTGGCCGCGTCCGTGTCTTCGCCGGCGCTGCCCACCGTGTGGTATTTCAGCGTGAAGGTGGTGATGGCGCAGGTCGGATTGCCGGTGATGGTGGTGCTGTTCTTCTGGGCCGCTTCCAGCAGCTGGCTCAGCGCCGCCGGCTGCAGCGTGGTGACGCTGGCGCCGTTGACGGTGACGGGCACCACGGCCGCGCTGCCGATCAGGGTGCCGCGCAAGCTGACGGGCGGCGTTACCACGCCGCCGCCGGCAGTCTGGCCGCTGCCGCCGCCCCCGCCGCCGCAGGCCGTCAGCAGGGCCAACAACAGCGCCGGCAGGGCGGCATGGGTAAGGCCGGTGCGGACACGGCGGGCAGGACGGACAGCGGGCGAAGTCGGGTGGCGCATGGCACTCCTAGCGAGGGTCGGGACGGCCGGGCGTCCATTATATGTCGGCCGGCAACCCCAGTAGCATAGCAGAAAGGCAAAATTAACGCCCTGACATCCTGAAAAATTCCCGCGCCGCCATCAGGCAGTACTGGGCCACCAGCCGGCCGTGGTAATTGTCCAGCACCGCCTTGTCGGGATCGCGGTCGTGGGCGGCCGCGTCGGCCCGGGCCCGTTGGACGGCCTGGGTGAAACCGCCGCGGATGTCCTGGTAGGCGTCGGGCGCGGCCGCCTCCAGGTCCAACAGCTGGGGCGCCACGCCGTGGGCGGCGAAGTAATCATGGGCGGCGCTGGCGTTGGCGAACGGCACCACCGGGTCGCGCTGGCCGCCGCACAGCAGCAGCGGCGTACGGGGCTGGTAGCTGCGCAAGTCGTTCTTCTGCAGCCATTGGCGCAGCCGGTTGGCGCTGCGGCAGGCCAGCGGCTGGGCCGGGTCGGTGCCGCAGGGGTGGGCCGCCACGTCCTGCAGGTAAGCCTTGCGGTAGCTGGTGCGCACCAGGTTGCTGTCGGCGAAATGGGTGGACGCGCCCTCCCCCTGCGGCTGGGCGTCGCCGGCGAACAGGGCGCCGGCCGGCAGCTTGCCAGCCTTGATCAGGTCGTCCATGCGCTGGGTGGCCGGCAGCACCGTCTCGATGCCGTCCGCGTACGGTTCCTCGTACAGCTCGGCCGGCGAAGTGTAGAGCGTGGCGCCGGACTTCTGCCCGGCCGTCGTCAGCAGCGGCAGGTAGGCCGTGATGCCCACGTTGGGACGGCCGCTGAAGATGTCGTCGGCCATCTGCAGCAGCGCGTAGGGGCCCGACAGGCCGGCCGTGGCCGTGACCTGGAATTCGCTGCCGTAGCGGTCCTGCATGGCGCGCTGGGTGGCCAGGGCCACGAAGCCGCCCTGCGAATAGCCGGTCACGAACAGCTTGGACGAGGGCTGCATGCCCAGCCGCGGCAAGGCGGCGCGCGCCGCGCGCAGGGCGTCGGCCATGTCGCCGGCCTGCTGCTCCGCGTTCAGGTAGGGATGGTAAGGCAGGGACGAGGTGCCATAGCCGGCATAGTCGGGCGCCACCACGATGTAGCCCTGGGCCACGAACATGGCGGCCACCAGGCGCGCTTCGCCGTTCAGGCGGGCCATGCTGAAATTGCGGTCGAGCACGGTGCCGTGGGCATACAGCAGCACGGGACGGGGCCCCATGCAGCGCTGGTCGTCGCCGCCGGGCAGCATGAGCACGCCGCCCGTGTCGGTGGCCTCGCCGCGGCCGCCGCCCGTTTCATAGCGCATCTTGTAGACGGTGATGCTGCACAGCGGTTCGCCGGCGATGGCCATCAGCACTCCGCCCTGGGCCCGCTTGAGGACGATGCTCAGGGTGGCCGGCTCCAGGCTGTCCACGCTGGCGCCGCCGCCCACGGGGATGGGCACCAGGGTGGGACCGTCGAGCAAGGTGCCCGCTGGCGGCGCGGGAGGCGCCGCCGCCGTGCCGGGCGCGCTGTCGGCGGCCGCGGCCAGGCCGGCCGCCAGGGCCAGCGCCGCCACGGCGGCACGCAACACGGTGGTGAGCGGGACGATGGGGAACGTGCACATGGCGGCCTCCTGTGATGTCAGGCGCGCCGTGGGCCGTTCGTATCAAAAAAACAAGGTCGACGGGCTTGGTATCAAGCGCGCAGGAACCTCTCAACAATACCAGAAGATCCGAATGCTGCGCGCCGCAATCGATCATTTACCCCCAGCCAGCGCAACTCTTGTGGCGGCGCTTCGACCAGGATCAAATCGGCGCCGCTCAGGTCCAGCTGGCGCAGGGCCGCGTACAGGCCATAGGCATAGCCCACCGGTTCGGCCGGCAGGCGCACGCAGGGCCCGTTGCCGGCCGCGACCGAGCAGGCGATCAGGGCCACCTTGCGGCCCAGCCCTTCGAGCCGGGCCAGCGTGGCCGGCAACGCGTCCGGCGCCAGCATGGCCACCGGGGTGTGGGGCGCGTAGTGCGACTCGAGCGTGCCGGAGGCGCGCGGCGCGCTGTGGTCGGGCAAGCCCGGCTGCTGGCCGATGACGTCGGCGATCTGCTGGGCGCTGATGTGGCCGGGCCGCAGCAGCACGGGGCCGTGCGTGGCCAGGCGCGACAGGTCGACGATGGTCGATTCGATGCCGACCGCGCTGGCGCCACCGTCGAGCACGGCGCCCAGCAGCGGTTCGGCGCCGAACTCGTCGCGTACGTGCTGGGCCGTGGTGGGGCTGACCTGGCCGAACTTGTTGGCCGACGGCGCGGCCAGCCCGCCCTTGCCGCCCTTGAAGGCGCGCAACAGGGCGATGGCCACCGGATGCGACGGGCAGCGCAGGCCCACCGTATCCTGGCCGCCGGAGACGGCGTCGGGGATGTGGCTGGCGCGCTTGAGGATCAGCGTCAACGGGCCGGGCCAGAAAGCGGCCACCAGCTGGCGCGCCTGTTGCGGGATGTCGGTCACCCAGTAATCGAGGTCGGCGCCGGGCGCCACGTGCACGATCACGGGATGGTCGTTGGGCCGGCCCTTGGCCTGGTAGATGCGGGCCACGGCGGCCGGATTTTCCGCGTCGGCGCCCAGGCCGTACACGGTTTCGGTGGGGAAAGCGACCAGGCCGCCCGATTCAAGTATCCTGGCGGCCTGGTCGATTTCCGCCTGGGGCGCGGCGGCCCCGTCGGAATGATTCATTTTATTTCACTCGTTGTGCCGGGCCGGCGGCCCGGACGGCGCGCCCCCGCGGCTCAAGGCGGCGGGGGCGGCACTTACATCATTACTGGGTCAGCAGGCGCAGCGCTTCGGCGTACTTGGCCGAGGTCTGGTCCAGCACGTCCTGCGGCACGCGCGGGGCGGGCGCCTTCTTGTTCCAGGGCTGGCTTTCCAGCCAGTCGCGCACGAACTGCTTGTCGAACGATTCGGGCGACTTGCCCACCTGGTAAGTGGCCATGGGCCAGAAACGCGACGAATCGGGCGTCAGGATTTCGTCGATCAGGTGCACGGTGCCGTTGGCATCGAGGCCGAACTCGAACTTGGTGTCGGCGATGATGATGCCGCGCGTGGCCGCGTATTCCGCTGCCAGCGTGTACAGCTTGATGGCCGCTTCCTTGACCTGGCGCGCGATGTCGGCGCCGACGATTTTTTCCGCTTCGGCGTAGGAGATGTTCTCGTCATGGGCGCCGGCCGGGGCCTTGGTCGATGGCGTAAACAGCACTTCGGGCAGCTTCTGCGCTTCCTGCAGGCCGGCTGGCAGGGCGATGCCGCAGATGGCGCCCGTCTTCTGGTAATCCTTCCAGCCGGAGCCGATGATGTAACCGCGCACGATCGCTTCGATACCCAGCGGGGTGAACTTCTTGACGACGATGGCGCGTCCGTCCACCTGGTCGCGCTCTTCCGGCGCCACCACCGTGACGGGGTCGATACCGGTCTCGTGGTTAGGCATCAGATCGCCGAATTTCTTGAACCAGAAGTTGGACATTTCGGTGAGCATCTTGCCCTTGTTCGGGATCGGATCGTCGAGGATCACGTCGAACGCGGACAGGCGGTCGGTTTGCACCACCAGCAGCTTGTCGTCACCGACTGCATAGATGTCGCGCACTTTGCCGCGATGCAGGAAGGGCAGCGATTTCAGGTTTGTTTCAAGGATACCAGCCATCATAATTCCTAACGTAGAGATGAACGGCCTATGCGGCCGTCGTAAAAGCGGCCTATGCGGCCGCGGAGTACTTACCAGTTACAACTTACAGCTGCGGCAGCACCGAACCACGGACCTTGTCGGCCTGGGTCACGCGGAAGTTGCGCAGCTTGGTCTTCAGTTCCAGGTCGTTCAGCGCCAGCACCGATACCACGGCCAGCGCAGCGTTGGCCGCGCCCGATTCGCCGATGGCCAGCGTGGCCACGGGGATGCCCTTGGGCATCTGCACGGTCGACAGCAGCGAGTCCAGGCCCTTCAGGTATTTGGACGGAATCGGCACGCCATACACGGGCAGGATGGTGGACGCTGCCACCACGCCAGCCAGGTGGGCGGCGGCGCCGGCGCCGGCGATGAACGCTTGCGCGCCACGCGACTCCATGTCGGCCAGCCATGCTTCCAGCTCTTTCGGGGTACGGTGCGCCGACAGCGCGCGCGCTTCATAGGAAACGCCGAAATCCTTGCAGATCTGGGCCGCCTCTTTCATGATGTCCCAATCCGAGGTGGAACCCATGACGATACCGACTAACGTTTTTTCAGACATTTTACTCACTCAACGATAAACGGCGCCGCCGCCGGATGCGGCAGCGCCTGGATGGAATTACTTGACGACCTGGGCCAGGCTGCCGGCGGCGTAGCGCTCGGCCATCTTTTCCAGTGCGATCGGCTTGATCTTGGCGGCCTGGCCTTCGCAGCCGAACGCCAGGAAGCGGGCCTTGCAGATATCCATGGCCGCCTGGCGGGCTGGCTTGAGGAAGTCGCGCGGGTCGAACTTGGACGGGTTCTCGAACAGGTACTTGCGCACGGCGGCCGTCATGGCCAGGCGGATGTCGGTGTCGATGTTGATCTTGCGTACGCCGTGACGGATGCCTTCCTGGATCTCTTCGACCGGCACGCCGTAGGTTTCCTTCATGTCGCCGCCGAACTGGCGGATGATGGCCAGCAGTTCCTGCGGCACGGACGAGGAACCGTGCATCACCAGGTGGGTGTTGGGGATGCGGGCGTGGATTTCCTTGATGCGGTCGATGGCCAGGATGTCGCCGGTGGGCTGGCGCGAGAACTTGTAGGCGCCGTGCGAGGTGCCGATGGCGATGGCCAGCGCGTCGCACTGGGTGCGGGCCACGAAGTCGGCGGCCTGGGCCACGTCGGTCAGCAGCTGTTCGCGCGTCATGGTGCCGTCGGCGCCGTGGCCGTCTTCCTTGTCGCCCTTCATGGTTTCGAGCGAGCCGAGCACGCCCAGTTCCGCTTCCACCGTGACGCCGATGGCGTGCGAGAACTTGACCACTTCACGCGACACTTCCACGTTGTACTCGTAGGAGGCGACCGACTTGCCGTCCGCTTCCAGCGAACCGTCCATCATCACCGAGGTGAAGCCGGAGCGGATCGCGGCCTGGCACACGGCCGGCGACTGGCCGTGGTCCTGGTGCATGACGACGGGGATGTGGGGATAGGCTTCCACGGCCGCGTCGATCAGGTGGCGCAGGAACGCTTCGCCGGCATATTTGCGGGCGCCGGCCGATGCTTGCATGATCACGGGGCTGCCGACGGCGTCGGCGGCGGCCATGATGGCTTGCACTTGCTCCAGATTGTTGACGTTGAACGCAGGCAGGCCATAACCGTTTTCGGCGGCATGGTCCAGCAGTTGACGCATGGATACGAGAGACATGGTAAATACTCCAACTTATAGAAAAACTGTGTCGGCCACCTGGCCGTCCCGCACCCCCGGCAAGACACACGGGGCGGCGGCCGGTGGGCCTGAATCCTGATTAATCGAATGCTCCGACCTTGACGATCTTGAGCGCATTGGTGCCGCCGATCTGGCCCATCGGTTCGCCCCAGGTGACGACGATCATGTCGCCCTTCTTGGCCACGCCGGCGGCGATCATCATGTCCTCGGCCTGTTTCAGCACGATGGCGCTGTCGCCCTTGGGCACCAGTTGCCAGGCGCGCACGTTGCGGTACAGCGCGGCCTTGCGCTGGGTGGTCACGCTGGGCGTGAGGGCGTAGATCGGGGTGTCGATGCTGTGGCGGCTCATCCACAGCGCCGTCGAGCCCGACTCCGTCAGCGCCACGATGGCCTTGACCCGCAGGTGGTGGGCCGTAAACAGGGCGCCGTAGGCGATCGACTGGTCGATGCGGGTGAAGGTGGCATCCAGGAAGTCCGCGTCCAGCTTGTTGTATTCGGACTGCTCGGCCTGTTCGCAGATGGCGGCCATCATCTCCACCGTTTCGACCGGGTACTTGCCGGACGCCGTCTCGGCCGACGTCATCACGGCGTCGGTCCCGTCCAGCACCGCGTTGGCCACGTCCGACACTTCGGCGCGGGTGGGCACGGCGTTGAAGATCATCGACTCCATCATCTGGGTGGCCGTGATGGCCAGCTTGTTCGCTTCGCGCGCCATGCGGATCATGCGCTTTTGCAGGGCCGGCACCGCCGCGTTGCCCACTTCCACCGCCAGGTCGCCGCGCGCCACCATGATGCCGTCGGAGGCGCCCAGGATTTCCTGCAGCACGGGGATCGCTTCGGCCCGCTCGATCTTGGCGATCATCATGGGCTTGTGGCCGTACGGCTCGCCGGCGATGTTGGCCAGCTGGCGCGCCATCTCCATGTCGGTCGCGCTTTTTGGGAAGGAAATGGCCAGGTAGTCGGCCTGGAAGCTCATGGCCGTCTTGATGTCTTCCATGTCCTTGGCCGTCAGGGCCGGCGCCGTCAAGCCGCCGCCCTGGCGGTTGATGCCCTTGTTGTTGGACAGCTCGCCGCCGATCTTGACGGTGGTGAAGATCTCGTGGGCGACGATCTTGTCGACGACGAGCACGATCAGCCCGTCGTTGAGCAACAGCAGGTCGCCCGGGTGCAGGTCGCGCGGCAAGGCCTTGTAGTCCAGCCCCACCCGTTCCTGGTTGCCCAGTTCGCCATTCTCGCCCCACTTGGCGTCGAGG
Organism: Rugamonas sp. FW305-51; assembly: GCF_058786935.1. Taxonomy (NCBI): domain Bacteria; kingdom Pseudomonadati; phylum Pseudomonadota; class Betaproteobacteria; order Burkholderiales; family Oxalobacteraceae; genus Rugamonas; species Rugamonas sp. FW305-51. Next base: position 15,726 of record NZ_JBYSZG010000063.1, read on the forward strand.
ATGAACTTGTCGCCGTTGGCCAGCTCGATCTTGTTGTTTTCAAATTTGCCGACCCGGATCTTGGGGCCCTGCATGTCGGCCATGATGGCCACTTCGCGTCCGCATTCGGCCGCCGCGTCGCGCACCAGGCGGGCGCGGTCGATGTGATCCTGCGCCTTGCCGTGGGAGAAATTGAGGCGCACCACGTCGACCCCGGCCCGTATCATCTTGACCAGGATGTTGAAGTCGGTGGAGGCGGGGCCTATCGTTGCGACGATTTTGGTACCACGGGACATAGGGTTCCTTGAGCGTTGGGTCGGGCGGACGGCCCGGGGGATCGCCCCGGGCCGGGAAAACGGTGCGGCCGCGGCGGCTGGCGCCGCGCCGTGTTGCTGTACTGCTTGTTGCCGTCAGCTGCTACCGTACTGCTACCTTACTGCTGCCGAATTGCTACCGAATTGCTACCTTCGTGCTGAAGTGCTGCTGGTGGACGACGTGCCGCCTTACTTGGCGTGACGGTCGACCAGGATCTGCACGGCCGGCAGGGTCTTGCCTTCCAGGAATTCCAGGAAGGCGCCGCCACCGGTCGAGATATAGCCAATTTTATCGGTAATGTCGTACTTTGCAATCGCCGCCAGCGTGTCGCCGCCGCCGGCGATGGAGAATGCCTTGGAGCCGGCGATGGCCAGCGCCAGCGTCTTGGTGCCTTCGCCGAACTGGTCGAACTCGAACACGCCGACCGGGCCGTTCCACACCACGGTGCCGGCCGCGCCGATCTGGGCCGCCAGGGTGGCGGCCGTCTGCGGGCCGATGTCGAGGATCATGTCGTCGTCGGCCACGTCGGCCACGGCCTTGATGGTGGCGGCGGCCGTGGGCGAGAATTCCTTGGCGCATACCACGTCGACGGGAATCGGTACTTGCGCGCCGCGGGCCGCCATCATGTCGATGATGGCCTTCGCTTCACCCACCAGGTCCGCTTCCACCAGCGACTTGCCCACGTTCAGGCCGACGGCCTTCATGAAGGTGTTGGCGATGCCGCCGCCGACGATCAGGTTATCCACCTTCTCGGCCAGCGCCTTCAGGATCGACAGCTTGGACGATACCTTGGAGCCGGCCACGATGGCCAGCAGCGGACGGGCCGGGGCGCCCAGGGCCTTGCCCAGCGCATCCAGTTCGGCCGCCAGCAGGGGGCCGGCGCACACGATGGGGGCGAACTTGGCGATGCCGTGGGTGGACGCTTCGGCGCGGTGGGCCGTGCCGAACGCGTCGTTGACGTAGACGTCGCACAGGGCGGCCATCTTTTGCGCCAGTTCGTCGCTGTTCTTCTTCTCGCCTTTATTGACGCGCACGTTTTCCAGCAGCACCACCTGGCCCGCTTGCAGGTTCTCGAGGCCGGCGCCGTCGACCCAGTTCTGTTTCAGTTCCACGCCCTGGCCCAGCAGCTCGGCCAGGCGGGCCGCGACGGGCGCCAGGCTGTCTTCCGGCTTGAACTCGCCTTCCGTGGGGCGGCCCAGGTGGGACGTGACCATCACCTTGGCGCCGGCGGCGAGCGCGGCGCGGATGGCCGGCACGGAGGCGCGGATGCGGGTGTCTTCCGTGATACGGCCGGCATCATCTTGCGGCACGTTCAGATCGGCACGGATAAAGACGCGTTTGCCGCGCAGCGCATCGGACGCGACGAGGTCTTGCAGGCGGAGGAAGTTCAGAACAGCTTGCATGGCTACCCAAGGAAGAAAGTTGAAAGAAAGACCGCTATTTTACCGCAAGGCCGCGGCCGGAAATCCGTTTATGAAAACACGTGCAACAATCGCAGGGCCGTAAAACTGCCCATGCCGAACACGATGGTTTGCAACATATTGCGACGCAGCAAGTAAAACACGATGGCGGCAATGCCGGCCACCAGCTTCAGGTTGGCCGGCTCCAGCTGCAGCTGGCCATTGTTGAGCAACAAATCGGGGGCAATGATGGCCGCCAGCGCGCAGGCCGGCGCATAGCGCAGCATGTCCTGTACCCGGCGCGGGATGGTGATGTGGTGGCCGATCAGCCAGAACGAGCTGCGGGTGCAGGCCGTGGCCAGCGCCAGCGCCGCGATCGTGACCCAGATTTCCCAGTCAGCCATCATGACTCCTTCTTTTCAGTCAGTTCTTCCACCAGCATGGCGGCGGCCATGCCCAGCACCACGGCCGCCAGCAGGCCCAGCTTGTAGGGCAGGCCGGCCGCCAGCACGGCCACCACGCCGGCCACCAGCACCCCGCACAGGGCCGGGCGGCTGGCCACCAGCGGCACCGTGATGCAAATGATGGCCAGCGTGCCGGCAAAGCCCAGGCCCCACTCGGGCGGCACGGCGCTGCCCAGGAAGATGCCGGCGATGGAGCCCACCTGCCAGGCGGCCCAGTTCGGGTACAGCAAGCCTTTCAGATAGGACAGCTTGCCCACCTGGGGCGCTTCGTTCGGGTATTTTTGCAGGAACAGGGCCACCGTCATGTCGCCGGCCACATAGCCGAGCAGGAAGCGCTTGCGCAGCGGCAAGTTGGCGAAATGGGGCGCCAGCAGGGCGGAAAAGATCACGAAGCGCAGGTTGACCACCAGCGCCGTGGCGAAGATGACCCAGATCGGGGCATGGGCGGCGATCAGCGGCAGCGAGGCCAGCTGGGCCGAGCCGGCGAACACGACCAGCGTCATGGCCAGCGCCTGCGGCACCGTCAACCCCGTCTTGACCATGGCGATGCCCACCACCAGGCCCCAGGCGCCGATGCCGAACAGGGTCGGCATGCCCGTCTTCAAGCCTTCGCGCCAGGACGGCTCGTCATGCTCGGCGACGTAGGGGGTGGCGGCGCGGCTCAGTTCAGTCATGTGGTTTTCCCGCCACAGCAGCGGACGATGGACGGCCGGCGGCGCACGGCGGCCACGGCCGGGGGCGGCGTGACGGGCAGGGCGAAGGCGGTCGGCAGTGGTGCTGGTGGCGTCATATGGCGAGCCGCACGGGCGTTGTCCGAATGGAAACAGACGCGGGCGGCGCTGGAATAATGAAGGCGCTATTTTACCGATGAATTTTGTCCGCTGCGCGAATCCGTTAAAATCGGGGTTTGTTTGGCGGTTTCCAGCCGGGAGCCGTCGTGTCTTTTTGCCTCACGGAGAACCCGCAGATGACCCATGCTACCCCAACCGCCGCCAACGCAGTCGAGCTCGAAGGCAAAGATTTGCCGGCCCACTGCCCCAACCCGGCCATGCCGCTGTGGTCGTCCCATCCCCGCGTATTTCTCGAATTCAACCATGACGGCGTGGCCAAGTGCCCCTACTGCGGCACGGCCTACCGCCTCAAGCCGGGCACCGTCGTTTCGCACCACTGATCCCCCGTCCGCCGCCCCGGAGCCCGCATGAAACGTGCAAAACAGTTGAATGGCAGTGCCGCCGAAGTGGAAGCGGCGTTCTACGATGCGCTCAACCGGGCCGACGTCGATGCCCTGATGGCGCTGTGGGCGGACGACGAGGAGATCGTCTGCATCCATCCGGGCGGGCCGCGCCTGATCGGCCACGCGGCCATCCGCGAGGCCTGGAGCGCCATCCTCGAGCATGGCGGCCTGCACATCCTGCCGTCCCAGCTGCACGAAACCCATAACCTGATGAGCTCGGTCCACACGGTGATCGAGGGCACCACGGCCGCCACCGGCGAGCCGGCCCATCTGCTGGCCACCAACGTCTACGTCAAGACGCCGCGCGGCTGGCGCATCGTGCTGCACCATGCGTCGGTGGCGCCCGGTGCGGTGCCGGCCGAGGTGCCGGGCCAAGTCCTGCACTGAGAGGCCATGCGCTACCCTGCCCCACTGTGGCTGCCCAGCGGCCACCTGCAAACCATTTATCCGGCCGTATGCCTCGCCAAACCGGCCGTGGCGTTCCGGCGCGAACGGTGGGATGCGCCGGACGGCGACTTCATCGATGTCGACTTCGTGGACGGCCAGCCGGGCCAACCCTTCGTGGTGCTGTTCCATGGACTGGAAGGCTCGTCCGGCAGCCACTACGCACGGTCGCTGATGGCGGCCGTGGCGGCACGCGGCTGGTCCGGCGCCGTGCCCCATTTCCGCGGCTGCTCGGGCGAACCGAACCGGGCGCCCCGCTTCTACCATTCCGGCGACGCGCCCGAGATCGACTGGATCGTGCGCCGCCTGCACGGGCGCAGCAGCGGCAAGTTCTACGTGACCGGCGTCTCGCTGGGCGGCAACGCCCTGCTGCGCTGGCTGGGCGAGTGGCAGCACCAGGCCGACTTTGTGGACGCGGCCTGTTCCGTGTCGGCCCCGCTCGACCTGGCCCAGGGCGGGGTGGCGCTGTCGCGCGGCTTCAACCTGGTCTACACCCGCATGTTCCTGCGGACGCTCAAGCCCAAGTGCGAGGCCAAGCTCGAACAATTTCCCGGCCTGTTCGACCTGGACGCGCTGCGCGCCGCGCGCGACCTGTACGCCTTCGACAACGTGGTGACGGCACCCCTGCACGGCTACCGCGATACGGACGACTACTGGGACCGGGCCAGCGCCAGGCATGTGCTGGGCGACATCACCGTGCCCACCCTTGTGCTCAACGCGCAGAACGATCCCTTCCTGCCGGGCCGCCATTTGCCGCGCCGCGCCGCTGCCTGCGTGCAATTGGACTATCCTGAACATGGCGGCCACGTGGGCTTTGCCGTGGGCGGCGTGCCGGGGCGGCTGGACTGGCTGCCGCAACGGCTGCTGCATTTCCTCGAAGGCAAGAGCGGCCCTGTCGACAGCATGCAGCCGCAGCAGCCCGAGCACGCCACCAACTGAAAGCAATCATGGATGAGATCGTCAAGCAAGCAATGGCCAAGTGGCCCAACGTGCCCCATTGCTATGGCTGGCTGGCGCTGGACGCGCGCGGCCAATGGCGCATGCGCGACGAACGGGCCCAGCACCTGAACTTGCCCGGCGACAAGCTGCACCATGTGGCCCTGATCGCCTTCATCGCCCGCAACTACGGCTGCGACGAGCAGGGCCGCTGGTATTTCCAGAACGGTCCGCAGCGGGTCTACCTGAACCTGGAAGCGACGCCCTACATCGTGCGCACCGATCCGGCCCTGGGCTGGCGTTTGCACACGGGCGAGGCGCTGGGGCCGCTCGATGAAGTGCTGATGACGGAACAGGGCGAACTGATCTTGCGCAGCGGCGCCGTGCTGGCCCAGCTCGACGACCGCGACGGCGCCGAGGTGCTGGCCCGCCTGGTGTGGCCCGGCCATGCGGACGATGACGAGGCCTTGCTGGCGTGGCTGGAACGGGCTGGCGACGCGGCAGGCCAAGGTGGCGGCTTAGGTGGCGGCTTAGGTGGCGGCTTAGGTGGCGGCTTAGGTGGCGGCGCAGGTGCCGGCGACAGTGCCGGCGGCAAGGCCGGCAGCGACGACGCCGGTCCCTCCCTGCGCGACCGGGGCCAGCTGCTGCCCGTGCAGCGCGTGGCGCGCGCGGCGCTGGCGGCCCGCTACGGCTTTGTGCCCGTCCCGGCGCCTGACTGACGGCATTCCTGCGCCGCGACTCCCAGCGCTCCGGCCAGTATCGATCCAGCGCGTGCAGGAAGCGGTATCGCGTCCGTCCCGCTACGCCAGCGCGGTTCCCGCTTGCATGGGAAAAACAGGCAGCGCGACGGAACAGAGCGCCGTGGCTTGCCCGGCGATATCAGAGTTCTTATATATGCATCAAGGCCAGCTGCGCTGCGGCTGCATCAACGCTTCCACGCCGCGCGGTGCGGCACGCTGCGTGCCGGCCGCCGGCGCCAGCGCCGTGTGTACCTGTTCGGGCGCCGCCCTGGCTTCCTTCTTGCCCTTCTCGCCCAGCTCCTCGCGCCGGCGCGCCTGCAACTCCCGCTCGCGGGCGTCGATCACGGCCTGGTCGTAGAACGAGGCGTCAGGCGCCTTGCGGGCGATGCCCAGCTGGTCCAGCGCCGACAGCACGCCCCCCTGCAACACATATGATTCGGCCAGCGCCATGTGCTGCAAGGCCAGCTTGCCCTGCGCCGCATACGTCTTGGCCAGCAGGTCGTACAGGGCCGGCTCCTCGCGGTACAGCTGGACCTGGTCGCGCAGGTAGACCGCGGCCGGTTCCAGCTTGCCGGCCGCGATCATCGCTTCCGCGTACTGGCGCGCAATGCCGCGCGACAGGGGGAACTGCTGGTGCGCCGCGTCCGCCTCGGCCAGCGCCTGGGCGACCACGGCCGGATTCCTGGGCTGGGCCAGCTTGATCTCCAGCGCCGTGCTGACGAAGATGGCGTTGGGCGTGGTGGCCGGCGCCGCGCCATAGACGCCGGCCGGCGGCGGTTTGCTCATGCCGCCGCGCGCCTCGTCCAGCAAGCGCTGGGCGCTGGCCGTGTCGCCCTTCTTGAGGGCGACGAAGGCCAGGCCGTACTTGGCCGCCGCCACCTGCTGGCGGCCCTGCTGCTGAAGCTGGGTTTCAAAGAAGGCGGTGGCATCGGCCAGGCCCTGGGCCGACTCGTCCTGCAGCACGCGGGCCCGGGCCCGCACCAGGTGGAAGTCCAGGCTGTCCTGGCGCTGCTTGTAGGGCTGCTCGCGGATGCGGGCCTGGATGTCGGCGATACGCTCGCTGGTCAGCGGGTGGGTCTGCAGATAGGCCGGGATGGTGTCGCTGTAGGACCGGCTGGCCACCTGCAGGCGCTGGAAGAAAGCCACCATGCCGGTGGTATCGAAGCCGGCCGCGCCCATGATCTGGAAGCCGATGCGGTCGGCCTCGCGCTCGGCGTCGCGGCTGAAATTGAGCTGACGCTGGATGGCCAGGCCCTGGCCGCCCATGAACACGCCCATGGCCGCATCGCCGCCCGCCTTGGACGCCAGCGCCGCCAGCACGATGGCCGCCAGCGGGATCAGCGCGTCCTGGCGCTGCTGGCCCAGCGAACGGGCGATATGGCGCTGCACCACGTGGCCGATCTCGTGGCTCAGCACGGAGGCCAGCTCGGCCTCGCTCTGGGCCGCCAGCAGCAGGGCCGAATGGACGGCGATGAAGCCGCCCGGCAGCGCGAAGGCGTTGAGCTGGGGATCGCGCACGGCGAAGAAGTAATAGTCGAAGCTGGCCTCGCCGCGCGCGCCGGGCCGCGCCTCCACCAGCGCATTGCCGAACTGGTTCAGGTATTCGAGGATGGGCGCATCGTCGAGGAAATCGTGGTCGCGCCGGATGTCGCGCATGATTTCCTCGCCCAGCTTGCGCTCCATCAGGGGCGACAAGTCCTGGCGTTCCGTGTCGCCCAGGCTGGGCAGGTTGGGGATCTTGGCCGGTGGCAACGCCGTCTGCGCCATGCTCAACGGCAGCACGCACAGCAGCGCGACGGCCAGCAGGCGCAGCCGCGGTGTCCGGCGCGGCGGACGGTCCTGGGGAATGGGGAAGATTCGATCAGCGTTCACGGTGCTATCATACCCGCAACTGGCGCCCGCACGCAGCGGGCCAGCAACCGATTCCACCCATGACCGGCCGTCCCGCGCGCGGCCCTTACCACTGCAAGCTACCCATGACTACCAGCAAAACCACGCCCCCCGCCGACCAGCTGACCCACTTCGACGCCACCGGCCAGGCGCACATGGTCGATGTCGGCGCCAAACAGGAAACCCACCGCATCGCCGTGGCCAGCGGCACCATCCGCATGAAGCCGGAGACGCTGGCCATCATCCTGTCGGGCAGCGCCAAGAAAGGCGACGTGCTGGGCATCGCCCGCATCGCCGCCATCATGGGCGCCAAGCGCACCAGCGACCTGGTGCCCCTGTGCCACCCGCTGGCCCTGACCCGGGTCGCGGTGGACTTCGAGACGGACGAGGCCAACAGCGCCGTCCATTGCCGGGCCCAGGTGGAAACGTTCGGCAAGACGGGGGTGGAAATGGAAGCCCTGACGGCCGTCCAGGTGGGCCTGCTGACCGTGTACGACATGTGCAAGGCCGTGGACCGGGGCATGGTGATGGGCGAGATCCGCGTCATGGAAAAACACGGCGGCAAGTCGGGCGACTGGAGCGTGACGAGTTGAGGTACTTGTCCCGGAATTGATGCGCAGCCAAGGCGACGCCAAGCCGGAGATGCGCTACACTTGATCGCATCATTGAGCAAGGAGCTGCGCTATGACGGCCATCGTTCAGCATGAAGACGACCAGTCGCCCGATGTGACTGAGAAAAAAGTCACACAGAAAGAAAGGGCGATCGCGCGCGCGCGCGAACGTCGCGCGGAGGCGCTGCGCCGCGTTGCCGGTATCTGGTCCAAGCGCGAGGACATTCCCGCCGATGGCTTGGCCTATCAGCGTGAATTGAGGTCGGAATGGCGCTAGTCCTGTTCGACACGAACATACTCATAGATGCCCTCAAGGGCTACAGATTTGCAATCGAAGAGGGATTTCTTCATCCCGAACGTCCGCATTCCATATGAGCTGACCCCGACCGATCCTGTGCAGTTCATTAATATTGTTCCGCCACCCGGTCCAAGTCCAGCCCAGCCGCGTCATGACGATGACGACGTGGACATTTCTTAGTCAATTACTGCAGGCGTTCCGACCGGGCAGAATTCGTTATGGATAAGCACGACCGCATATCCGGCGACTGGAGCGTGACGAGCTGACGACGGCCTGGGTGCCTCTTATTGTTACGGCAAGTTGGCGGGTATATAATAAAAATAACGACCGACAATATTTCCTGTCGGCAGATAAATACTGGCACCGACGGCGGACAGGGGACGAAACATCCATGCAGGCAAAGAAGGCGCAAGAATGAGCAGCACGGCACCGCCGAGCGAAGCGAGGACGCAGGAATACGAATTCGAACAGATGAATTTGCAGGTCGGGGGCAGGATACAGTTCATCACCCACCGCACCATCAAGCCGATCCAGCATTTCTCCACGCTGATCGGCTGGGTCAAGGACGAGTACATGATCGTCAAGATCCCGCTGGAAAACGGCGCCCCCATCTCCCTCAACGACGGCGACAAGCTGACCATCCGCGTCTTTTCCGGCGTGAACGTGTGCTCGTTCGCCTGCACCGTGCAGCGCATTTTCCTGCGGCCGCTGTACTATGCCCACCTGTCCTTCCCCACCACCATCCAGGGCACCAGCCTGCGCACGGCCATGCGGGTCAAGGTCGATATTCCGGCCCAGGTCACCACGCCGGACGGCCACACTTCCGTGTTCCTCGTCAACCTGAGCGTGTCGGGCGCCCTGATCGAGTCGCCCAAGCCGCTGCCCGAGGATGAGCCGACGGTGGGCTTGTCGTTCTACCTGATCGCCCAGCCCGGCAACCGCCAGGTGCGCATCAATCCCAACGCCACCATCCGCAACATCAACATCGTCAAGCCGGCCGCGGCCGACAAGGAAGAGGTATTCACCTACGGCGTGCAGTTTGTCGACCTCGACCCCATGCACTACACCATGTTGCAGAACCTGACCTACGAAGCGCTGATCGCGGACCGGCAAAAGATCGTGTAAGGCCGTACCGCCGGTTTGCGTCTCCCAATCGGCATAGGGGGCGGTCCTTGAGGACCGCTCCCCTGCCACACCACCCGGCGTGCGGATCCGCACCGGGCGGTTCGAGTAGTTGAGGTCAGGACAGGCGAGGTACGCCAAGCCGGTCGAAATAAGCAATCGTCAGGACCGTCTTCAACAGCCGGTCCGCATTGCGCCACCAGCGGCGGCTATTTGCGGCCACCTGCCGCACCACCAAGGGCGCGGCCCCGAGCTGGGTCAGTTCCCGATACATGGTCTTGCCACGTTTCCAGTGCTTGAGCTGGACAGCCCGCAGCCTGTGACGCAGCCATTCATCGAGTCCTCGCCAGATCTTCGGCGTCTCCGCCAGCTTGAAGTACCCTTTCCAGCCAAGCATGTAAGAGCGCAGCTTTTCGACGATCTGCGGCATGCTGCGGCCCACAGATCGCCCCGTCAGTTCACGGATGCGCTGCTTGAACGTTGCCAGCGGCTTTTCCGCGACCTTCAGTTTCACCACTTTCCCGCGTGCCACCCACAGGCTGTAACCGAGGAACTTGCGGCCGAAGGCACTGCCGACCGCGCTCTTGCTTTCGTTGACCACGAGGTGCAACTTATCGTAGAGGCGGCGCAGCAGCACCATCACCCGCTCGCCAGCACGTTGGCTGCGGACGTAGACGTTCGCATCATCGGCGTAGCGCGCGAAGCAATGGCCACGTCGCTCCAGTTCTTTATCCACTTCGTCGAGCAGGACGTTGGCAAGCAGTGGCGACAGCGGGCCGCCTTGCGGCGTGCCCTCGTGCCGCGACTGCACCACTCCATGGTCCATGATGCCGCTGTTCAGATAGGCTCGGATCAGCCGGATCACTCCGGTGTCGTCGATGCGTTTTCGTAAGCGGTCGATCAGGATGTCATGGTTGACCCGGTCGAAGAACTTCGACAGGTCGACGTCCACCACGATCCGGCGCCCAGACTGGACATGCGCCCTGGCGGCAAGCACCGCGTCCTGCGCACGCCGGCCCGGACGGAAACCGTAGCTGTGCTCGCTGAACGTAGGATCAAGAATCGGTTGCAGCACCTGAAGCAGTGCCTGCTGGATCAGCCGATCCGTCACCGTCGGGATGCCAAGCTCGCGCTCGCCACCGTCGGGCTTGGGGATCGTCACCCTGCGTACCGGGCTGGGCCGATACGTCCCCGCCAGCAGTTGTTCACGTATTTCCGGCCAAGCCACGGCCAGATAGCGCGAGGTTTCGTCGATGTCCCGACCATCCACCCCGGCTGCGCCCTTGTTGGCGCGCACACGTTTGAACGCCCGCAGCAGGCTTTCCCTTCTCAATGCCGCGCGCAGCAGCATTGATCCTGCGTCTCCTGACATATGGCGCGGGCAGCAGGCTTCGTCGCTGGAGGTGGCAGCCAAGGCTTCACCCTGACCTACGGCCTCCCGCCCCGCTTTCGCGGGCATCTGACGCTTTGCCTGTCGCATCGCCATATCGGATAACACTCCTACTCGTTCGGTCCTTCGTCAGCGGGGTCGAGCCTTGCCGGCGCTACCACCAACTACTATGACCTCTGCTGAGACCCTGCTACGGCAGCGCCGCCGTCCTTTCAGACGTGAGGCAGGGCGTCCCCAGGTAAGGGCCGCACTCCTTCATCACACAACCGCCGCATCTACGCCACTTCGCCTTGAGCACAAGAGCTTCGCGGTTCTATGCCCGCTCGCCCTGCTCGGCAACGCCTTCTATGCGGTTCGTGTACCTCGGCTCATGATTTACGATTCACGCTTCCTTCCCACGGTCGATTACTCTTCCGCAGTTGCGCTTCACTTCGCTCGCTGTGGTCAGCTCGCGGCGGGACTTTCACCCACAGGAGCGCGCCCATGCTGGGCGCACATAGAAAAAACGATGCAGCCTCGCGGCTGCATCGTTTTTTTGTTACCCGTCAGCTTAGACTATCAGATCTTTGGACGATACTTGTCGACCACGGTGCTGGCGGCATCGATGGTGGTGACGCACGACGAACCGGCAGTGCAGGCGATCGCATAGACGATGGTCTTGGCATCGATGTCGGCGCTGTTGGTGGCGCGCATCGTGACCGTCACGGTGCCGTGGGTGGCGTCGACGCCGGCGACAGCGACCGATGCCACATACTTGCTGGTGATCGAAGCGGCTGCTGGCAGACCCAGGGCAGGACCGTCAACACCGGCGGCCAGCGTGCCTTCGTTAAAGGCCTGGCCCACTGCCAGACGGGCTGGACCGGAAGTCGAGTTCGCCTCGCTGACCTTGGCTTTCAGCGTGTAGTCGCTGTAGGCAGGAATAGCAACGGCGGCCAGGATACCGATAATTGCCACCACGATCATCAATTCGATGAGGGTGAAGCCGGCTTGTGCTTGTTTCTTGATCATTTTCATCGATTTCATTTTGCTACTCCTGAGTGATTGAGGAAATTTGGTACCACGCTTCAGTATGAGCAAAGGCCGTGCCAGCTTAATTCAGGGGCGGAGCGGGGCCGAAAACGGGAGAAAGCGCTAATTTTCGTCACCTTGGCTGACTTTTTTTGTCAGTCTATATGCCGAAATCTGTCATCCGGGCCAAAAAACGGCACCGGGCTGACAATAATTGTCAGGCGGCCGGGCTGGTCAGGCGGAACGTCATCTGGGTGCCGCTCAGGTCGATCACATCGCCATGCTTGAGGCGCAGCGGCTGCTTGCCCACGGCCGCGCCGTTGACCAGGGGCGGCTGGGCCCCTTCCGCATGGGCGATGGTATAGGCGTCCGCCCCGCGGTTGATGACCACCACCTGCACCCCGGGCCGGCCCAGCGTCGTCAGCGGCTTGGTCAGGGCCATCTGCTTGCCCGCGTTGTTGCCATTCAGTACTTCAATCTGGCCCAGCGGCGGTTCGGTCGCCGCCGCGGCGGCCAGCGGACGCACGCCGTCGGCGACGAACTCGACCTGGAACTTGGCGATCTTGATCATGTCCAGGTGCTGCAGGAAATGCTTGCCGATGCGGTGGCCGTTGACAAAAGTACCATTGGTGCTGTGCAAGTCCTCCAGGAAGGAATCATCGAGGATGGTGACGATCACGGCATGCTCGCCACTGACGGACGGGTGGGACAGCACGATATCGTTGTGCCGGTGCCGGCCTATCGTCATGCGCTCCTTGCTGAGCTGCACTTGCTGTTCCACCACGCCTTCGCGCGATATGATGATTTTCGCCAATCTCGGTCTCCGGCAGATACAGGTTGATACGGGTTGATACGGATGCAATGGTGCTGGTGTGCGCCTGGAGCGGCGCAAAAAAAACGGGGAGCACCAGGCTCCCCGTTATTATTCACCAACTCGTTGCCAAATTACAGCATCGCCTTCAGCAGGCGCGCCATTTCGGACGGGTTCTTGGTGACGGTGATGCCGCACGCTTCCATGATTTCCAGCTTGGCTTGCGCGGTGTCGGCGCCGCCCGAGATCAGCGCGCCGGCGTGGCCCATGCGCTTGCCCGGAGGCGCGGTGACGCCGGCGATGAAGCCGACCACTGGTTTCTTCATGTTGTCCTTGATCCAGTAAGCCGCGTTGGCTTCGTCTGGACCGCCGATTTCGCCGATCATGATGACGGCGTCGGTGTCAGGATCGTCGTTGAACATCTTCATGACGTCGATGTGCTTCAGACCGTTGATCGGGTCGCCGCCGATACCAACGGCGCTCGACTGGCCCAGGCCCAGGGCGGTCAGCTGGCCCACGGCTTCATAGGTCAGGGTGCCCGAACGGGACACGACGCCGATCCGGCCCTTCTTGTGGATGTGGCCTGGCATGATGCCGATCTTGATTTCGTCAGGGGTGATCAGGCCTGGGCAGTTAGGGCCCAGCAGCAGGGTCTTGGAGCCGGTCTTGGCCATGCGGTCCTTGAGGGCCATCATGTCGCGGACAGGAATGCCTTCGGTGATGCAGATGGCCAGGTCCATTTCCGCTTCCACGGCTTCCCAGATGGCGGCAGCGGCGCCCGCTGGCGGCACGTAGATCACCGACACGTTGGCGCCGGTTTCTTTTTTCGCTTCCGTGACGTTAGCGAAGATAGGAATGCCTTCGAAGTCTTCGCCGGCTTTCTTCGGGTTCACGCCAGCGACGAAGCAGTTCTTGCCGTTCGCGTAGTCGCGGCAGCCGCGGGTGTGGAACTGGCCGGTCTTGCCGGTAATGCCTTGGGTTACGACTTTGGTATCTTTATTGATCAGGATGGACATGTTGATTCCTTAATTAAGCTTGACCGGCAGCGGCGGCGACGACGCTCTTCGCTGCATCTTCCATGGTGTCGGCCGCAATGATGGGCAGACCGGACTCGGCCAGCATCTTCTTGCCCAGGTCTTCGTTGGTGCCCTTCATGCGCACCACCAGCGGCACTTGCAGGGAAACGGCCTTCGATGCCGCGATCACGCCTTCGGCGATCACGTCGCAACGCATGATGCCGCCGAAGATGTTGACCAGGATGGCTTTCAGGCCAGGGTTCTTCAGCATGATCTTGAACGCTTCAGTCACTTTCTCGGCCGTGGCGCCACCGCCCACGTCCAGGAAGTTGGCCGGCTCGCCGCCGAACAGCTTGATGGTGTCCATGGTGGCCATGGCCAGGCCGGCGCCGTTCACCAGGCAGCCGATGTTGCCGTCGAGCGAAATGTAGGCCAGGTCGAATTTCGACGCTTCCACTTCGGCTGGATCTTCTTCGTCCAGGTCGCGGTAGGCGACGATTTCAGGCTGGCGGAACAGCGAGTTGGCGTCGAAGTTGAACTTGGCGTCCAGTGCGATGACCTTGCCCGAGCCGGTCAGGATCAGCGGGTTGATTTCAGCCAGCGACGAATCGGTTTCCCAGTAGGCTTTGTACAGGCCTTGCAGGTTGGCGCGGGCGTCGGCGATCGAGCCTTCAGGCACGCCAATCTTGGCGGCGATGGCGTCGGCTTCCGCATCGGTCAGGCCGACGGATGGGTCGATGGCGATCGAGTGGATCAGCTCAGGGTGCTTTTCAGCCACTTCTTCGATGTCCATGCCGCCTTCGGACGAGGCCATCAGCACGACGCGCTGGGAAACGCGGTCGGTGACCATCGACACGTACAGTTCTTTCTTGATGTCGGCGCCTTCTTCGATCAGCAGGCGGCGTACTTTCTGGCCTTCAGGACCGGTCTGGTGCGTGACCAGCTGCATGCCCATGATTTGCTCGGCGTATTCCTTGACTTGTTCCAGCGACTTGGCCACTTTCACGCCGCCGCCTTTGCCGCGGCCACCAGCGTGGATCTGCGCCTTGACCACCCAGACCGGGCCGCCCAGGGTTTCAGCAGCCTTGACTGCCTCTTCCACGGACATGCACGGAATACCGCGCGGTACCGTCACTCCGTATTTCCGGAGGATTTCTTTGCCTTGATACTCATGGATTTTCATGCTGGCTTCCCTTCTGATGCTGATGTGTAAAGATCGGTTGATACTGCGAAAAATAACTCTGAAAAAAGCAGATGAAGCTACGCGCTACCCTGGTGCTGCTTTGACCACCCAGCGCGGGTAAAACTGTGCCACGGCCCCGCCATCGGTACGCAGGGCATGGCATTTATCCAGTTGAAACGGTTTGTGGTGCGGCAGGTCGGCGTCGGGACTGGCGGCATCGTTGGTCGACCACACGTCGTTGGCGAACGCTTGCACGGCGGCCGTGGGCAGGATCTGCGCCAGTTCCGTCAAATGGGTGCAACCGGCGATGCCGGCCAGGCGCTGCTTGAGTTCGTGTCGGAAGCCTTTTAACAGGTTCAGGCCCACCAGCTGCTGGTAGGCGTGACCGTTGGTGTCGCAGTAACCGGGATAGGGCACAGCATCGGACGACGCTTCGGCCGCCACAACGTTGAGCTGAAGATCCACGGTCAGACGCAGGGAGAGGTCATGCAGAGGGGTGCCACCAGGGCGCGGGCCGGAGGCCAGCACGGTGTCGTTGACTTTGATATCGGTGATACGGGCGTCGAGATCCCACAGACCATCGTCGCGTTGGAACGCCTGGATGTCGATTGCGCGCGTGTGCCGGAGCGCACGTCGGGAAACGGGAGTTGACAGGGACATAAGACCGATGCCGCTCGCGCGGCCGAAATTAATAAGCAGCCATGTGCTTGACGCACGTTGCCGCAGCTTCTACGGACAACCACCGCACCCGCGGTGCTGCAAAACCCCAAAAGTGTAGCACACCATGTCCGCAGTTGCGCCAAATCATGCGGTTTACGGCAAAAAACGGGGCTGAAACGGGGGCTTTGGAGTCATTTTTGCAAGGATTTGGCGCGGCAGCCAGAGTTGGTTCGGCCAATTGTTTTCGTCAGGAAATGCCCGGCGGCGGGGCGGGCAAGCTGAGGCTGGCGTGGGC
>NZ_JBYSZG010000064.1:0-27732 GCF_058786935.1 Rugamonas sp. FW305-51
CCCATGGCCCCGGCCGCCGCCGCTCCCATGGCTCCCGCCGCCGAAGCGCAGCCAGCGCCCGCCGCCCAGGCCGACAGCAACGCCGCCGCCGTCAAGGCCGACGCGAGCGACATGAAAGCGGCCGCCCGGGCCGACCAGCCCATGCTGGACGCCAAGCCCGAAGCGACGCAAGCGAAGGCCAAGACCAAGGCCAAGCACCACCGCGCCAAGGTCGCCAAGGCCGAGCAGCCAGACACGATGAAATAAGTCCAGGCCGCCATCGCGCCGCCCACCCAAAAAAATGGGGACGTACCCCATTTTCGGGAAAATGGGGTACGTCCCCATTTTTCTTACATCCCTAACCTTTTTATTAATGGGGGCGGCAAGATCGATAGAAAATATTCGGGGACGTGACACGCTTTTGCGGAAGTGGTGCTACGTCCCCCGCTTTTATTGATAAAAAAATGGGGACGTACCCCATTTTTCAACCTCCCCATTTTCCGCATTCCTTGCTTACACGATGGCGGTCAGCGTTTCGGGCTTGATCTTCGAGGCCAGCAGCTTGCCCTTGCGGGCGCGCTTGCCGATGTGGGCCAGCAGCGTCTCGCCTACCACCCGCAGTTCCTGCGCCTTGGCGCCGCGGCCGATGCCGTTGATCAGGACACCCTTCTGGCTGATCGGACGGGCCGCCACCAGGCTTTCCTTGTCGTCGAGCTCCATCAGGATCACGCCGCGCCCGCCGTTGGTCAGGGTCTTCATCTCGTCCAGGCCGAACACCAGCAGGCGCGCCTGCTCCGATACCACGGCCACGGCGTTGGCCGTGGCCGGCACCACGGCCGGCGGCAGCGGCAGGTCGCCTTCGTCCAGCGTGATGAAGGCCTTGCCGCCCTTGATGCGGCTGACCATGTCGCCGGCCTTGGCCAGGAAGCCGTAACCGGCCGTGGTCGACAGCATCAGCTGGGTGGTGGCCGGTCCAACATAGTAGTGCTGGATCCGCGCCCCGCCCGACAGGTCGACCAGCGTGGTGATCGGCACGCCGTCGCCGCGCGCGTTGGGCAGGGCCGCCACCGGCACCGAGTACACCTTGCCGTTGTTGCCGAAGCCGAGCAGGTTGTCCACCGTGCGGCATTCGAAGGCGCCGTACAGCGCGTCGCCGGCCTTGAAGGTGAACTGGGTCGCGTCGTGGCCGATGCCGGTGCGGGCCCGTACCCAGCCTTTTTCCGAGATGATGACGGTGACCGGTTCGTCCACCACCTTCTGCTCGGCCACGGCCTTCTGCGCTTCCTCGATCAGGGTGCGGCGCGCGTCGCCGTACTGCTTGGCGTCCGCTTCGATCTCGCGGATGATCAGGCGCTTCATGGACGCGGGATTCTCCAGCAAATCTTGCAAGGTCTGTTTTTCCTTGCGCAGTTCGGCCAGTTCCTGCTGGATCTTGATCGCTTCCAGGCGGGCCAGCTGGCGCAGGCGGATTTCCAGGATGTCTTCGGCCTGGCGGTCCGACAGCTTGAAGCGCTCGATCAGGGCCGCCTTCGGTTCGTCCGAATTGCGGATGATGTGGATCACTTCATCGATGTTGAGCAGGATGGTCTCGCGCCCTTCCAGGATGTGGATGCGGTCGTTGACCTTGCCCAGCTTGAACTGGGTGCGCCGCGTCACCGTCTCGAAGCGGAAGGCTATCCACTCCTGCAGGATCTCGCCCAGGCCCTTCTGGCGCGGCCGGCCGTCGCCGCCTATCATCACCAGGTTGATGGAGGCCGACGTTTCGAGCGACGTGTGGGCCAGCAGCATGAGCATGAATTCGGTCTGGTCCTGGTTCTTCGACTTCGGTTCGAACACCAGGCGCACCGGCGCGGCGCGGCCCGATTCGTCGCGGATGGTGTCGAGCGAATTGAGGATCAGCGACTTGAGCGCCAGCTGTTCCGGCGACAGCGCCTTCTTGCCCAGCTTGACCTTGGGATTGGTCAGTTCCTCGATCTCTTCGAGTACCTTCTGCGACGAGGTGCCCGGCGGCAGTTCCGTGACGACGGCCTGCCATTGGCCGCGCGCCAGTTCCTCGATCTTCCAGCGGGCCCGCACCTTCATGCTGCCGCGGCCGGTGGCGTACATGTCCTGGATCTGCGCCGCCGGGGTGATGATCTGGCCGCCGCCGGGGAAGTCCGGGCCGGGGATCAGCGCCATCAGCTCGTCGTGGCCGATCTTGGGATTGCGGATCATGGCCACGGTGGCTTGCGCCACTTCCGTCAGGTTGTGCGACGGGATTTCCGTGGCCAGGCCGACGGCGATGCCGGAGGCGCCGTTCAACAGCACCATGGGCAGGCGGGCCGGCAGCAGGCACGGTTCCTCGGACGAGCCGTCGTAGTTGGGCTGGAAGTCCACCGTGCCCAGGTCGATTTCGTCGAGCAGCAGCCTGGCGATCGGGGTCAAACGCGCTTCCGTGTACCGCATGGCGGCCGCGCCGTCGCCGTCGCGCGAGCCGAAGTTGCCCTGGCCATCGATCAGCGGGTAGCGCAGCGAGAAGTCCTGCGCCATGCGCACCAGCGCGTCGTACACGGACTGGTCGCCGTGCGGGTGCAGCTTGCCCAGCACGTCGCCCACCACGGTGGCCGACTTGCGCGGCTTGGCCGTGGCGTTCAGTCCCAGTTCGTTCATCGAGTACAGGATGCGGCGCTGCACCGGCTTCTGGCCGTCGCACACGTCGGGCAGGGCGCGGCCCTTGACGACGGAGATGGCGTAGTCGAGGTAGGCCCGTTCGGCGAAGGTGGACAGGGTCAGCGTTTCGCCGCCGTCGGTGGGGCCGCCGGGCGGGGTGCCGTCCTGGTCCGGTTCCGGCAACGGTTCGTCAAAGAGATTGGCTTGAGTCATGGTGTGTTCGTATTCGTGTTGTCAGGGGCGCCGCTTAAATGTCGGCCTCGGCCTCGTTGCCGTGTTCCTCGATCCAGGCGCGGCGGGCGGCCGCTTCGCCTTTACCCATCAGCATGTTGAAGCGGGCGGCCGATTCGGTGTGGGCGAATTCGCCCAGGGCCACTGGCAGCAGGCGGCGCGTGTCCGGGTTCATGGTGGTTTCCCACAGCTGTTCGGCGTTCATCTCGCCCAGGCCCTTGAAGCGGGAGATGGCCCAGGCGCCGTCCTTGACGCCGTCCTTGCGCAGCTTGTCCTCGATGGCCACCAGTTCGCCGTCGTCGAGCGCATACAGCTTCTGGATCGGCTTCTTGCCGCGGGCCGGCGCGTCCACCCGGTACAGCGGCGGGCGGGCGATGCAGATGTGGCCCTTGGCGATCAGCGCCGGGAAGTGCTTGAAGAACAGCGTGAGCAGCAGTACCTGGATGTGCGAGCCGTCCACGTCCGCGTCCGACAGGATGCAGATTTTCCCGTAGCGCAGGCCGGTCAGGTCGGGCGTGTCGCCGAAGGTGTGCGGGTCGACGCCGATGGCGACGGCGATGTCGTGGATCTCGTTGTTGGCGAACAGGCGGTCGCGGTCCGTCTCCCACGAGTTGAGCACCTTGCCGCGCAGCGGCAGGATGGCCTGGAATTCCTTGTCGCGGCCCATCTTGGCCGAACCGCCCGCCGAGTCGCCCTCGACCAGGAACAGTTCATTGCGCTGCACGTCCGACGATTCGCAGTCAGTCAGCTTGCCCGGCAGGACGGCCACGCCGGACGATTTTTTCTTTTCCACCTTCTGCAGCGAGCGCAGGCGCGACTGGGCCTGCTTGATCACCAGCTCGGCCAGCTTCTTGCCGTATTCGACGTGCTGGTTGAGCCACAGCTCCAGCGGCGGCTTGGCGAAGGTCGACACCAGGCGCACGGCGTCACGCGAGTTGAGGCGCTCCTTGATCTGGCCCTGGAACTGCGGGTCCAGCACCTTGGCCGAGAGCACGAAGGAGACGCGTGCGAACACGTCCTCGGGCAGCAGCTTGACGCCCTTGGGCAGCAGCGAGTGCATCTCGACGAAGTTCTTGACGGCGCCGAACAGGCCTTCGCGCAAGCCCGATTCGTGGGTGCCGCCGTTCGGGGTGGGGATCAGGTTGACGTACGATTCGCGCACCACGGCGCCTTCCTCGGTCCAGGCCACCACCCAGGCCGCGCCTTCGCCCTCGGCGAAGCCTTCCGCGTCCGGGCCGGCGAACTGCGCGCCCTCGAACAGGGGAATCACGGTCTCGCCGTTGGAGCACTGGGCCAGCGCTTCGGTCAGGTAACCGCGCAGGCCCTCGTTGTATTGCCAGGTCTGGGTGTCGCCGGTCTTGGCGTTGGTCAGCGTGACCGACACGCCGGGCAGCAGCACGGCCTTGGAGCGCAGCAGCCGTTGCAGCTCGACCTGCGAGATCAGGGGCGAATCGAAATACTTGGCGTCGGGCCAGGCGGTGACGCGGGTGCCGGACTTCTTGCCGTCGCGCGGGGCGGGGGCCGACGACAGCGGTTCGACCACGTCGCCGTGCTCGAAGGCCAGCTTGTGCAGGCCGTTACCGTCCGCTTCCTTGCGCCAGACGGTGATTTCGAGCCGCTTGGACAGCGCATTGGTGACCGAGACGCCCACGCCGTGCAGGCCGCCCGAGAAGGCATAGGCGCCGCCCGAGCCCTTGTCGAACTTGCCGCCCGCGTGCAGGCGGGTGAACACGATTTCCACCGTCGGCACGCCTTCTTCCGGGTGCAGGCCGACGGGGATGCCGCGGCCGTCGTCCTCCACGGTGATGCTGCCGTCGGCGTTCTGCGTCACGACGATGTTCTTGCAATGGCCGCCGAGCGCTTCATCGGAGGCGTTGTCGATCACCTCCTGGATGATGTGCAGCGGATTCTCGGTACGGGTGTACATGCCCGGGCGCTGCTTGACGGGCTCCAGTCCCTTGAGGACGCGGATGGATGATTCGCTGTAGTCGGATACGGGTTTTTTAGTGGCCATACGTGGTCAGGCAGTCAATTCGATACTGGGTTTATGTACAGGTTTATGCGGACGCCTGCGTATTCTATCCTCAACGGGCCGCCGTGGTGGCATTCGCGCGGCCGGGATGGGGCGGAAACTGTGGTTAAATAGGAAAAAAAGCAGGTTTAGACACGGTTACGCCCCTATGCCAGTCCCAAATTCCATGCAGAGCGACCAATTTCCCTTCGCCGTGCGGCTGATCGGCTTCGCGCCGGACGACGCGCAGACCCTGGCCGCCCAGCTGGCATGCGCGCCGGGACCGGGGCCGGCGTATTTTTGCCTGTCCGACGACAGTTTGCAAGAGCCCGACCTGCTGATCGCCAACGGCGACGACCTCAAGGCGCTGGCCGCGCTGTCGGCGCTGGCGGCCGGCGCGCTGCGCCCGGCCCTGATTTTGGGCACGCCGGCGCTGGCGCTGCCCTATCCCAGCCTGGAACGGCCGTTCGACTGGGATGCCGTGTACGCGGAACTGGCGCAGCTGGTGGCGCGCCGGGCCGACGCCCTGGCCCGGCTGACGTCGGCCGGGCTGCCACCCGTGCCCGAGCGGCGCCGGCGCGAACGGCTGGACCTGGACCTGACCGATCCGGCCGATTACGCGGCCATGCGGCGGCGCCCCGCGCGCGGCACGGTGCTGGTGGTGGACCATAACGCCACCTTCAGCACCCATATGGGCAAGCTGCTGCAGCCGCTGGGCATTCCCGTCGAGTGGGCCGGCAGCGAGACGGCGGCGCTGCTCACCTGCGGCGCGCGGGCCGTGTCCGTGGCGCTGATCAATACCGCCATCCATCTCGATCCCTATCTGCTGTGCGCCGAGCTGCGCGCCTGCGGCGGCCCGCTGCAGCCGGCCGTGGTGCTGCTGGTGGCGCCGCCCTTCGTGTATGACGCGCGCAAGGGGCGCGAGGCCGGCGCCGAGGGCTTGCTCGACATGCCGGTGACCGATCCGCAACTGCGCAACACCATCAAGAAGTTGATGGGTATCGCCTGACCCGCCTGAACCGCCTGTCTCGCGGGCGCCCCGTGCCGATTTTTTATGCGGCGTTTACGGGGCGGGTTCCGCTTTTTAGCCCGTTTTTACACCTCTCTCATTAAGCTGCTTGCTATCGCCGCGCAGCCGCGCGACGCGACGATAGGGCCGCCGGCCGCTGCTGCGTAGGCCCGCGTCTCACATCCAACATCGAGAGAAAAGCGACATGAAGAAACTGATGCTTGCCACCGCCATCCTGGCCGCCCTTGCCGGCGGCGCCGCCCGCGCGGAGGACGCCGCGCCGGCCGCCAAACCGGACCATGAAACGAGCTTCAATGCCGCCGCCGTATCGGATTACCGCTACCGCGGCATTTCGCAGACCCGGCTGCGGCCCGCGCTGCAGGGCGGTTTCGACTACACCCACAACCCCAGCGGCTTCTACGCCGGCACCTGGCTGTCGACCATCAAGTGGACCAAGGATGCGGGCGGCGGCGGCGACATCGAATGGGACCTGTATGCGGGCAAGCGGGGACAGGTGACCGAAGCCGTCTCCTATGACGTGGGTGTGCTGAGCTACCTCTATCCTTCGAACGGTCTGGCCCACGTGGCCGGCCTTGCCAACGCCAATACCACCGAGACCTACGGCCAGCTCGCGTACGGCCCGATCTGTGTGAAGTATTCGCACGCACTGACCAATCTGTTCGGCTACGCCGACAGCAGGAACAGCGGCTATCTGGATGTGGGCGCCAACATCGAGGCGGGGCAAGGCTTGACCGTCAACCTGCACGCGGGCCACCAGACAGTGAAAGGGACGGACGTAGCCAGCTACACGGATTGGAAAATCGGCGTGACCAGGGACTTCGGCATGGTCAGCGGTGCGCTGGCCGTGATCGGCACCAACGCCAATGAAGCGGCTTATGCTTCGCCGGCCAACGGCAAGTTCCTGGGCAAGACGGCTTTGGTCGTGAGCGTCAGCAAGACATTCTGATCGATCCGCCGCGAACGCAGCGGCAGCTGGCAGCTGGCAGCGTCCGCGGCACCCTCAATTTTACGCAACTAATTGGTTGCATTTATTCCGTGCGTGTCCTATCCTGATCTGGCAACCATGTGGTTGCGTAAGTCAACCGCAATCGATGGAGAGGAGAACCGCAGCATGATGACCGCATCGGAAACCGACCGTATCGAACGCAGCATCCTGATCAACGCCCCCCGCGAGCGGGTGTGGCACGCGCTGTCCAGCGCCGAGCAATTCGGCGTCTGGTTCGGCGCCGACCTGGCGGGGCAGAGCTTCAAGCCCGGCCAGCGCGCCCGTGGCCTGATGACCATGCCCGGCATGGAGCATATGTACCTGGACGTGGTCATCGACCGTATCCAGCCGCAGGACATGTTGTCCTTCCATTGGCATCCCTATGCAGTGGACCCGGCCGTCGACTATACGCAAGAGCAGCCGACGCTGGTGACCTTCACCCTCCAGGACGCGCCGGGCAACGGCATCCTGTTGACGGTGGTGGAATCGGGCTTCGACAACATACCGCAGCACCGCCGGCGCCAGGCGTTCGAGATGCACGGCAAAGGCTGGGAGTTCCAGCTCAAGAACGTGGCGCGTTATGCCAGCGAGTAGTGCACCTGGCCATGGCAGGGCCGGCGGCCCCGATGCGGCGCATGCTGCGTCGAGCGAATCGCTGGCCCATGTCTTCGCCGCGCTGGGCGACCCGACCCGCTTGAAACTGGTGGCCGTGCTGTGTGCCGGCGGTGCGTTTTCGATCGCGCAGCTGACCCAGGGCACGGACATCAGCCGGCAGGGCGTCACCAAGCATCTCAATGTGCTGGCCGAGGCGGGCGTCGTCAGCGACGTCAGGCTGGGCCGCGAACGGCTGTGGCAGCTGGAACCGGCCCGGATAGAGGACGCCAGGCGCACGCTCGAAGCCATCGGCCGCGAATGGGATCAGGCGCTGGCCCGTCTTAAGAGTTTTGTCGAGAAAAACGACTAGAGCAGAAAATCTGGTGAGCCAAGGTATGGCCGTCGAGCGGCAGACTCACTGTGGATTCCATTCTATTTCTCCTTCTGATTTGTTCTGCATTTTTCTATTTAGATCGGCAAATGCGAAAAAGGTTCAAAGCAGGAGAAAGCAGAAAAAAGCAGAAGAAAATAGAAGCGAAAATAGAACCTTGGCCACAAGGTCGCGGAACCGCGCGCCGGGTCCACATCCCTTGCCAGCCGTGGGAGGCATCGCGGCCTTGTCCTGATTATTCTTGCCTGGCGCTTCACTCGCATTCATCCCGGCCAATTTTTACACCTTGTTTTTACACTTTGTTTACACCCCCTCCCCGAGTCTTTACAAAACTTTTAGGCCGTTCCCGCTAACCTTCACAGTGTCAAAACAAGACCTGTGAGGGGCAAAAATGGATTTCGTTTTTATCGGAGCAATCGTGGCCTTTCTGGCCGTGACCGTGGCCTTTGCCGCCGGTTGCGACCAGCTGGGAGGCCGCCAATGAACACCTTTTATGTGATCGGGGCGCTGGCCTCGGCTGGCTTGCTGGTCTATCTGGTGCTGGCTCTGCTCAAAGCGGAGGAACTGTGATGACCATGCAATCGTTGATGCTGCTGGCGCTGTTCCTGATCGTGCTGCTGGCGCTGGCCTACCCGCTGGGCATCGTGCTGGCCCGCGTGGGCGACGGCGCCGCCGTTCCCGGCCTGGGCTGGCTGGGCAAGGTGGAGCGGTTGCTGTACCGCGCGGCCGGCATCGCCGGCCAGGATGGCAAGGTCGAAGGCCAGGGCTGGAAAGCCTACGCCGTGGCCCTGCTGGCGTTCAATTCCCTGGGCGCGCTGGCCGTGTACGGCTTGCAGCGCGTGCAGCAATGGCTGCCGCTCAATCCCCAGGCCATGGCCAACGTCAGCCCGGACTCCGCTTTCAACACGGCCGTGAGTTTTGTCTCCAACACCAACTGGCAGGGCTACAGCGGCGAGCAGACCATGAGCTACCTGACCCAGATGCTGGTGCTGGCGGGCCAGAACTTCTTCTCGGCCGCCACCGGCATCGCCGTGGCCTATGCGCTGATCCGCGGCTTTTCATCGCGCTCGGCCAAATCGATCGGCAATTTCTGGGTCGATATCACCCGTTCCACTTTGTACGTGCTGCTGCCGCTGTCGCTGGTGTTTGCCGTGTTCCTGGTGGGGCAGGGCGCGATCCAGAACTTCTCCGCCTACAAGGAAGTGACCCTGCTCGACCCGGTCACCTACACCCAGCCAAAAACGGGCGCCGACGGCCAGCCGCTGAAGGACGCCAGGGGCGAGCCGGTCATGGAAACGCTGACTGCCACCACCCAGACCCTCGCCATGGGCCCCGTCGCCTCGCAGGAAGCGATCAAGATGCTGGGCACTAATGGCGGCGGTTTCTTCAACGCCAATTCCGCGCACCCGTACGAAAACCCGACGCCGCTGTCGAACTTCTTCCAGATGATCGCCATCTTCCTCATCCCGGCCGGGCTGTGCTTCGCCTTCGGCCGCATGGTGGGCGACCTGCGGCAGGGCTGGGCTGTGCTGGCCGCGATGACGCTGCTGTTCGTCGTCTGCACCGTGGCCGTGATGGGCGCCGAGCAGCAGGCCCACCCCGCGCTGCAGGCGCTGGGCGTGGACCAGCAGATGAGCGCCCTGCAGGCGGGCGGCAATATGGAAGGCAAGGAGACGCGCTTCGGCATCAGCGCCTCGACGTTGTTCGCCGCCGTGACCACGGCCGCCTCCTGCGGCGCCGTCAACGCCATGCACGATTCCTTCATGCCCCTGGGCGGCATGGTGCCCATGCTGCTGATCCAGTTCGGCGAAGTGATTTTTGGCGGCGTCGGCTCCGGCCTGTACGGCATGCTGATCTTCGCCATCATGGCCGTCTTCATCGCCGGCCTGATGATAGGGCGCACGCCTGAATACCTGGGCAAGAAGATCCAGTCCTACGAGATGAAGATGACGTCGATCGCCATCCTCGTCACGCCCACGCTGGTGCTGGCCGGCACCGCCATCGCCGTGCTGACGGAGGCCGGCAAGGCCGGCATCGCCAACCCCGGCGCGCACGGCTTCTCCGAGATCCTGTACGCCTTCAGCTCGGCCGCCAACAACAACGGCAGCGCCTTTGCCGGGCTGTCCGCCAACACGCCGTTCTACAACACCATGCTGGCCGTGGCCATGTGGTTCGGCCGCTTCGCCGTCATCGTGCCCATCCTGGCAGTGGCAGGTTCGCTGGCCGGCAAGAAGCGCCTGGAAGTCAACGCCGGCACCATGCCGACCCATGGCCCCATCTTTGTCGGCCTGCTGGTGGGCGTGGTGGCGCTGGTCGGCGTGCTCAATTACGTGCCGGCGCTGGCGCTCGGCCCCATCGTCGAACACCTGCAGCTGTTCGCCCACTAATCCCAGGAGTAGCAGATGTCACAAGCTCAAATGTCCCAACCAGAGACGGCGATGCTGGCGCAGCCCTCCGCCGGCAAGCTCAATATGTTCGATGCCGGCCTGATGGTGCCCGCCATCGTCGACTCGTTCCGCAAGCTGCACCCGCGCACCCAGCTGCGCAGTCCCGTGATGTTCGTGGTCTACGTGGGCAGCATCATCACCACGCTGCTGTATGGGCAGTCGCTGCTGGGGCAGGGCGAGGCGCGCCCCGGCTTCATCCTGGCCATTGCCGTCTGGCTGTGGTTCACGGTGCTGTTCGCGAACTTCGCCGAGGCCATGGCCGAAGGGCGCAGCAAGGCGCAGGCGGCCTCGCTGCGCAGCCTGAAGCAGACCGTCACGGCCAAGAGGCTTGCCAGCCCGCGGCATGGCGCAACATGGGCGCCGCTGGCGGCCACCGAGCTGCGCAAGGGCCACACCATCCTGGTCGAGGCGGGCGACGTGATCCCCATCGACGGCGAAGTGATCGAAGGCGTGGCCTCGGTTGACGAAAGCGCCATCACGGGCGAATCGGCGCCCGTGATCCGCGAGTCCGGCGGCGACTTCTCGTCCGTCACGGGCGGCACCCGCGTATTGTCGGACTGGCTGGTGGTGAAGGTGACCTCCAATCCCGGCGAGACCTTCCTCGACCGCATGATCGCCATGGTGGAAGGCGCCAAGCGCCAGAAGACGCCGAACGAGATCGCGCTCACCATCCTGCTGGTGGCCCTGACCATCGTGTTCCTGGTGGTGACGGTGACGCTGCTGCCGTTCTCGCTGTTCTCGGTGACGGCGGCCAGGGCGGCGGGCATCGCCAGCGAGCCCATTTCGATCACGGTGCTGATCGCACTGCTGGTGTGCCTGATTCCCACCACCATCGGCGGCCTGCTGTCGGCCATCGGCGTGGCCGGCATGAGCCGCATGATGCAGGCCAACGTGATCGCCACCTCCGGCCGGGCGGTGGAAGCGGCCGGCGACGTGGACGTGCTGCTGCTCGATAAAACGGGCACCATC
Source organism: Rugamonas sp. FW305-51 (assembly GCF_058786935.1). Taxonomy (NCBI): domain Bacteria; kingdom Pseudomonadati; phylum Pseudomonadota; class Betaproteobacteria; order Burkholderiales; family Oxalobacteraceae; genus Rugamonas; species Rugamonas sp. FW305-51. Next base: position 11,287 of record NZ_JBYSZG010000064.1, read on the forward strand.
ACGCTGGGCAACCGCCAGGCCTCGGCCTTCTTCCCCGCCCCGGGCGTGACGGAGCAGCAGCTGGCCGACGTGGCGCAACTGGCCTCGCTGGCCGATGAAACGCCGGAAGGGCGCAGCATCGTGGTACTGGCCAAGCAGCGCTTCAACATCCGCGAGCGGGAGATGGCGTCGTTGCACGCCATCTTCGTGCCGTTCTCGGCCAACACCCGCATGAGCGGGGTGGACATCGGCGAACGGGCCGTGCGCAAGGGCGCCGCCGACACGGCAAAAAAATACGTGGAGGCGCTGGGACTGCCCTATCCGGCAGAAGTGACGCGGGCCGTGGACGACGTGTCGCGCCGCGGCAGCACGCCGCTGGTGGTGGTCGATGGCGGCCACGTGATGGGCGTGGTGGAACTGAAGGACATCGTCAAGGGCGGCATCAAGGAGCGCTTCGCGGAACTGCGCCGCATGGGCATCAAGACCGTGATGATCACGGGCGACAACAAGCTGACGGCGGCCGCCATCGCCGCCGAGGCTGGGGTGGACGACTTCCTGGCCGAGGCCACGCCGGAGGACAAGCTCAAGCTGATCCGCAGCTACCAGGCCGAAGGCCGGCTGGTGGCCATGACGGGCGACGGCACCAACGACGCCCCCGCGCTGGCGCAGGCCGACGTGGCCGTGGCCATGAACTCGGGCACCCAGGCGGCCAAGGAGGCTGGCAACATGGTGGACCTCGATTCCAACCCCACCAAGCTGCTGGAAATCGTCGAAATCGGCAAGCAGATGCTGATGACGCGCGGCTCGCTGACCACCTTCTCGATCGCCAACGACATCGCCAAGTACTTCGCCATCATCCCGGCCGCCTTCGTGGGCACCTATCCGGCCCTGAAGGCGCTGGACGTGATGCACCTGGCCAGCCCGAACTCGGCCATCATGTCGGCCGTGATCTTCAACGCGCTCATCATCGTGTTCCTGATCCCGCTGGCGCTCAAGGGCGTGCAGTACCGGGCCATCGGCGCCGCCGCCCTGCTGCGCCGGAACATCTGGATCTACGGCGTGGGCGGCATCGTGCTGCCGTTCGCCGGCATCAAGCTGATCGACATGATACTGGCCGCCTTGCATCTCGTATAACCGTCCCGTTGGCGCCGCCGGCCCCCGGCGCGGGGCGGGCGGCGCGACTATCTTCATCCAGGAGTTACCATGTCTTCCATCATTCGTCCCGCCGTGGTCATGTTCGGCGCCCTGACCGCCATCTGCGGCGTGCTCTATCCGCTGGCCGTGACCGGCATTGGCGCCGCCGCCTTCCCGGCCCAGGCCGCCGGCAGCATCGTCGAAGCGGGCGGCAAGCCCGTCGGATCGGCCCTGATCGGGCAAGCCTTCTCGTCACCCAAATATTTCTGGAGCCGGCCGTCGGCCACCGGCCCCATGCCCGACAACGGCGCCGGCTCCGGCGGCGCCAACCTGGGACCGGACAACCCGGCCCAGACGGACGCCGTCAAGGGCCGCATGGCCGCCCTGCAGGCTGCCGATCCCGGCAACAAGCTGCCCATCCCCGTCGACCTGGTGACGGCCTCCGCCAGCGGCCTCGATCCCGACATCAGTGTGGCCGCGGCCAACTACCAGCTGCAGCGCGTGGCCGCCGCCCGCCGGCTGGCCCCGGCGCGGGTGCGGGCCCTGATCGAGGCCCACCGCCAGCAGCAAACCCTGGGCTTTTTCGGCGAGGCGCGCGTCAATGTGCTGGCACTGAACCTGGCGCTCGACGCAGAAACGGCGCAGACGCGCTAAACTGGCGCCTGTTGGCCAATTTGACAAGCATCCATGTTCCCCACCGATAGCGATCGACCCGATCCGGACGCCTTGCTGGCGCAAGTGCAGGCCCAGGAGCGCAAGGCGGCGCGGGGCAAGCTGCGCATTTATTTCGGCGCCTCGGCTGGCGTGGGCAAGACCTACGCCATGCTGGCGGCCGCCCGCAAGCTGCAGGCCGACGGCCAGCCCGTGCTGGTGGGGGTGATCGAAACCCACGGCCGCGGCGAGACGGCCGCCCTGCTCGACGGGCTGGACGTGCTGCCCCTGAAGCAGATCGATTACCGCGGCAAGCAGCTGGCCGAATTCGACATCGACGCGGCGCTGGCCCGCCGTCCGCCCCGCATCCTGATCGACGAGCTGGCCCATTCCAACGCGCCCGGCTCGCGCCACCCCAAGCGCTGGCAGGACGTGGACGAGTTGCTGGACGCGGGCATCGACGTGCTCACCACCGTCAACGTGCAGCACCTGGAGAGCCTGAACGACGTGGTGGGCGGCATCACCGGCATCCGCGTGGCCGAGACCCTGCCCGACACCGTGTTCGACGCGGCCGACGAGGTGGTGCTGGTCGACCTGCCGGCCGACGAACTGCTGGCCCGCCTCAAGGCCGGCAAGGTCTACCAGCAGCAACAGGCCGAGCGCGCGTCGCAGAACTTTTTCCGCAAGGGCAACTTGATCGCGCTGCGCGAGCTGGCCCTGCGCCGCACGGCCGACCGCATCGAGGACGACGTGCGGGCCTATCGAGTGGAACAGTCGATCGGCGACATCTGGAAGACGGGCGCCGCGCTGCTGGCCTGCGTGGGCCCCCGTCCCGGTGCCGAGCACACGGTGCGCAGCACGGCGCGCCTGGCCAGCCAGCTGGGCACGCCCTGGCATGCGGTCTATGTGGAAACGCCGGCCCTGCAGCGCTTGCCGGCGCCCGAGCGCGAACGGATACTGAACACCCTCAAGCTGGCCGACAACCTGGGCGCCACCACGGCCGTGCTGTCGGGCGACGACGTGGCGGCGGCGGTGGTCGATTACGCGCGCAGCCACAACCTGTCCAAGATCGTCATGGCGCGCGGCGCCCACCACCGGCCGTGGCGCCGCTCCCAGCTGCGCGAGGTGGCCCGCTGCGCGCCCGACATCGACCTGATCGAGATCGGCGCCCCGCGCCAGGACGAGCAGGCCGCGTCGCCGCGCGCGCGGCCCGAGGCGGACGGCGACGGCGAGGAGGACGACGGCAAGCGCCTGGCCGGCTACCTGTGGGCCGGCGGCGCCAGCCTGGCCACGGCGCTGGTGGCCGCGCCCATGCTGGCCTACCTGGACCTGGCCAACATCGCCATGCTGTTCCTGCTGGCCGTGCTGCTGGTGGCGGTGCGTTTCGGGCGCGGCCCGTCGGTGCTGGCCACCTGCGTGAGCGTGGCCTGCTTCGACTTCTTCTTCGTACCGCCCCGTTTCACCTTCGCCATCTCCGACCTGCAGTACCTGGTCACCTTCGCCGTCATGCTGGCCGTGGGCCTGATCACGGGCCACCTGACGGCCGGCCTGCGCTTCCAGGCCCGCGTCGCGTCACGCCGCGAGGCCCGTTCGCGCGCCCTGTACGAGTACGCGCGCGAGCTGTCGGGCGCGCTGCAGACGGAGCAGATCTTCGAGATCACCCAGCGCTTCATCCAGAGCGCCTTCCGTGCCCGCGCCACGTTGCTGGTGCCGGACGACGGCGGCCGCCTCAAGCTGCCGCCGCAGGACCCGTCGGACGCGGCCGCCATGGCCCACCTGGCCGTGTTCGACAGCGGCATCGCCCAGTGGGCCTACGACCACGCCGAGTGCGCGGGCCTGGGCACGGATACGCTGCCGGCCAGCCGCATCTTCTACCTGCCGCTGGTGGCGCCCATGCGCACCCGCGGCGTGCTGGCGATCCAGCCCCAGCACCGGCGCTGGATCATGATCCCGGAACAGCGCCAGCACCTCGACACCTTCGCCGCCCTGGCCGCCATCGCGCTCGAGCGGGTGCACTACATCGAGGTGGCGCAGGACGCGCTGGTCAACATGGAGTCGGAGCGGCTGCGCAACTCGCTGCTGGCGGCCCTGTCGCACGACCTGCGCACGCCGCTCACGTCGCTGGTGGGCATGTCCGAAACGCTGGCCGGTTCGCGCCCGCCGCTGGCGCCGCCCCAGCTGGCGCTGGCCGGCGCGCTGCACGACGAGGCCCAGCGCATGAGCGCCCTGGTGTCCAACCTGCTCGACATGGCCCGCATCCAGAGCGGCGAAGTGACCTTCAACCTGCAGTGGCAGCCGCTGGAGGAAGTGGTGGGCAGCGCGCTGCGCGTGTGCGGCCCCCAGCTCAAGGGGCACGTGGTGGCCACCGGCCTGGCGCCGGACTTGCCGTTGCTGCGCTTTGACGCCGTGCTGATCGAACGGGTGCTGTGCAACCTGCTGGAGAACGCGGCCAAGTACACGCCGCCCGGCTCGCACGTGACCATCGTTGCCCAGCTGCGCGGCGCGTGGGTCGACGTGACGGTCCATGATGACGGCCCCGGCCTGCCGCACGGGCGCGAGGAAGCCATCTTCGAAAAATTCACCCGTGGCGAGCGCGAGTCGGCCAAGCCGGGCGTGGGACTGGGGCTGGCCATCTGCCGCGCCATCGTCGAGGCCCACGGCGGCAAGATCCACGCCGCGCCGTCGCCGGCCGGCGGCGCCGCCTTCGTGTTTTCGCTGCCGGTGGGTAGCCCGCCGCCGCTGCCGGCGCCCGAGCCCGAACCTGAACCGGAGCAGGAGCCGGCGCCGGCGCCGGCGCCGGACTCCCGCCCCGAACCCGGACCGGCGCCCGGACACGCCCCCCGACCTGACCACGGACTTGATGGACGCAACGATGAATGAACCCATGCCGACCGCGCTGCTGGTCGAGGACGAACCGCAGATCCGCCGCTTCGTGCGCAGCGCGCTGGAAGAGGAGGGCTGGCAGGTGCACGAGGCGGCCACGCTGCAGCGCGGCCTGATCGACGCCGGCACCCGCAAGCCCGACCTGGTGGTGCTGGACCTGGGCCTGCCCGACGGCGACGGCGTGGACTTCATCGCCGACCTGCGCAAGTGGTCGGCGGTGCCGGTGATCGTGCTGTCGGCCCGGGTCAACGAGGCCGACAAGATCCGCGCGCTCGACGCCGGCGCCGACGACTATCTGACCAAGCCGTTCGGCGTGGGCGAGCTGCTGGCGCGGGTGCGCGCCACGCTGCGGCGCCAGCGCCAGCCGGCCGCCGGCAACGCCGGCCTGGTGCGCTTCGGCGCGGTGGAAGTGGATTTGCCGAACCGGCGCGTCACGCGCGCCGGCCAGAACGTGCACCTGACGCCCACCGAATACCGGCTGCTGGCGGTGCTGGTGGGCAACGCCGGGCGCGTGATGACCAACCCCCAGCTGCTGCGCGCCGTGTGGGGCCCGTCGCAGGGCGAGAACGGCCACTACCTGCGTATCTACATGGGCCATTTGCGCCACAAGCTGGAGGACGACCCCACCCAGCCGCGCTACCTGCTGACGGAAACGGCCGTCGGCTACCGCCTGCACCTGCCGGCCTGAGGCTGGCGCCCACCACGCCGGCGCGGGCGGCCCGGCCCGCCCGCCATGCCGGGCTAGCACATCTGGAGCCCGGCAAAACTCTCCAAACGTCACATTGTTGACAAACAAACTATCTTATTTTTTTACAAAATTTATGTATCCGTGTGGAAATGTTTATTGCATTTAGCTATAATGTTTCCGCTAATTACCGATTTTGCACTGACCGGTGACCCTGATCGGTCCCTGGCGTCGCGCCGGCCAACCAGGCCGGCCGGCGCCCGGTGACGATGCCTGCATCTGCCCTACCACCAGCAGTACGAATTGTTGCCCCCGTCCTGGCCCGGACCGCATTGCGCGCGCGATGCCCCGGGCAAGGTGCGACCGGCGCCGGCCGTACCTGAATTGCTCAAAATCTAGAGGACCCCCATGTATCAGCTTCCCGTGCCGCGGGACGGCCTGGCGGCGTGCGCGCCTGCCCGTTGCCGGCCCGCGTCCATCGTCGCACCCGCCCCGGCCGCCGCGGCCGGGCCGGCCGTTTCCGCCTGCCGGCTGGCGCTGGCGCTGGCGCCGCCTGGCCGGCCGCGCACGCCTGGGGCCAGGCGCAATCGCAGGAGGCGGCGGCCAACCAGGAGGCGGTGCGCGAACAGGAACGGGCCCGCGTGCTGCGCGAACAGCTGGAACGGCGCCCCGACGTGCGCCTGCCGCCGGCCGCCGCCAGCGGCGACGGCCTGTTGCCGCGCGATGAAACACCGTGCTTCACCATCGCGCGCATCGTGCTCGAGGGGCAGGCGGCGCCGCGCTTCCAGTGGGCGCTGGCGGCGGCCGGCCAGACGGGGACGGGGCAGCCGGACGGCCCGCTCGGCCAGTGCCTGGGGGCGCGCGCCATCGACCAGCTGCTGCAGCGGGTGCAGAACGCCATCCTGCGGCGCGGCTACGTCACCACCCGGGTGCTGGTGGCGCCCCAGGACCTGAGCGGCGGCACGCTCAGGCTGACGCTGATCCCGGGGCGGCTGCGCGCCATCCGCGGCCTGCCCGGCAGCGGCGCGCGCGCCACCTGGTGGAATGCGATCCCGGCCGCCACGGGCGAACTGCTGGACTTGCGCGCCGTCGAACAGGGGCTGGAAAACTTCAAGCGCGTGCCGACGGCCGACGCCGACATCCAGATCCTGCCGGCCGAGGGCGCCGGCGCGGCACCGGGCGAGAGCGACCTGGCCATCCTGTGGCAGCAAGGCTGGCCGCTGCGGGCCAGCCTGTCGCTGGACGACGCCGGCAGCGCCGCCACCGGCAAATACCAGGCCGGCATGACGCTGTCCTACGACCATCCGCTGGCCCTGAACGACCTGTTCTTCATCAGCGTCAACCACGCCCTGAGCCGCGCCCAGTCCAGCGGGCAGGGCGCCACCGTCCATTACTCGCTGCCGTACGGCTATTGGCTGCTGGGCTTCACGGCCGGCGACAGCCGCTACCGGCAGGCGGTGGCGGGCCAGTATCAGCGCTATGTGTACAGCGGCCAGAGCGGCAACGGCGACCTCAAGCTCTCGCGCGTGGTGTACCGCGACGCCGCCAGCAAGAGCACGCTGTCGCTGCGGGGCTGGACCCGCTCCTCGCGCAATTTCATCGACGACACGGAAGTGGAGGTGCAGCGCCGCCGCATGGCCGGCTGGGAACTGGGGGCCGAACAGCATGCCACCGTGGGCGCGGCCACGCTGGAACTGCACCTGAACTACCGGCGCGGCACCGGCGCCTGGCATGCCCAGCGGGCCGTGGAGGAGGCGCGCGGCGAAGGCACGTCGCGCTTCGGCGTACTCACGACGGACGCCACCGTCAGCGTCCCCGTCACCGTGGCCGGGCTGGCGCTGCGCTACCAGGGCGCGTGGCGCAGCCAGCACAACCGCACCACCCTGATCGTGCAGGACCGCTACGCCATCGGCGGGCGCTACACGGTGCGCGGCTTCGACGGCGACAACAGCCTGGTGGCCGAACGGGGCTGGCTGGTGCGCAACGAGCTGGACGTACCGCTGGGCCAGTCCGGCCAGCAACTGTACGCGGGGCTGGACCACGGCGAAGTGGCCGGACCGTCCAGCGCCGCCCTGGTGGGCCGGCGCCTGACGGGCGCCGTGCTCGGGCTGCGCGGCCAGTGGCGGGCGCTGCAGTACGACGGCTACGCCGGCAGCCCCGTGCGCAAGCCGGCCCCGTTCCGCACGGCCCGCTGTACGGCCGGCTTTTCCCTCAATCTGAACTACTAGGCGGGCCGACCCCGCCGGCGCCCCTGCAGGCCCGGCAAGACAGCGCCGCACCGCCGCCACCTTTTGCACTGAGAACACTATGAACAAGCACCTGTACCGCATCATCTTCAATGAACGTCGTGGCCAGTTGATGGTCGTGGGAGAGCACGCCAGCGCGCCAGGCCAGGCGCCCGGCAGCGGCGCGGTGGCGGGCGGTGGCGCGGGAGGCGGGCGGTCCGGCCTGGCGGCGGCGCTGCGCCCGCTGTGCCTGGCCTTGGCGGGCGCGCTGGGCATGGCGGCCCTGCTGGCCGCCCCCGTCCACGCGCAGATCGTGGCCGACCCCAGTGCGCCCGGCAAGCAGCGCCCCACCGTGCTGCAGACGGCCAACGGCGCGACCCAGGTCAACATCCAGACCCCCAGCGCGGCCGGGGTGTCGCGCAACAGCTATGTGCAGTTCGACGTGACGGCCAAGGGCGCCATCCTCAACAACAGCTACCGGGACGTGCAAAGCCAGCTGGGCGGCTGGGTCCAGGGCAACCCGTGGATGCAGCGCGATCCGGCCCGCGTGATCGTCAATGAAGTCAACGCGGCCGACCCCAGCCAGCTGCGCGGTTTCATCGAGGTGGCCGGGCCCCGGGCCGAGGTGGTGATCGCCAACCCGGCCGGCGTGAACGTCGATGGCGGCGGCTTCATCAACGCCAACCGGGTCACCATCACCACCGGCTTGCCGCAGCTGAGCGACGGCGTGCTGCAGGGCTACCTGGTGCAGCAGGGCAGCGTGACGGTGGGCGGCAGCGGCCTGGACACCACGCAGGCCGACTATACGGCCATCCTGGCGCGCGCCGTGCAGCTCAACGCGGGCATCTGGGCCAGCCAGCTGCAGGTGACCGTGGGCGCCAACCGCATCGCGCTGGCGCCGGACGGGACGGCCACGGCCACGGCGGCCACGGCGACGGGACCGGCGCCCCGCTTCGCGCTTGACGTGGCCCAGCTGGGCGGCATGTACGCGGGCAAGATCACCCTGATCGGCACCGAGGCCGGGCTGGGCGTGCGCAACGCCGGCAGCGTGGCCAGCAGCGCCGGCCAGCTGGTGCTGCAGACGGACGGCTGGCTCAGCAACAGCGGCAGCCTGCGCGCGGCCGGGCCGGCGGCGGCGCTGCGCCTGGCCGCCGGCGGCGATCTCGACAACAGCGGCACCGTCTATGCCGAAGGCGACACGGCCGTCACGGGCGGCGCCAACATCGTCAGCAACGGCACCCTCGCCGCCCAGGGCGACACCACGCTGCAGGCCAACGGCGACGGCAAGCTGGGCACCACGGGCAGGCTGCAGGTGACGGCCGGCGCGGCCGTCGTCGTGCACGGCGCCCTGGCCGCCGCCGGCGCGCTCGAGGCCACGGCCGGCCGGCTCGACCTGTCGGGGGCGCGGCTGGCCGGCGCGCGCGTGGCGTTGCAGGCGACGGACGGCGCGCTCGACGCCAGCGCCGCCACCATCGCCACGCCCGGCGCGCTGGCGCTGGGCGCGGCGGCCACCGTGCGCACGGACGGCGCCCACGTGACGGCCGACCAGCTGGCCATCGCCGCCCACGACTTGTCCAACCGGGGCGGCCACCTGGCCCAGACCGGCGGCGCCGACCTGACGCTGGCCCTGCCCGGTAACTTCGACAACAGCCAGGGCTACTTCGGCAGCAACGGCGGCAACCTGACGCTGACGGCGGCCAGCGTGCTGAACACGGATGGCACGCTGGAGCACGCGGGCGCCGGCACGCTGGCCTTGCGGGCCGCCAGCGTGGACGGCCAGCGCGGCCACATCGCCGGCAACGGCAGCGTGCAGCTGACGGCCGCTACCATCGATGCGCGCGGCGCCACGCTGGCCGCGCGCGCCGTCGCCATCACGGCCGAGCGCCTCGACAACAGCGGCGGCGCCATCAGCCAGACCGGCAGCGGGCTGGCCACGGTGGTGGCCACGCACGGCCTGGACAACAGCGGCGGCAAGATCGAAAGCAACGGCGACGCCAGCATCGTCACGGACGGCCTGCATAACGGCCTGGGCCGGATCGCCGCCGCCGGTATCGCCACCGTCGCCGCCGGCGGGGTGGACAATGCCGGCGGCGCCATCGTGGCCGGCGGCGCCCTCACGGTACACGCGGCCGACGTGCAGAACCAGCACGGCAGCTTGCAAGCGCTGGCCGGCGACGGCACGCTGCGGGTGGCGAACCTGGACAACACGGCCGGCAGCGTCTACGCCGGCGGCAAGCTCGACACCAGCGCCGCCAGCGTCACCAACAGCGGCAGCCTGTACGCGGCCGGCGACCAGTTGCTGGCCGCCAGCGGGGCGCTGGTCAACACCGGCACCATCGCGGCCCGGGGCCACACCACGCTCAGCGCCGACAGCATAGCCAGCGGCGCGGCCAGCCTGCTGGGCGCGGGCGTGAAAGCGGACGGCAGCCTGGCGCCAACGGGCGCGTTGCAGGTGACGGCCGTGCAGGCGCTGGCGGCCCACGGCCAGAACCTGGCCACGGGCGCGGCCGTACTGACCGGCAAGACGGTGGACGTCAGCGGCGGCCAGACCAGCGGCGCCGACATCACCCTCGACGCCGGCGGCGGCGACGTCACCACCGGCGGCGCCACGGTGACGGCGGCCGGTACGCTGGCCATCACGGCGGCCCAGAACCTGGCCAATGTGCACGGCAGCCTGAGCGCGGCCCAGCTGGTGGTGCAGGTGGCCGGACTGGACAACAGGCAAGGCAGCATCGTCCAGAGCGGCAGTGGCGACACGGCCATCGTGCTCAGCGCGCCGGACGGCACGCTCAACAACAGCGCGGGCCGGATCGCCGTCAACAGCGCCAACCTGACGCTGGGCGCGGGCACCCTGATCAACACGGACGGCAGGATAGACCATGCGGGCACGGGCGCGCTCACGGTGCGCGCCGCCACCCTGACCGATGTGCGCGGCCAGATCAGCAGCAACGGCGCGCTGGCCATCAGCACCGGCGCGCTCAACCACGATGGCGCCAGCACCACGGCCCGCAACCTGTCGCTGCAGGCCGACAGGGTCAGCAACCACGGCGGCCACCTGCTGCAAAGCGGCGACGGCGCCATGACCTTGAACGTGACGGGGCAGTTCGACAACGCCAACGGCGAGGTGGCCGCCAACGGCATGCTGCAAGTGCAGGCCGGCGGCCTCGATAACGGCCAGGGCAGCATCACGTCGGCCAGCTGGGCCGGCGTGACCAGTCGTGGCGCGCTCAACAACAGCGACGGCATCGTGGCCGGCACCAGCGGCCTGTATGTGGACGCCAAGGGGCTGGACAATACCGGCGGCACGCTCCAGGCCGCCGCCGGCGCCGTCACGCTGCAGGCCGTCAACCTGTTCAACAGCCGCGGCACGGTCAGCGCCGGCAGCGACCTGACGGTCAACGCCACCGGCGACGTGAACAACGATGGCTTGCTGTACGCGGGGCGCGACCAGACCTTGCGGGTCGACGGCACGTTCACCAACACCGGCACGGCCGCCGCCCAGGGCAATACCACCATCACGGCCGGCACCGTGCAAAGCAGCGCCGGCAGCCTGCTGGGCGCCGGCGTGCGCGCCGACGGCAGCCTGGCCGGCGGCGGCAAGCTGACGGTGACGTCGGCCAACGAACTGCAGCTGAACGGCACCAACGTGGCCGCCGGCGACGCCGTCCTGAGCGGCAAGGCGGTCGACCTGGGCGGCAGCCGGACGGGCGCGGCCAACCTGGCCGTCACGGCCGGCGCCGGCAACGTGCGCACGGCGGGGGCCCAGGTCAGCGCGGCCGGCGTGCTGAGCGTCACGGCCGCCTTGCCGGGGCAAGTGCTGGACAACACGGCCGGCAGCCTGAGCGCGGGCCAGCTGGCGCTGAACGTGGCCAACCTGAACAACAGCCACGGCACCATCGTCCAGAGCGGCAGCGGCGACACGGCCATCCGCCTGAGCGCGCCCGGCGGCACCCTGGACAACACGGCCGGGCGCATCGCCGTCAACAGCGGCAACCTGACGCTGGACGCGGGCGCCCTGCTCAACACGGCCGGCCGGCTCGAACACGCCGGCGCCGGCACCTTCGCCATCCATGCCGCCACCGTGGCCGACCAGCATGGCCAGATCACGGGCAATGGCGAGGTGCGGATCGCGGCCGGCGAGTTCGACCACCGGGAGGGCGCCACCAGCGCCCAGCGCGTCACCATCACGGCCGACCAGCTGGACAACCGCGCCGGCCAGATCGCCCAGCTGGGCAACGGCCAGGGCGCCATCACCGTGTCCGGCACGCTCGACAATGGCGGCGGCCGCATCGACAGCAGCGGCGAGCTGGCCCTGCGCACCGACACCCTGCGCAACCAGCAGGGCCGCATCGCCGCCGCCGGCAGCGCCGCCATCGTCGCGGCCGGGGTCGACAACACGGCCGGCGCCATCTTGGCCGGCACCGGCCTGGCGCTGCAGGCCGGCAACGTGGACAACACGGGCGGCAGCGTGCAAGCGGTGGCCGGCGACGCCACCGTGCGCGTGGCGGACTTGAACAATACGGCCGGAACCATTTTCGCCGGCGGCCGGCTCGACACGGTGGCCGCCAGCGTGGCCAACAGCGGCAGCCTGTACGCGGCCGGCGATCAGAGCCTGGCCGTGGCCGGCCCCCTCGTCAACAGCGGCGTGATCGCGGCCCGGGGCAACACGACGGTGAGCGCCAACACCGTCGACAGCAGCGCGGCCGGCCTGCTGGGCGCGGGCGTCGCGGCGGATGGCGCGCTGGCCCAGGCCGGCGCGCTGCGCGTGACCGCCAGCCAGGCCCTGGTGGCGCACGGCCAGAACCTGGCCGCCGGCCAGGCCGTGCTGGCCGGCGCGACGGTGGACGTGAGCGCCAGCCAGACCAGCGCCGCCGCCATCGCCCTCAACGCCGCGGGCGGCAACGTCAGCACCAGCAACGCGACCGTGACGGCGGCCGGCACGCTGGCCATCACGGCCAGCCAGAACCTGGCCAACGGCCATGGCACCCTGAGCGGCGGCCAGCTGCAAGTGCAGGTGGCCGGGCTGGACAACAGTGCCGGCACCATCGTGCAGACGGGCGGCGGCGACACGGCCATCGTGCTGACGGCCGCCGACGGCGTGCTCGACAACACGCAAGGCCGCATCGCCGTCAACAGCGCCAACCTGACGCTGGGCGCCGGTACGCTGCTCAATACGGACGGCCGGATCGAGCATGCGGGCGGCGGCACGCTGGCCATCGCCACCGGCGGCGCCTTGAACGACGCGCGCGGCCTGATCACGGGCAACGGCGCCTTGCGCATCACCAGCGCCGCCTTGCTGCACGACGGCGCCACCACTTCCGCCGCCGACGTGGCGGTCCAGGCGAGCAGCCTGAGCAACCATGGCGGCCACCTGCTGCAAAGCGGCGCGGGCGGCATGGCGCTGGACGTGACGGGCCAGCTCGACAACGCCACCGGCGACATCGCCGCCAACGGCGCGCTGCAGCTGCGGGCCGGCACGCTGGACAACCGCCATGGCCGCGTCACGTCGGCCGCCTCGGCCGCCGTCACCAGCCTGGGCGCGCTCGACAACAACGCCGGCGTGCTGGCGGCCGCCCATGCCCTGCGCGCCGACGTGCAGGCCTTCGACAATACGGACGGCACGCTGCAGGCCGGCGACGGCGCCGTGACGGTGAACGCGGCCAGCCTGCTCAACCATCAGGGCATGGTCAGCGCAGGCACGGACCTGACAGTCCACACCACGGGCGAGCTGCGCAACGACAGCGTGCTGTACGCTGGGCGCGACCAGAGCTTGCGGGTCGATGGCGCGTTCACCAACAGCGGCTCGGCCGCCGCACTGGGCAACCTGACGGTGGCGGCCGACAGCGTGCAAAGCGGCGCCGGCAGCTGGCTGGGCGCGGGCCTGCGCACGGACGGCAGCCTGGCCGGGGACGGCAAGCTGACGGTGACGGCAAGCCACGCCTTGCAAGCGAACGGCAACAACGTGGCGGCCGGCGACGCGCAACTGGGCGGCGCCTCGGTCGACCTGGGGGGCAGCCAGACGGGCGCGGCCAATATCGCCATCACGGCCACCGGCGGCGACGTGCGCACGGTGCAAGCCCGGGTCGGCACGGCCGGCACCCTGAGCGTGACGGCCGCGGCCGCGCCCACCCAGCTGCTGGACAATACGCAAGGCAGCCTGAGCGCCGGACAGCTGGCGCTGAACGTGGCCAACCTCAACAATGGCCTCGGCGCCATCGTCCAGAGCGGCGCCGGCGACACCACGCTGACCCTGAGCGCGCCGGCCGGCATCCTGGACAACACGGCCGGACGCATCGCCGTCAACAGCGCCAACCTGACGCTGGGCGCGGGCACGCTGATCAACGAGGATGGCAGGATAGAACAGGCCGGCACCGGCACGCTGGCCTTGACGGCCGGCACGCTGGACGACCGGCGCGGCCAGATCGTCGGCGACGGCGCGCTGCGCATCACGGCCGGCGCCATCGACCTCCGCGACGCCAGTACCGTCGCCCAGCGCATCGCGATCACGGCCGCCAGCGTGGACAACCGGGCCGGCCAGATCGCCCAGCTCGGCGGCGGGCAGGGCAGCGTTATGGCCAGCGGCACGCTCGATAACCGCGGCGGCCGGATCGACAGCAATGGCGACCTGGCGCTGGGCGCGGCCACCGTCGACAACAGCGGCGGCCATGTGGGCGCCGTGGGCAACGCCGGCGTCACGGCCGGCAGCGCCCTCAACAACACGGCCGGCCTGATCGCCGCCGGGGCCAGTCTGGCGCTGCAAGGGGGCAGCGTGGACAACAGCCACGGCAGCCTGCAAGCGGTGGCCGGCGACGCCGCGCTGCGCGTGGCGGACTTGAACAATACGGCCGGCACCATCTACGCCGGCGGCCGGCTCGACACGGTGGCGGCCAGCGTGGCCAACAGCGGCAGCCTGTACGCGGCCGGCGACCAGAGCCTGGCCGTGGCCGGTGCCCTCGTCAACAGCGGCCTGATCGCGGCCCGGGGCAACACGACGGTGGGCGCCAACAGTGTCGACAGCAGCGCGGCCGGCCTGCTGGGCGCGGGCGTGCAGGCGGACGGCGCGCTGGCCCAGGCCGGCGCGCTGCGGGTGACGGCCAGCCAAGCCCTGGTATCGCACGGCCAGAACCTGGCTGCCGGCCAGGCCGTGCTGGCCGGCGCGACGGTGGACGTGAGCGCCAGCCAGACCAGCGCCGCCGCCATCGCCCTCAACGCCGGCGGCGGCAACGTCAGCACCAGCAACGCAGCGGTGACGGCGGCCGGCACGCTGGCCATTACGGCCAGCCAGAGCCTGGCCAACGGCCATGGCACCCTGAGCGGCGGCCAGCTGCAAGTGCAGGTGGCCGGGCTGGACAACAGCGCCGGCACCATCCTGCAGACGGGCGGCGGCGACACGGCCATCGTGCTGAGCGCACCGGGCGGCACCCTGAACAATAGCCAGGGCCGGATCGCCGTCAACAGCAGCAATCTGACGCTGGGCGCCGGCACGCTGGTCAACACGGACGGCCGGATCGAGCATGCGGGCGGCGGTACGCTGGCCATCAACGCGGTCACCGTCAGCGATGCGCGGGGCCAGATCACGGGCAACGGCACGGTGGCCATCACGGCCGGCACCATCGACCACGAGGGCGCCAGCACCGTCGCCCAGCGCCTGACGGTGGCGGCGGGCAGTCTCGACAACCGCCAGGGCAGCCTGACCCAGCTGGGCGCGGCCGACACCGCCATCAGTACCAGCGGCACGCTGGACAACCGGGGCGGCGTCATCGCCAGCAATGGCGACACCACGCTTGGCACCGGCACCCTCGACAACCGCGGCGGCGTGGTGCAGGGGGCCAGCGCGGGCGCGCTGCGCGTGAGCGCGGCCGGCACGCTCGACAACAGCAGCGGCGGGCGCATCGCATCCGGCGGCGACCTCGCGCTGAGCGGCGGCGACATCGCCAACCAGCAGGGCCAGGTCAGCGCCGCCGGCACGCTGAGCGCCGTGGCGGCGCAGGGCATCCACAATGGCCAGGGCTTGCTGGCGGCGAACGGCGATGCGACGCTGACGGCCGGTACGTTCGACAATACGGGCGGCAAGCTCGCCTCCGTGCACGGCAACGTGAGCGCGACCACCAGCGGCGGCACCGTCAACGACAGCGGCGTGATCCAGGCGGCCGGCGACGTCGCGCTGCGCAATGGCGGCTTGAGCAACACGCAGGCGGCCGGCTACGGCAGCGCCGGCAGCATCGTCGGCACCAATATCGTCATCGACAGCCACGGCCAGGCCATCAACAACCACCAGGGCACGGTCGCGGCCGGCCAGGCGCTGGACTTGCGCGGCGGCGCGCTCAACAACGACGCCGGCCTGCTACAGGCCGCCACCACGCTGGCGCTCGATACGGGCAGCCAGACGCTGACCAACACCAACGCGGCCGGCTACGGGGCCCAGCACGCCGGCAGCAGCGGCGGCATCGCCAGCGGCGGCGCGGCCAGCCTGCATGTGGGCGACTGGAACAATGCGGGCGGCCTGTTCGGCGCCGGCGGCGCCGTCACCGGCAGCGCCGGACACATCAGCAACACGCTGGCCGGCCAGTTGCTCGGCCAGTCCAGCGTCAACCTCACCATCGCCGGCCTGGACAACCAGGGCGGGCAAATCCAGACGGTGGGCGACCTGACGCTGCAAGCGGGCACGGGCACCATCGACAACCGGCACAGCCTGATCCGCTCGGGCGCCAGCCTGAACCTGGGCGCGGCCCAGATCGACAACCGCGACACCCAAGGCGCCAACCAGGGATTGGAAGCGAAGAACGTCAGCCTGAAGGCGGGCGTACTGAATAACGCCGGCGGCGCCGTGCGGGCCGACCAGGATGCGACGGTCACGGCCAGCGCCAGCGTCGACAATGGCGGCGGCCT
>NZ_JBYSZG010000065.1:0-25721 GCF_058786935.1 Rugamonas sp. FW305-51
ACGGAGACTAGCTCCGTGTGCACTTCCATCAAACGTCCACACTTATCGACTGTGAATTGTTAAAGAACTTATTCGGTGTTGCATTCTGCGTTTTCGACGAAGCGTTGTGTTCGTCAGCAGCAGAGAGATGAGATTATGCGGCGTTTCGTGCAGCTCGTCAACCCCTCGTTTTTCACCCCGTTTAACTCGCATTTGCATGCACCGTTTTGCGGGGAGACGAACTATAGCAAACAGCCGACATGACTGGCAAGGCAGTTTTGAAATAAATCTGTGTGCTATCTTAACGCCGACCAAAACCTTGCCACTGCACACTTACCATGTCCATTCCTGCTATCGCCTCCACCACCAACGACGCACTCGCCAGCCTGCTCGATAACGCCATCAACAACAAGACCAAGCCGCTCGGCAGCCTGGGCATGCTGGAGACGGTGGCCAAGCAAATCGGATTGATCCAGCGCACGCGCGCGATTGCGCTGGAAAAGCCGGCCATCCTGGTGTTCGCGGCGGATCACGGCATCGTCGCCGAAGGCATATCCGCCTATCCGCAAGACGTCACCTGGCAAATGGTGGAGAACTTCCTCGCGCGCGGCGCGGCCATCAATGTGTTCGCCCAGCAGAACGGCTGCGCATTGCACATCATCGACGCCGGCGTGAATCACGACTTCGGTCCGCGCCATGGACTGACCGACCGCAAACTGGCGCACGGCACGCACAACTTCGCGCAACAAGCGGCCATGAGCGCAGAGACCTGCGCCGCTGCCATCGCGGCCGGTATGGCGCTGGCCGCCGAACTGGACGGCAACGTGGTCGGCTTCGGTGAAATGGGCATCGGGAACACCACGGCCGCCGCCGCGCTGATGCACAAGCTGACCGGCATCCCCGTCGCCCAGTGCGTAGGCGCCGGTACGGGCCTGTCGGCGCAGGGCATCTCGCACAAGCAGCACGTGATCGAAGCGGCGGTCGCCAAGCACGCATCGGCCACCGAGCCGCTGGACATCCTGGCCACTTTCGGCGGCCTGGAAATCGCCATGATGGCCGGCGCCATGCTGAAGGCCGCCGAACGGCGCATGGTGCTGCTGATCGATGGCTTCATCGTGACCAGCGCCCTGCTGGTGGCGGTCCGGCTGCAGCCCGCCATCCTGGACTACTGCGTGTTCTCGCACTGCTCCGACGAGAGCGGCCACAAGAAGATGCTGGAAAACCTGGGCGCCCGTCCACTGCTCTCGCTCAACCTGCGCCTGGGCGAAGGGACCGGTTGCGCGCTGGCACTGCCGCTGCTGCATGCCGCCGTCAATTTCATGAACCAGATGGCGACCTTCGAGTCGGCACAGGTCAGCGAAAAATCGGAATAGGAAGCCGCCATGCACCAGATCCGCCTGTTCTTCACCGCGCTGCAGTTCTTTACCCGGCTGCCTATCCCGCGCTGGGTGGGATTCGAGGCGGCATGGCTGAACCACGCGTCGCGCTACTTCCCCCTGGTGGGCGTGGTGGTGGCCGCCATCGCCGCCGGCACCTACGCGCTGGCGGCGTGGCTGTTGCCCGCGCCGGTGGCCGCCGTGCTGGCGACGGCCGCTACCATCTACGCCACCGGCGCCTTCCACGAGGACGGCTTTGCCGACATGTGCGACGGCTTCGGCGGCGGCCTGACCGGGCAGCGCGTGCTGGAGATCATGAAGGACTCGCGCATCGGCGCATACGGCGCCATCGGCATCGTCTGCATGCTCGCGCTCAAATGCGTGACGCTGTCGCTGCTGCCGCCCGCCGTTGCCATCGCCGCGCTGTTCGTCGCCCATCCCCTGTCGCGCCTCACGTCGACCGCGCTGATCTGGCGCCTCGACTACGCCCGCGATGAAGGCAAGGCGAAACCGCTCGCGCAGAAAATGAGCCATGCCGAATTTGCCATCGCCTTCATCTGCGCCCTGCTGCCTGCGGCGGCGTGCGGCGCAGCTGGCTGGCTGTCCTGGCCCGCGCTGGCGGCCAGCCTGCTTGCCGCCTCCGCGTCCGCGTACTGGCTGGCGCAAAAATGCGTGAGCCGCATCGGCGGCTACACGGGCGACTGCCTGGGCGCGGTGCAACAGGTATCGGAGGTGACGATCTACCTGTGCCTCCTGGCCAGCCTGGGACACGGCGCCTGGCACTGATGCGCATTACGCTGATACGCCATCCCCAGCCGCAGGTGGCGCCCGGCGTTTGTTATGGCAGCACCGACCTGGCTGTGGCGCAGGAACAGCGCGACCAGGTACTGGCTACGCTGGCAGGCACACTGCCGGCAGGCGCGCCGCTCTACTCCAGTCCATTGCGGCGCTGTGCGGACCTGGCGCAGCGGATCGCCAGCACAACGCCTGTCTACGATGCGCGCCTGGCCGAAATGCACTTCGGCGCATGGGAGATGCAACGCTGGGACGACATTCCCCGTGCGGAAATCGATGCCTGGGCCGCGGACCTGGTCCGCTACCGCCCCGGCGGCGGTGAAAGCGTGCTGCAGATGGCGAACCGCATTGCCGACTTTTACGCCGACCTGCGCGCCGGCCCGGCGGCCGACATCGTCATCGTCTGCCACGCCGGCACCATGCGCCTGCTGATGGCCCGCCACGCCGGCCTTGCTCCCGCCGCCATGGCGCTGCATGCCGCCAGCACCCGTCTCAGCATCGCCTACGGTGAACGGATCGTGTTGCAAGACTGAGGGGCAAATTGCAAGCCACGCTTGCCCGCCTGCGCGCAGGCCGTATAATGGCGGCGTTTTGGTGCCCGCATGTCTGTCCAGACGTGCAGTTAAACGGGAAACACGAAGCCGTCCAGACGGCCAACGTGTGCTGCCCCCGCAACGGTAAGCAAGTGTCGCGCTAGCGCGACGAACCGCCTCAGATAACCACTGTGCATAGCATGGGAAGGTAAGGCGGTGCCACTTGCCAGCCCGGATACCGGCCAAATCAGGTGGAAGTGAGCGAACGGGGAGTTGCGCGACACGGACCAGGCCCGCCCCGGCGGCCTGCCATGCGTTATTCCAGTTCACCGCTTCTGTTCA
The DNA here is from genome assembly GCF_058786935.1 of Rugamonas sp. FW305-51. NCBI lineage: Bacteria > Pseudomonadati > Pseudomonadota > Betaproteobacteria > Burkholderiales > Oxalobacteraceae > Rugamonas > Rugamonas sp. FW305-51. Next base: position 3,026 of record NZ_JBYSZG010000065.1, read on the forward strand.
ATCTGGCCTACGGGGACGTCGGCCGGTTGCCCCTTTACAGAAGATTTGCCATGACTTTTCCTGTTTCCCGCCGCGCGGTTGCGGCGTCGATCGCGCTCGCTTTCACTGCGCCCTCCGCCTTTGCCGACGCCCAGAGCGATATCGCCGGCAACGCCGTGTTCATCACCGCCGCACGCGCGCCGCAGCAGGCCGCCGATGTACTGAGCGATACGCTGACCATCGATTCGGCGCAGATCGCCCAATCGGGCGCCGGCTCCATCATCGAGCTGCTGCAACGCCAGCGCGGCATTGAAGTGGCGCGCAACGGCGGCCCGGGCAACAGCGCCAGCGTGTTCATTCGCGGCGCCAACAGCAACCAGAACATCGTGCTGGTGGACGGCGTGCGCATCGGCTCGTCCACCACGGGCGCGGCCAACTGGAGCGCAATCCCGCTGTCGGCCATCGACCACATCGAGATCGTCTACGGCCCGCTCAGCACCCTGTACGGCGCCGGCGCCATCGGCGGCGTGGTCCAGATCTTCACCAAGCAAGGCCAGGGCGCTCCCGCGCTGACCGCCGCCGCGGGCTATGGCAGCAACCATACCCGCAGCGCCGACGCCGGCGTTTCCGGCGCGACTGGCGGTGAACACAGCTTCAGCTACGCGCTCAGCGCTGGCAAGGAAAAATCGGATGGCTTCTCCTCCACCGTTCCCGGCAACTACTCCTACAATCCGGACAAGGACGGCTACGACAAGGACAGCGCCGCCGGCCAGATCGCCCTGCAACTGCACAAGGACCACGAACTTGGCGCCGTGTTCATGTACAGCAAATTGCGCGCGCAGTACGACAGCGGAGCGTCCAGCTTCGACACCCACAGCCTGCAAAAAGTGGAAAATGCGGCCGTGTACAGCAAGAACCGGATACTGCCGAATTGGACCAGCGTGCTGCAGGTTTCCCAAAGCCGCGACGAGCAGGGCGATTTTTCCAGCGCCGCCGCTTCGGGCCACAGCCAGATCGACACCACGCAGACCGGCTACTCCTGGCAGAACGATATCCAGATCGGCGCCGACCTGCTGCAACTGCTGTATGAACACCGCAAGGAAGCGGTCGACGTCCATGGCGTCTCCCCGCTCAACCGCGACCGCGGTACCAACGCCTATGCCGCCGTCTACAGCGCCCGGCGCGGCGCCAATGCGTTCAACGCCAGCGTCCGCCGCGACAACACGGAATACGGCGACAAGACCACGGGCGCCGTCGGCTACGGCTACAGCTTCACCCGCCGGCTGCGCGCCAGCGCCAGCGTGGGCACCAGCTTCCGCGCCCCGACCTACAACGAGTTGTACTACCCCGGCTATGGTCTGCCGACCAACAAGCCCGAACTGGGCCGCAACGTGGAGGCCGGCCTGCACTACGACGATGGCAGCACGACGCTGTCCGCGCGCTACTACCACAGCCGCCTGACCGACCTGCTGGTCTATGTCACGCCGTGCCCGTACAACGCCACCTCGAAGAGCAGCGGCTGCGCCTACAACGTCAACCACGCACTGCTGGAAGGCCTGACGCTGGAAGGCGGCCGCAAACTGGGCAGCTTCGAACTGGCCGGCACGCTCGACCTGCAGGATCCGAAGGACGAAACCACCGGCAAGCGCCTGGCGCGCCGTTCGCAGCGCCACGCCAACCTGGCGCTGGACTACGTGACAGGCCCGCTGAAGGGCGGCGTGGAACTGACCTTGTCCGGCCCCCGCTACGACGACGCGGCCAACCGCAACCGGCTGGGTGGCTATGGCCTGGTCAACCTGTATGCCACCTGGCAGCTCACGCAGGATTGGTCGGCGCTGCTGCGCTGGAATAACGTCGGCAACAAGCAGTACGAGCTGGCGCGCCTCTACAGCACGGCCGGTTCCACGGTGTTTGCCGGCCTGCGCTACGGCTACAAGTAAGCGAAGAAATTGGTGTAACCTGCCGGGCGAGGCTTGCCCCGTCCGGCGGCAGCAGATTCACAGAGCAAAGGTAGTCCATGCATTCTTCCCTCCGCAACCTGCGCCAGCGCACCAGCGTCATCATCGCGACGCTGCTGCTGTGTGCCGTCGCCAGCCTGCTGTTGGCCAGCATGATGGGATCGGTGGCGATCCCGCTGTCCGACCTGCCGGGCGCAATCGACGCGCTGCTGCACGGCCGCGCCGATTCGCTGGCCGCCACCTTGCTTGAGTTGCGCGGCGGCCGGGCCACCACGGCCTTCGTCACCGGCGCCGCGCTGTCGCTGGCGGGTGTGATGATGCAGGCGCTGTTGCGCAATCCGCTGGCCGATCCTTATGTGCTGGGCATCTCGGGTGGCGCCTCGGTCGGCGCGCTGGCCGCCCTGCTGTTCATGTGCGCCACGTGGATGATCGATGCCGCCGCCTTTGCCGGCGCCGTCGCCGTGTCGCTCTTGCTGTACTTCCTGGCCCGGCGCGACCTGCGCGGCGGCACGGCGGCCGAAGGCGGCACCGCCCTGCTGCTGCTGACGGGCGTCATCCTGTCGTCGGTCACCATGGCCATCGTCACGCTCATGCTGTCGATCGCGCCCGAAAGCCGCCTGCGCAGCATGGTGTTCTGGCTGATCGGCGACCTGGCCGGCGCGCCGCAACGCTGGCTGCCGTGGATCGTACTGGCGGCCGGCCTGTGGTTCGCCCTGCGCAGCGCGCGCGCCATGAACGTAATGGCGCTGCACGCCGAGGCGGCCGCCACGCTCGGCATCCGCGTGGGCGCCCTGCGCAAGGGATTGTTCTTCTGTTCCGGGCTGCTGACGGCCAGCGCCGTGACCAGCGCCGGCAGCATCGGCTTTGTCGGCCTGATCGTGCCGCACGCCTGCCGCTTCGCCTTCGGGCCCGACCACCGGGTGCTGATCCCGGCGGCGGCGCTGGCCGGGGGCAGCTTCCTGGTGCTGGCCGATACGCTGGCGCGCACCATGCTCGCGCCGCAGCAGTTGCCGGTGGGCGTGGTCACGTCGCTGATCGGCGCGCCCATCTTCCTGTATCAATTGCACCGCTTGCGAAAATAAGATGATCCGCACCCACCAACTCACCCTGCGCGCCGGCGAGCGCACGCTGGTCGACCAGCTGGCATGGCACGTCGAGGACGGCCAATGCTGGAGCGTGATCGGCCGCAACGGCGCCGGCAAGAGCACGCTGCTGCGCACCCTGGCCGGCTTGCGCCAGCCCGATGGCGGCAGCGTCAGCATCGGCCAGCGCGCCCTGCAGGAATGGCCGCTGGAGGAACTGGCCCGCACCCGCGCCTTCCTGGCCCAGGCCCGCAGCGACGCCTTTGCCTACACCGCACTGGAAACCGTGCTGGCCGCGCGCCACCCCTACCACGGCAACCGCTACTGGGAAGGCAGCGACGACCACAAGCTGGCGCTCGACGCGCTGGCGGCGATGGAAGTGTCCGACCTGGCCGCGCGCGACGTGCGCACCCTGTCCGGCGGCGAACGCCAGCGGGTGGCGATTGCCGCCATGCTGGCGCAGGACACCCCATTGCTGCTGCTGGACGAACCGGCCAATGCACTGGACCTGGCGCACCAGGTCAGCGTCATGCGGCTGCTGGCCGGCCTATGCCGGCAGCAGAACAAGACCGTGGTCATGATAGGCCACGACCTGAACCTGGCCCACAGCGTCTCCACCCACGCCCTGCTGCTGATGGGCGACGGCCGCTGGCAGGCCGGCACCACCGCCGAAGTGATGCAGCCATCCATCCTGAGCGCCTGCCTGGGCCACCCGATCGAGACGATACGGCACGGCCAGCGCAGCATTTTCATCCCCACCGAGGACCACGCATGAGCGACCCGACCACCGACGACATCAACCAACGCCACCGCCTGCGCATGGAGCGCAAGAAGGCCCTCATCGACGCCAAGATCCAGGCCGCCGACAAGCAGATCGGCATCATCATCGTCAACACCGGCAACGGCAAGGGCAAGAGTTCGAGCGGCTTCGGCATGGCCATCCGCGCCATGGGGCACGGCATGAAAGTGGGCATCGTCCAGTTCATCAAGGGTGCCATGTCGACCGGCGAGGAAAAATTCCTGCGCCGCTTTCCCGACGAGGTGAGCTTCCACGCCATGGGCGAAGGCTATACCTGGGTCACCCAGGACCGCGAACGGGACATGGAAAAAGCCAGGCTGGCGTGGGAGCAGGCCAAGCGCTTCCTGTCCGATCCCGCCATCGGCCTGGTCTTGTTCGACGAACTGAACATCGCCCTGAAATACCGCTACCTCGACCTCGATACCGTGATCGCGGACCTGCTGGAGCGCCCGGCCATGCAGCACGTCGTCATCACCGGCCGCGGTGCGCTGCCGGAACTGATCGCCATCGCCGACACGGTCACGGAAATGGCAGAAGTAAAACACGCCTTCAAGGCCGGCATCGGTGCGCAGGAAGGGACGGAATGGTAATGGACGGCCAGGTCGCAGTAAGAGCCCTGCTGGTGGCTGCCGTGGCCTCGGGCCAGGGCAAGACCACCACCACCGCCGCACTGGCGCGCAAGCTGGTCCGCATGGGCAAGCGCGTGCGCGTGTTCAAGTGCGGCCCCGACTTCATCGACCCCATGCTGCTGGAGCGGGCCAGCGGCGCGCCGGTCCGCTCGCTGGACCTGTGGATGGTGGGCGCGGAGCAGTGCCACGCCCAGCTGGCGCAAGCGGCCGCCGAGGCGGACGTGATCCTGATCGAGGGCGTGATGGGCCTGTATGACGGCATGCCGTCCAGCGCCGACCTGGCGCGCGCATTCAAGGTGCCGGTGATGGCCGTGATCGACGCATCGGCCATGGCGCAGACGGCCGGCGCGCTGGTGCACGGCCTGCGCGACTACGGCCCGGTCGAGATGGCCGGCGTGATCGCCAACCGCGTGGCCAGTCCCGGCCACGCCGCCATGATCGCCGCCTCGCTGCGCGACATTCCCCTGTTCGGCACCTTGCCACGCCAGGAAAAGTCGCTGCCGGAACGCCACCTTGGCCTGGTGCTGCCGGACGAAGTGGGCGGCATCGACACCCTGCTCGACCAGCTGGCCGACGGGCTCAATTTCGACCAGGCGGCATGGGACAGCCTGCCGGCCGTCCAAATCGGCGTCCCGCCAGCGCCAGCCCCCCAGGCGCCGCTGCTGGCCGGGAAAACCGTGGCCGTTGCGCGCGACGCCGCCTTCATGTTCCTCTACCCGGCCAACCTGGACACGCTCGAGCAGCTGGGCGCCACGCTGCGCTACTTCTCGCCGCTGGCCAACCAGCCGGTGCCCACAGGCGCGGACGCCGTCTACCTGCCGGGCGGCTACCCTGAACTGCACGCGCAGGCCCTGTCGCAGGCGCACAACTGGCGCAGTTCCATCCGCGCCGCCCATGCGGCCGGCATGCCCATCGTGGCCGAATGCGGCGGCATGATGGCGCTGGCCGAAACGCTGGCCGACCAGCAGGGCAACGTGTGGCCGATGGCCGGCCTGCTGCCGGGCGCCGTCCAGATGCAGACGCGCCTGGCGGGACTGGGACCGCAAGGGATCATCACGCCTTATGGCCTGCTGCGCGGCCATACCTTCCACTACTCGCAGCTGCAGACGGACCTGGCGCCCGTCGCGCATACGATCAAGCACCCGTCCGACGCGCAGGGCGAGGCTGTGTATCGCCTTGGCTCGCTGACGGCGTCCTACTTCCACGCCTACTTCGCCTCCTGCCCCGCGGCCACGGCCGCGCTGTTCCTGCCGAAGGACGCGGCATGATACGCACCCTGGTGCTGGGCGGCGCGCGCTCGGGCAAGAGCGTCTTTGCCGAGCAATTGATGGCGGCGTCCGGCAAGGAAGGCATCTACATCGCCACCGCGCAGGCGGGCGACGATGAAATGGCCCGCCGCATCGCCCACCATCGCGGCCAGCGCCCCGCCCACTGGACCACCGTGGAAGAGCCGCTGGCACTGGCCGACGCCCTGTCCCGCTGGTGCGCGCCGCAGCGCATGGTGCTGGTGGACTGCCTGACGCTGTGGCTGTCCAACCTGCTCTTCAGCGCCGGCGGCGCATGGCCGGAAGTCGGCGACGTGGTGCTGCCGCCCAGCTTCCATGCGGAGCGCGCCGCGCTGCTGCAGGTGCTGGCCCAGTGCCCGGGCGACGTGGTGCTGGTGTCGAACGAGGTGGGCATGGGCATCGTGCCCATGGGCGCCGTGTCGCGCTGCTTCATGGACGAAGCGGGCCGCCTGAACCAGGCCGTGGCCGCCCTGTGCGACCACGCCGTATTCGTCGCCGCCGGGCTGCCGCTGTACCTCAAGGGTGAGCCGTGCTGACTGGCCTGGGCCTGCCCGCCATCGCCGTGTTGCTGGCGGCCGGCGTGCTGCTCGACCTGCTGCTGGGCGAGGCCAGACGCTGGCATCCCCTGGTCGGCTTCGGCAACCTGGCGTACGCGCTGGAACGCAAACTCAATCGCGGCCAGCGCCGATACTGGCGCGGCCTGCTGGCCTGGCTGCTGGCCGTGGCGCCGCCCGTGGCGGCGGCAACGCTGCTGTGCATGGCCGGCGGCCCCGCCGTGGACGCGCTGCTGCTCTATTTCTGCATCGGCCTGCGCAGCCTGCGCGACCACAACCTGCCCATCGCACAGGCGCTGCAAAGCGGCGACCTCGATACGGCGCGCCAGCTGACAGCGCGCATCGTCAGCCGCGACACGGCCGGCGCCAGCGCCACCGACCTGGCCAAGGCCAGCGCCGAATCGCTGCTGGAAAACGGTAACGATGCCGTCTTCGGCACGCTGTTCTGGTTCGTCGTGGCGGGCGGTCCCGGCGCCGTGCTGTTCCGGCTGGCCAACACGCTCGACGCCATGTGGGGCTACCGCACGGCGCGCCTGCTGCGCTTCGGCTGCGCCGCTGCCCGCATCGACGATGCGCTCAACTACCTGCCGGCCAGGCTGACCGCCCTGTCCTACGTGCTGCTGGCGTCCACCATGGAAGGCAAACGGCGCGCCTGGCACTGCTGGCGCGCGCAGGCGCCCGCGTGGAGCAGCCCCAATGCCGGCCCCGTCATGGCCAGCGGCGCCGGGGCGCTGGGCCTGGCGCTGGGCGGTCCGGCCAGCTATGACGGCGAAATCGAACACCGCCCGCCGCTGGGCAGCGGCCAGCCGGCCGGCGCGCAGGACATCGCGCGCGCCTGGCAACTGGTGGCCCGCACCACCTGGCTATGGCTGGCATGTGCCGCCGCCGTTGCCGTCACCCCGTACCTGAAAGGCCACTGGCATGCTTGAACACGGCGGCAACCTGCGCGACGCGGCGCAGCGCTTCGGCGCGCACGACTGGCTCGATCTTTCCACCGGCATCAACCCGCACTACTATCCCGCGCCGGCCGTGGTGGGCAACGCGTGGCACCGCCTGCCGGAGGCCGATCCCGCACTGGCCGCCGCCGCTGCCGCCTTTTACGGCGCGCCGCTGATGCTGCCGGTGGCCGGCACCCAGGCCGCCATCCAGGCCCTGCCCCGGCTGCGCCCACCGTCGCGGGTGGTGGTGGCGGCGCCGTCCTACGCCGAACATGCGCACCACTGGTCCGGCCACGGCCACATGCTGCGGCAGGTGGACTACCCGGAGCTGGACGGTGCAGTCGATGGCTGCGACGTGCTGGTGGTCTGCAATCCCAACAATCCGACTGGCGCCGCCGTCCCGCCGCAACAGCTGCTGCGCTGGGCCGATGCGCTGGCGGCCCGCGGCGGCTGGCTGGTGGTGGACGAAGCGTTCGGCGACACGATGGCCGGCACCAGCGTCTGCGGCCATACCGGCCGGCCGGGACTGATCGTGCTGCGCTCCGTGGGCAAATTCTTTGGCCTGGCCGGCATCCGGCTCGGCTTCGTCGCGGCCCAAGCGGCGCTGCTCGACAGCCTGGCCGACCTGCTGGGGCCATGGACCATCAGCGGCCCCGCCCAGCAGGTCGCGCTGTCCGCGCTGCGCGACCGTCCCTGGCAGGACGCCATGCGCGCGCACCTGGGCGCGGAAGGCGGCCGCCTCAAGGCACTGCTGGCCGCGCACGGCATCGCCGCCAGCGGCAGCGCCCTGTTCCAGTGGTGGCCGGAGCAGGACGCGGAAAGCTTCTGGCAACACATGGCCGAACGGGGCATCTGGGTACGCCTGTTCCGCCAGGCCGCGCGCGGCATCCGCCTCGGCCTGCCGCCGGACGAAGCAGGCTGGCGCCGGCTCGATCATGCATTAAACGAATGGAAGGCCCGCAATTCATGAAGATTCCTCCCGCCCCGCCCAAGTTGCTTCCGCTGTTGTCCCTGCTCGCGCGGGCGTGCGCCGGCCAGGCCGGCGCCGCCATCACCGTGCGCGACGACGACGGGGTGGCTGTCACGGTACAGCAGCCAGCCCGCCGCATCATGTCGCTGGCGCCCCATGCGACGGAACTGCTGTTCGCGGCCGGCGGCGGCGACCGCATCATCGGCACCGTCAGCTACAGCGACTACCCGCCAGCGGCCAAGGCCATCCCGCGCGTGGGCGACAACCGCGAAGTCGACCTGGAACGCATCATCGCCATGAAGCCCGACCTGCTGGTGGTCTGGCTGCACGGCAGTTCCCCGCGCCAGATCGACGCGCTGCGCCAGCTGGGCATTCCCATGTTCCACAGCGAGCCGCACAAGCTGGAAGCCATTCCCGACAGCCTGCTGCGCCTGGGCCAGCTGATGGGCACCGAAGCCGTCGCCCGGCCGGCCGCCGCCGACCTGCGCCAGCAGCTGGACGCGCTGGCCGCCAAATACGCGGGACGCCCGCCGGTGCGCATGTTCTACCAGGTGTGGGACAAGCCGCTGTACACCCTCAACGGCAACCACATCGTCAGCGACAGCATCCGCCTGTGCGGCGGCGAAAACATCTTCGCCGGGTTGAAAGCGGTGGCGCCCACGGTCAACGTGGAAGCGGTGCTGCAGGAAGACCCGGAAGCCATCTTCGGCACGGCCGAGAAGAACTACGGCGGCATCAACCTGTGGCGGCCCTATGCCACCATGAAAGCGGTCCGCAACGGCAACCTGTTCACGCTGAACGGTGAACTGCTCAACCGCTCCGGCCCGCGCATGATCGCCGGCACCGCCGCCTTGTGCGAAAAACTAGAGCTGGCACGCCAGCACAGGAAACAACCATGAGCCACTATCAACGCATCGCCTGCCTGTCCACCGAGTCGGTGGAAACCTTGTACGCGCTGGGCGCGGAACAATACATCGCCGGCATCTCTGGCTTTACCGTGCGCCCGCCCCGCGCGCGCGAGGAAAAGACCAAGATCAGCGGCTTCTCGTCGTCCAGGCTGGAACGCATCCTGGCCGTGCAGCCGGACCTGGTGATCGGCTTTTCCAACCTGCAGGCCGACATCTGCCGCGACCTGGCGCAGGCCGGGGTGGAAGTCCACCTGTTCAACCAGCGCAGCGTGGCCGGCATCCTGCGCATGGTGTCCGTACTGGCCGCGCTGGTGCAGCGCGAGGACGCGGGCCGCGAACTGGTGGCGCAGCTGCAGGCGCACGTCGACCAGGCCCGCGCCCGCGCCGCGCAATGGACGCGCCGCCCCGTGATCTACTTCGAGGAATGGAACGATCCGCTGATGAGCGGCATAGGCTGGGCGGCGGAGCTGATCGGCATTGCCGGCGGCGAGGACGCCTTCCCCCACCTGTCCGTCCAGCAGGGCGCGAAAGAGCGCATCATCGCCGACCCGATGGCGGTGGTACGGCGCGCGCCCGACATCATCATCGGCTCCTGGTGCGGCAAGAAGTTCCAGCCCGATACGCTGCGTGCCCGCGAGGGTTGGGACACCATCCCCGCCCTGCGCAACGGCATGCTGTTCGAGATCAAGTCGCCCGACATCCTGTCGCCCGGCCCGTCCGCCATCACGGAAGGCCTGCGCCAGATCAGCGACATGGTCGCCCGCTGGCAGGAGGCGCAGACGGCATGAGCTTCCCCTTCCCCACCCTGATGGTGCAGGGCACCACCTCGGATGCCGGCAAGAGCACGGTGGTGGCCGCCCTGTGCCGCCTGCTCAAGCAGCGCGGCGTGCGCGTGGCGCCGTTCAAGCCGCAGAACATGGCGCTCAACAGCGCGGTGACTGCCGACGGCGGCGAGATCGGCCGCGCCCAGGCGCTGCAAGCCATCGCCGCCGGCCTGGCGCCGCACACGGACATGAACCCGGTGCTGCTCAAGCCTTCGAGCGATACGGGTGCCCAGGTCATCATCCACGGCCACGTGCGGGCCGACATGAACGCGCGCGACTATCACCAGTACAAGACCATCGCCATGGAGGCAGTGCTGGCCTCGCACGGCCGCCTGGCCGCGCAGTACGAGGCGGTGGTGGTGGAAGGCGCCGGCAGCCCGGCCGAAATCAACCTGCGCGACCGCGACATCGCCAACATGGGCTTTGCCGAAGCCGTGGACTGCCCGGTGATACTGGTGGCCGACATCGACCGCGGCGGCGTGTTCGCCCACATCGTCGGCACGCTGTCCTGCCTGTCCGAAAGTGAACGCAAGCGTACCATCGGCTTCGTCATCAATCGCTTCCGGGGCGACATCTCCCTGCTGGAACCGGGGCTGGAATGGCTGGAGCAGCAGACCGGCAAGCCGGTACTGGCCGTGCTGCCCTATCTGCACGGCCTGTTCCTGGACGCCGAGGATGCCGTGCAGCCGGTGCAAGCCTCGCGCGGCGCGTTCCGCGTAGTGGTCCCCAGCCTGCCGCGCATGAGCAACCACACCGATTTCGACGCGCTGCGCGCCCATCCCGACGTGGACCTGCGCTTCGTGCGCCAGGGCGAGGCGATACCGCCGGCCGACCTGGTCATCCTCCCCGGCAGCAAGAACACGCGGGCCGACCTGGAATGGCTGCGGACGCAAGGCTGGCCGGAATACATCGGCCGCCACCTGCGTTACGGCGGCAAGGTGATCGGCATCTGCGGCGGCTTCCAGATGCTGGGCCGCGACGTGTGCGATCCGCGCGGCATCGAAGGCACGCCTGGCACTTCGCCCGCCCTCGGCCTGCTCGAGATGGAGACGGAAATGACGCCGGAAAAACGGCTGGTGCAAGTACAGGGCGTGTGCGCTTTCGGCGACGGCTGCGCCACCGTGAGCGGCTACGAAATCCACATGGGTATCTCGACCGGCGCTGCCCTGGGCCTGCCCGCGTTCCACATCGATGGCCGTCCTGAAGGTGCGCGTTCGGAAGACGGCCAGGTGCTGGGCACCTATCTGCACGGTCTGTTCGATACGCCGCAAGCATGCAGTGCCCTGCTGCGCTGGGCCGGGCTGGACTCGGGCGCCATGGTGGACACGGCGCAGCTGCGCGAGGCCAGCCTGGACCGCATCGCCGAAGCCAGCCGCCCGCTGCTGGACGCCCTGCTTGCGCTGCACGACAAACGGGAGGTTGTATGAATCCGCACGCTTTTGACGACGCCCAGATCGCCGGCGTCTACCGCGCCATCCGCGAACGGCGCGACATCCGCCACTTCACGCCCGGCCCGCTGAAGCCGGGCCAGCTGGAGCGCTTCATCGCCGCCGCCCACGCCGGCCCCAGCGTGGGACTGATGCAGCCGTGGCGCTTCATCCGCATCGCCAGCGCGGAGCTGCGCGCGCAGATCCACCACCATGTGAACGAGGAACGCATCCTTACCGCGCAGGCGCTGGGCAAGCGCGCCGAGGAATTCATGCAGCTCAAGGTGGAAGGCATACTGGCCTGCGCCGAAGTGCTGGTGGTGGGTCTGATCGACAAGCGCGACGACTTCATCTTCGGCCGCCGCACCATGCCGGAAATGGACCTGGCCTCGGCATCCTGCGCGCTGCAGAATTTCTGGCTGGCGGCACGCGCCGAAGGCATAGGCGTGGGCTGGGTTTCCATGTTCGACCCGCAGCGACTGCGCGAACTGTGCGCCATGCCGGAGGGCAGCCAGCCCATCGCCGTGCTGTGCGTGGGCCAGGTGCCCGAGTTCTACTCCGCCCCCATGCTGGAACTGGAAAAATGGGACACGCGCCGGCCGCTGGCCGAGGTCATGTTCGAGGACAGCTGGGGCAACAGCGCCGGCTAGCGCTGCTAGCAGCTAGTAACTACGCGCTGCACTCCTCCAGCCTGCGGTTGCCCGGCCCCGGCAAGGTGCGCAGGCTGCGCTCCGTGGCGGCCGTGTAGCGGCGGTCGAACACGGTATCGACAAAGCGCCAGTCGCAGCGCACCTGTTCATGCGATGCCGTCACGATCATGTAGCCACGCTTGCTGGTCTGGGCGTAGTACAGCGGTTCGATCAGGTCGACCATCATGGCCGCCACGTCGTCCGGATCGCGGTCCGGATAGGCACCCTCCATGCCCGGCGACGAGACGGAAGCGGTGGCGAATTCCACGCCCACTTGCCGGCCCTGCGCATCGTGCAAATCGCTGGCCCAGGCGTTATGGGAATCACCGGCCAGCACCACCATGTTCTTGCGGTGGCGCTGCATCATGGCGAACACCAGTTCGCGGTCATTCTGGTAACCATCCCAAGAATCGAGGTAGCACGGCAGTGTAGGCGCTGCCAGCCAGCGCCGCTCGCGCTCGCCCATGCCCGCCGGATCGTGGACCGCACGCCGCTTGAGGGCAGCGTAGTCGGTGCAATTACATTCGCCCATGGCGACGGCGGTCGGATATTCCATGCGCGCCATCAGCACCTGCTGGCCCAGCACCTGCCAGCGGGCGCGCGATGCGGCCACCTGCGATTCCAGCCACGCCATCTGCTCGCCGCCCATCATGGTGCGGTGCGGCGAGCAGACATCATGCCGGTACTTCTGCGCGTCGAAGCGGCGCTGCTCGTCGTAATAGGACGACAGCACCAGCTGCTGGTCGCGGCCGATCAGGCGCGTGTCGAGCATATGCAGCGACAGCACGCTGCCGAAGTCGAAGGAGCGGTAGATCTTTTCCGGCGCTGACGGATCGGGTGCCCGTATCGGCATCCATTCGTGATAGGCCGTCATGGCGGCCGCCTTGCGCAGCGAGAACGGCCCCTGGCGCGAGCTGACATGGTCGGCCGAGCCGTCGCGCCAGGCGTCGTCCGCGAACTCATGATCGTCCCAGACGGCGATGAACGGCACGCTCGCATGCAGCGCCTGCAGATCCGGATCGGTACGGTACTGTGCGTAGCGGCGCCGGTAGTCATCCAGCTGCAGCAGCAGTTCGCGCGGTTCGGACACGCGGCCCAGCTCCTCGGCCCGGCTGCAGGCGTAGCCGTCGCTTTCATACTCGTAGATGTAGTCGCCGATGTGCAGGGCTGCGTCGAAATCGTCGCGCCGCGCCGCATCGGCATAGACGTTGAAGTAGCCGGCCGGGTAATTGGCGCATGAGAACACGGCCAGCCGCACCTGGCGTACGTCCGCGCGCGGCAGCGTCCTGGTGCGGCCCACGGGCGACTTCACCGTATCGGCCGCGAACTGGTAGTAGTACACATGTCCCGGCAGCAGGCCAGCAGCATCCACCTTGACCGTGTAGTCGGCGCCGGCATTGGCGACGGCCGTGCCGCCCGCCACCACCGACTGCATGGCCGGATCGGTCGCCACCCACCAGCGCACGGCGATATCGGCTGCCTCGCCGGCCCCCTGTGGCGCAGGATGCGGCGTCACCCGCGTCCACAGGATCACCCCGTCCGTGAGCGGATCGCCGCTGGCCACGCCATGGCCGAAGCTGGCGGCGGCATGCTCGCCCGGACTGCCGCCGGTGCTGCTGCAGCCGGCCAGCGCCAGCCCGCCCGCGCCCAGCAGCGCCGTGGAGCACACTTGCCGCATGAAGCCGCGCCGTCCCGCCGCAGCCGCTGGTGGAAACCAAGCCTTGCCGTCCATTGCGCCTCCGTCCGCCATGTCGATGAGACGCAACTTACGCCCCATTCGTGACGGCCTCGTGACGTCATCGAGGCATGCCGTCAGCGCCGGCGCATACTGTGGCGGCGCCGACACGGAACGGCCAATTGTGTGACAATCATGGCCATTGCTCCACGCGCACGCACAGGACACCATGACCGAGATGACAAGTTCCGCGGCCAAACGCTATCTGCCCTGGGTGGTGGCCACCGCCCTGTTCATGGAACAGCTGGACTCCACCATCGTCAACACGGCCGTGCCCAGCATGGCCGCCAGCCTGCAGGTGACGCCCCTGAGCCTGAAGGCCGTCGTCACCAGCTACATCCTCAGCCTGGCCGTCTCCATCCCCGTCAGCGGCTGGATGGCGGACCGCTTCGGCACCCGGCGCGTGTTCACCACGGCCGTGGCCATCTTCACCATCGCATCCATCCTGTGCGGCCTGGCCGTCAACTCGCCCATGCTGGTGGCGGCGCGGCTGTTGCAGGGATTTGGCGCAGCCATGATGATGCCGGTCGGGCGCATCACCATCATCCGTACCTTTCCCAAGTCCGAGCTGCTGCGGGCGATGAATTTCGTGATCGTGCCGGCCCTGATCGGCCCTTTGCTGGGGCCCACCGTGGGCGGCCTGATCGTCCACTGGCTGTCGTGGCGCGAGATCTTCTTCGTCAATGTGCCGGTGGGCGTTGCGGCCATCGCCCTGGCGCTGCGCTACATGCCGGACTATTACGGCGAACAGGATCGGCCACTCGACCTGGTCGGCCTGGTGCTGTTCGGCGCCGGCATCGCACTGCTATCGTGGCTGCTGGAGATATTTGGCGAGCACAAGATCGACGCCACGTCGGCCGGCATCCTGCTGCTGCTGGCGGTCAGCCTGCTGGGCGGCTATGCCTGGCACGCCAGGGATACCCCCCACCCGCTGCTGCGGCTGGCGTTGCTGCGTATCCGCACCTTCCGCGTGTCGGTGGCGGGCGGTTTTCTCACCCGGCTCGGCATGGGCGGCATGCCCTTCCTGCTGCCGCTGCTGTACCAGCTGGGCCTGGGCCTGCCGGCCTGGCAATCGGGCCTGCTGATGATGCCGGCAGCCGCCGCGGCGATGGGCATGAAGTTCATTTCCGTGCGCCTGCTGTCCACCTTCGGCTACCGCCAGGTCCTGGTGGTCAACACGGTGCTGATCGGCCTGACCATCAGTCTGTATTCGCTGGTGAAGGCGGGCACGCCGATCTATGCCATCGTCGCCATCGGCCTGTGCCTGGGGTTCTTCAATTCGCTGCAGTTCTCCAGCATGAACAGCATCGCCTACGCCGACGTGGAAGGACGCGACACCAGCATGGCCAGCACCATCGCCAGCTCCATGCAGCAGCTGTCGATGAGCTTCGGCCTGGCCTGCGGTTCGCTGGTCACGGGCTGGTATCTGGGCGGGCTGCCGCAAAGCGACAAGGCGGCGCTGACGGGCGCCCTGCACCACGCCTTCCTCACGCTGGCCGTGCTGACGGTGCTGTCGTCGCTCACCTTCTGGACCCTGCGCAAGGGCGATGGCGACAGCATGAGCAAAGGCGCCGCCTAGCGCGCTATTTGGCCGGTTTGTAGATACCGCAACCGACCAGCGTGTCGTCCAGCCGTTCAACATAGCTGGACTTCTGTTCGACGGCCTTGCTGACAGGGTTGGGCCACTTGTAGTCGAACCAGCCCTGGCCCTTGGTTTTGGCCACGTTGACCAGGCCCTTGATCAGGTAATTGCCCTCCGCGTCGCGCATGTCCATCAGGTTCTTGCCCACCATGCGGGCGGCATTGCCGTTCCCGATCGCCAGGCTGACGCCATTGAGGTCGTAGACGAAAATGTACAGGTTGCGATCGACGAACTGGCCCTTGGGATTGCTGAATTCCGCGTAGGCCTTCTCGGTGCCGTTGGCCTTGATGTAGGCGACGGCGCGCTTGACCAGCGCCACCGCTTCGTCGGCGCTGCCACCGGTATCAGCCGCCAGCGCGCTGGCCTGCATCAGCAGCGCCGCGAACAGGCAGGCCAGGCCTCTCAATATCGTCTTCATGCTCGTCTCCTTGTTATGGTTTTATCTATCTTGCCTGTGCCAGCAACTGGTCCACCAGTTCTATCCAATGGCCGACCGGAAGCTCCGTCCCGGACTGCAAATGGGTCTGGCAACCAATATTAGCCGATACGATGCGCGCTGCGCCGGTGGCTTCCAGATTGGCCACTTTCCTGTCGCGCAGCTGGTACGACAGCTCCGGCTGCAGCACGGAATAGGTGCCGGCCGAACCGCAGCACAGGTGGCTGTCGGCGCACAGGCGCACGTCCACCCCGATCGCGCGCAGCAGCCCTTCCACCTTGCCCCGGATCTGCTGGGCGTGCTGCAGCGTGCAGGGCGGATGATAGGCAACCGGCTGCGCCAGCTTGCCGCGGATGCGCGATGCCAGCGCGTCCTCGAATTCGCACATCACTTCACTCACATCCCTGGCCAGCGCCGACACGCGGTGCGCCTTGTCGGCATAGGCCGGATCGCCGCGCAGCAGGTGCCCGTATTCCTTCACCGTGGCGCCACAGCCGGACGCGGTGATGACGAGCGCTTCCACGCCCGCCTCCACTTCCGGCCACCAGGCGTCGATATTGCGGCGCATGTCATCGAGGCCGCCATCCTGGTCATCCAGATGGTAGCGGATCGCGCCGCAGCAGCCGGCGCCCGGCGCCACCACCAGTTCGACGCCAAGTTCGGCCAGCACGCGCGCCGTGGCGCTGTTGATGTTGGGCGCCATGGACGGCTGCACGCAACCGTCCAGCAGCAGCATGCGCCTTGCCTGGCGGGCACGGGGCCAGCTGCCCGCCGGTTGGGCTTGCGGCACCTTGTTGCGCAGCGCCTGCGGCAGCAAGGGACGCAGCAGCTGGCCGGTCTTCATGGCGGGCTTGAACAGCCAGGCGCGCGGCAGCGTTTCCTTGAGCAGGGTGCGGGCATAACGCTGCCCCGCCGGGCGCGCCACCTGCTGGTCCACCACCTTGCGGCCGATGTCGAGCAGGCGGCTGTACTGCACGCCGGACGGGCAGGTCGTCTCGCAATTGCGGCAGGTCAGGCAGCGGTCCAGGTGCAGCTGGGTCTTGGCGGTGGCCGGGCTGCCTTCCAGCACCTGCTTGATCAGGTAGATGCGCCCACGCGGGCCGTCCAGCTCATCGCCCAGCAGCTGGTAGGTGGGACAGGTCGCCGTGCAGAAGCCGCAATGCACGCACTGGCGCAGTATCGCTTCGGCTTCGTCGCCGTCCGGGGTGTTGAGGAATTGGGCTGCGAGATTGGTTTGCATGGCTACAGGTCCTGGTACATGCGGCCCGGATTGAAGATACGTGCCGGGTCGAAGGCGTTCTTGAGGTTGCGGTGGATGGCGTGGACGGCCGGCGCCAGCGGATGGAATACGCCGCCGTCCCGCGAACCGCCGCGGTACAACGTGGCGTGTCCGCCCAGTTCAGCGGCCAGCGCGTGCACCGACGATGGATCGGCGGCGGAACGCAGCCAGCGCTGGGCACCGCCCCATTCGATCAGCTGCGGCCCGGCATGGGGGCAGGCCGGCGCCACGGACGGCAGGGATAACCGCCACAAAGGCATCAGCTGCTCCGGTGCGAAGAACGCATCGCTCTGCTCGCGCAGGCCGCGCCAGTAGGCTTCCGCCTCGGCCGCATCCATCACCGATCCGCCGATCTGGCGCAGCGCCGCGGCCACGGCAGCCTGGGCGCCGGACAGACGCAACGTCAACAGGTCGTCGTGCCAGGCGCTGGCCGACAGCGGCAGCGGCTTGCCGCCCCACCGGTTCAGGCTATCGAGCGCCTGCTGCTGGTCCATCTGCAGCCGTACCGTGGTTTCCGCCACAGGCAGCGGCAATACCTTCAGCGACACCTCCAGGATCAGGCCCAGCGTGCCGAGCGAACCGGCCAGCAGGCGCGATACGTCATAGCCGGCCACGTTCTTCATCACCTGGCCGCCGAAGCGCAGCGCTTCGCCGTGGCCGTCCATCAGCACGGCGCCCAGCACGAAGTCGCGCAGCGCGCCCACGGACGGGCGGCGCGGCCCGGACAGCCCGCAGGCCACCATCCCGCCCACGGTGGCGCCGGGGCCGAAGTGCGGCGGTTCGAACGCCAGCATCTGGCGCTGCCCGGCCAGTGCCGCCTCGATCTCGCGCAGCGGCGTACCGCAGCGCGCCGTGACCACCAGTTCGGTCGGCTCGTAGGCGACGATGCCGCTGTAGGCTGTCGTGTCGAGCAGCTCGCCGCGCGGCGCCTGGCCATACCAGTCCTTGCTGCCGCCCCCGCGCAGGCGCAGCGGGGTTCGGGTTGCGGTGGCGGCGGCGATGCGCTCGCGGAATTGGGTCAGTTGCGATTGCATGCCGGTCATCCTTTCACGAACTTGAACAGCCCGCCCCGCGCCTGGCGCTTGCCGTAGGCGGCGCAGCGGTCCAGCGTGGGGATGGCCTTGTTTGGATTGAGCAGGAAGGCGGTGTCGAACGCGCGCTTGACGCCGATGAAGGCCGCCACTTCCTGCACCGAGAACTGGGCGCACATGGAATCGATCTTTTCGATGCCCACGCCGTGTTCGCCGGTGATGGTGCCGCCCACCGCCACGCACAGCGCCAGGATCTCTTCCCCGAACTGCTCGGCGCGGTGGAACTGGCCGGGCTGATTGGCATCGAACAGGATCAGCGGGTGCAGGTTGCCGTCACCCGCGTGGAATACATTGGCGCAGCGCAGATCGTATTTGGTTTCCATGGCAGCGATCCCCAGCAGCACCTCGGCCAGCCGCTTGCGGGGTATGGTGCCGTCCATGCAGTAGTAGTCCGGCGAGATGCGGCCCGCCGCCGGGAAGGCGTTCTTGCGGCCGGACCAGAAGCGCATGCGCTCTGCCTCGTTCTGCGACACGGCGATGGCGGTGGCGCCGGACTGCCTGAGCACTTCGCTCATGCGGCCGATTTCCTCCTCCACTTCCTCGGCCAGGCCGTCCGACTCGCACAGCAGGATGGCTTCGGCGTCGGTATCGTAGCCAGCCTTGCAGAACGGCTCCACCATGCGCGCGCTGGTGCGGTCCATCATTTCCAGGCCGGCCGGGATAATGCCGGCCGCGATCACGCTGGCCACCGCTTCCGCCCCGCGCACCACATCGTCGAACGACGCCATGATGACGCGCGCCACCGGTGGCTTGGGTATCAGCTTGACCGTCACTTGCGTCACCACGCCCAGCATCCCTTCCGATCCGATGAATACGGCCAGCAGGTCCAGGCCGGGCGCATCCAGCGCGCCGCCGCCCAGTTCGACGATGTCGCCGTCGATGCTAACCATGCGCACGCCCATCACGTTGTGCACCGTCAGGCCGTATTTCAGGCAGTGCACGCCGCCGGAATTTTCGGCCACGTTGCCGGCGATGGTGCAGGCGATCTGCGACGAGGGATCGGGCGCGTAGTACAGGCCGTGTTGGGCGGCCGCCTCGGAAATGGCCAGGTTGCGCACGCCTGGCTGCACCACGGCGGTACGGGCGTTGGCATCCACGGCGACGATACGGTTCATCTTGGCGGTCGACAGCACGATGCCGTCCGCGATCGGCATCGCGCCGCCGGACAGGCCGGTGCCCGCGCCGCGCGGCACGATGGGCACCTGCAAGGCGCGGCATGCCTGCAGCACGGCGATCACCTGCTGCTCGGTCTCGGGCAGCGCCACCACCATGGGCAGCTGGCGATAGGCTGTCAAGCCATCGCATTCGTAGGGACGGGTGTCTTCTTCGTTGAACAGCACGCAGTGTGCCGGTAACGCGGCGCGCAGCGCGGCGACGACGGCACGCTGGCGTTCTGCGGTAAATGGAATGTCGGGGGACGGCGCGTTCATGGATGGCCTCGCGATGTTGATGCCATCCAGTGTAGCGATACATGCTGCCGCACTGCGGTGAAAAGAATTAACCGCAGAGCTTAACTATTTTCATGTCCCGGCGTAGGTGGCCATCAGCCAGTCAATGAACAGCGCCACCTCCGGCCGCTGGCGCGGCGTTTGCTCGTAGACGATGTAGTAGGCGTGGGGCGGCGACGCCAGGCGTATGTCGAACAGCTCCACCACTTCACCGCTGGCGATCATCTGCTGCGCGAAATGCTGGCGCGTGAGACCGACGCCGTGACCGTGGCGGACCGCTTCCAGCAGCAAGCCCAGGTCGTCCACGCGCAGCGCGGTGGCCGGTTCCGGCCAGTCCAGCCCAGCTTCCTTGAACCATGGCTGCCACAGCTCCAGCGCGGAGCGCAGCAGCGTGGCCTTGGCCAGGTCGGCCGGCGTGGCAATGCCGCCGATGCGCTCCAGGTAGGCGGGGCTGGCCACCGGGAAGGCGGGTTCCTCGAACAGCTTGGTGGTCACCATGTCCGGATATTTGCCGGCGCCGAAGCGCACTTCCAGGTCAGACTCGTTCAGGCACAAATCGTACAGGGGCACCGACAGGAAGACTTCGACCACGATGTCGGGATGCGCTTGCGTGAAACTGGCCAGCTTGGGCATCAGCAGGTAGCGCGCGAAAGTCGGCGGTACCGTGATCTTCACGCGCGGCTGGGTGAGTGTCGCCTTGTGCGGCAGGGGAAAATCGGTCAGCGTGCGCAGGGCCTGGCACACCACGTCCAGATAGCTGCGGCCGAACGGGGTCAGTGTCGCGGCGCGGCCATCGCGGATAAACAGGCGGTCGCCGACGAAGTCCTCGAGCAGGCGGATGCGGTGCGACAGCGCGGAGGGCGTAATGCAAAGCGAGTTGGCCGCTTCGGCAAAGGAGCCGGCGCGGGCCGCAGCTTCGAACGCGGACAGGGCATGAACTGGGGGGAAACGACGTGGCATGGTGATCTCACCGGCGGTACATTAAACGCAACAACGCCCGTCCGGCGAAGGACGGGCGTTGCGAGGGACCACAGGGAGACTTAATGCGGAATCATCCCCGTGAACACGTAGGCCTGCAACACGGTCATGATACCAACGATGGAGGCGAACAGCAGACTATGTTTGAGCGTAAAGCGGAACAGCTCCGATTCGCGGCCCACCAGTCCCGTGGAAGCGCAGGCGACGGCGATCGACTGCGGCGAAATCATCTTGCCTGTTACGCCGCCCGTCGTGTTGGCCGCTACCAGCAGCGTGTCGGATACGTTGATCTGGTGCGCGGTGGTGTTTTGCAGGGAGCAGAACAGGGCGTTCGATGACGTATCGGAACCGGTCAGGAACACGCCCAGCCAGCCGAGGAACGGTGAGAAGAACGGGAACGCGCCGCCGGTGCCGGCCAACACCAGCGCCAGGGTGGACGACATGCCGGAATAATTGGCCACGAAGGCGAAGGCCAGCACCAGCCCGATGGACAGGATAGGACGGCGCAGCTCAACCACCGTGGCACGGAAGGCGCGCGCGCCGGCGCTGGGCTTCATGCGCAGCAGCAGCATCGAGATGAAGGCCGTCAGCAGGATGGCGGTGCCAACGGCCGACAGCAGATCGAGCTTGTACAGCGCCTCGTAGGGTTTGGGCGCCGCTACGATGGGGGCGGTCTTGATGACCAGCTGGTCGAGGAAAGGCACGTGGAACTTCAGTACGGTGCCGGCCAGCGCGCCCTTGGCGCCAAACAGCGCCTTGAACTGGGGCAGGCTCCATACCGTCACGATCGCCGTCAGGATGCCGAACGGCGCCCAGGCGCGGATAGTTTGCGCCGTCGAGTAAGGCGACTTGGTACGGCCGCCAACCGGAGCCGTACCTACGGCAGGGAAGCCGCCGAAGGTCGCCATCGCGGCGGTGCCGCCCCCCAGCGAAATCGTGCTGCGGGCGCCGGCCTTGGCGCTGGCAGGCTGCCAGACCTTGAGCAGCGCGGTCAGCGACACGAGGCTGACCAGGGCCGAGGTGATGTCGGGCAGTTCAGGGCCGATGTAGTTGGAGGTCACGTACTGGGTCACCGCGAAGCTGCCGCCGGCTACCAGGGCCGCTGGCCAGACTTCCTTGATGCCGCGCTTACCGTCCATCATGAACACCAGCCAGAAAGGCACGGCCAGCGACAACAGGGGCAGCTGGCGGCCGGCCATGGCGCCGATCTGCATCGCGTCGATACCGGTCACCTGGCCGGCGACAATGATGGGAATGCCCATGGCGCCAAACGCCACCGGCGCCGTATTGGCAATCAGGCACAGACCCGCGGCGTACAGGGGATTGAAACCCAGGCCCACCAGCAACGCAGAGGTAATCGCCACCGGCGCGCCGAAACCGGCCGCCCCTTCCAGGAAGGCGCCGAACGCAAAGCCGATCAGCAGCATCTGCAGGCGCTGGTCGTCGGTGATCGACAGGACGGAGGCGCGAATGATGTCGAGCTGGCCCGTCTGGTCCACGATCTTGTAGAGAAAAACGGCGGTCACGATAATCCACGCGATCGGCCACAGGCCGTAAGCGAAGCCGAAGCCGGCGGCAGCCAGCGCCTGCGGCACCGGCATGCCGTAGGCGACGACGGCAACCGCCAGCGCCAATGCCAGCGTAATGGCGGCCGCGACGTGGCCTTTAATGCGCAGCACCGCCAACGCAAGGAAGAAGAAAATGATGGGAATCGCTGCAGCCAGGGCGGATAGCCCCAGGCTGCCTAGCGGCGTGTAGATCTGGTTCCAGGCTTGCATGTGATCTCCTCCAGTTGATTTTTTTGAACTGGAGGAAGTGTATGTCGCGCGCGCCCGCTTGGATCGCCGCCGGCCGATGAAATGAATTGACCGCTGAAGTGAAAAGTTTTCACCCGGTCTTGCAACATGGGGAATGGAGGCTAGGGACGAAAAAAAACCCCAACCGGATCACCGGATGGGGTTTTTTAAATAACTAGCCTGACGATAACCTACTTTCACACTGGTTGCAGCACTATCATCGGCGCAGAGTTGTTTCACGGTCCTGT
>NZ_JBYSZG010000066.1:0-25431 GCF_058786935.1 Rugamonas sp. FW305-51
ATCCCACCCAGCCCGGCTTTGCCACCGCGCCGCTCGGCATGGTGCTCGACAACGAGCAGCAGATCCACCAGAGCGCCGAGAAGATCTACAAGCAGGCCGTCCAGCTCAAGGCCATGCCGATCGGGAACCTGACCAATATGACGGACGCGGAACGGGCCACCATCGCGGCCTGGTTCGAATCGGGCGCCAAGTAAGCGCGCCCACCCCTACAGAGAGAGAAGCAAGATGAGCACTCAAAAAGAACAACTGGCGGCCTGGATCGATGCCCATTTCGACGAGGAAGTGGGGGTGCTGCAGCAGGTGCTGCGCGTGCCCACCGACACCCCGCCCGGCAACAACGCGCCCCATGCGGACATGGTGGCGGAGCTGGTCAAGGCCTACGGCTGGCAGGCGGAAAAGCATGCCGTGCCGCGCGACGTGGTGCACGACTATGGCATGGAGAGTATCACCAACCTGATCGTGCGCCGGCCCTACCAGCCGGGCGGGCCCACGGTGGCCCTGAACGCGCACGGCGACGTGGTGCCGCCGGGCGACAACTGGACCTATCCGCCGTACGGCGGCGTGATCGACAACGGCTACATCTACGGCCGCGCGGCCGCCGTCTCCAAGTGCGACTTCGCCACCTACATCTTCGCCGTGCGCGCGCTCGAGGCGCTGGGCGTGCCGCTCAAGGGCGGGCTGGAACTGCACTTCACCTACGACGAGGAATTCGGCGGCCTGCTGGGACCGGGCTGGCTGCTGCAGCAAAAGCTGACCAAACCGGACTTCGTGATCGCGGCCGGCTTCAGCTACAACATCGTCACCGCCCACAACGCCTGCCTGCAGTTCGAGATCACGGTGCATGGCAAGTCCGGCCACGGCGCCATGCCGGAAACGGGCCATGATGCGCTGCAGGCGGCAACCAGGATACTGAACGCCATCTACGGTCAGCTGCCGGAACTGAAGAAACTCAAGTCCAAGGTGCCGGGCATCGATTCGCCCACCATGCTGGTGGGGCGTATCGACGGCGGCACCAATACCAACGTGGTGCCGGGCAAGGTGGTCATGAAGATGGACCGCCGCATGATTCCGGAAGAAGATCCGGTGACGGTCGAGGCCCAGGTGCGGGCCCTGATCGAAGACGCCGTGCGCGGCGAGCCGGGCATCCGGATCGAGATCAAGCGCCTGCTGCTGTCGCACGCGCTGCGTCCGCAGCCGGGCAGCGAGCAGCTGGTGGCCAACCTGCAGCAGAACGCCAAGGTGGTGATCGGCGAGGATATCCCGGCCCAGGGCACGCCGCTGTATGCGGACGCGCGCCTGTACGGCGAGCAGGGCATCCCGGCCGTGCTGTATGGCGCCGGCCCGCGCACGGTGCCCGAGTCCAATGCCAAGAAGGCCGACGAGCGGCTGCTGCTGGAAGACTTGCGCAAGGCGACCAAGGTGGTGGCCATGACGCTGCTGGACTTCCTGGCCGCCTGATACGGCCCCGCTCCGCTGCGCGGCCGCTTGTCGTATCATGCAGGCTGGACCCAGCCTGAGAGTGGCCGTGCATCGATATGAACTGATCAGCTGTCATGACTGCGGGGCGCTGCATCGCCGGCACCCGCTCGCGCCGCGCCAGAAGGCGCGCTGCGTGCGCTGCCGTTCTGTCCTCTATCGCGGTATCGGCTCCGATGCCGACCGCATGGCGGCCCTGGTGCTGGGCGCCATCCTCACCTTCCTCATCGCCCAGCTGTTCCCCATCGTTGAACTGGACGTCAACGGCCTGCGTTCCAGCGCCACCCTGCTGGGCGCGATCCATGTGCTGTGGAGCGAGGACATGCAGGTGGTGGCGGCCATCGTCTTCCTGTGCACCATCCTGCTGCCGGCCGTGGAGCTGGGCAGCCTGCTGTACGTCACGCTGGGCCTGCGGGCCGGCCACCATCCGCCCGGCCTGCACCGGCTGTTGCGCATCGTGCAGGCGGCGCGCCACTGGGGCATGACGGAAGTGCTGATGATCGGCATCCTGATCACCATCGTCAAGATGACCAGCCTGGCGCAGGTGGTGCTGCACCCCGGCCTGTTCGCCTTTGGTGCGCTGACGCTGATGCTGGCCGTCGTTACCGCGTTCGACCCGCGCATCCTGTGGCAGCTGGCCGACGAGCAGGCCCGCGCGCAAGGGGCGGCGCTGCCCGCGCCGGCGGCCGTGCTGAGCGGCGGCGCGCCCGCATTGGCCTGCCACGTCTGCGGCCTGGTGGCCGAGGACCGGGGCCCGCATCCGCACCGGCATGCGCGCTGCGGGCGTTGCGGCGCCGCGCTGCACCGGCGCCGGCCGGACAGCGTGGGCCGCACATGGGCGCTGCTGCTGGCCGCCGCCATCCTCTACATCCCGGCCAACCTGCTGCCGGTGATGTACACCCATTCCCTGTTCGGCAAGGAAGACGACACCATCATCAGCGGCGTGATCTACTTCTGGCACAGCGGTTCGCCGGCGCTGGCGGCCATCATCTTCATCGCCAGCATCGTGGTGCCGGTACTGAAGCTGGCCGCGCTCTCGCTGCTGGCGTGGACGGCGCAGCGCCGCTCGCGCTGGCGTCCGCTGCAGCGCACCGTGCTGTACCGGCTGGTGGAGCTGGTGGGGCGCTGGTCCATGCTCGACATCTTTGTCATTACCCTGACGGTGGCGCTGGTGCGCTTCCAGACGCTGGCGGTAATCACGGCCGGCCCCGGCGCGCTGGCCTTTTGCGCGGTGGTGGTGCTGACCATGCTGGCGTCCATGCAGTTCGACCCGCGCCTGATCTGGGACCCTATAGTATCGACTGGAGAAACGCATGGAAGAAAAAGGCCCTGACGACACGGGCGGCCATATCCAGCTGCCGGCACCCGTGGTGGAGAAGGCCAGCCGCTGGCTGCCCTCGCTGGTGTGGCTGGTGCCGCTGCTGGCCGCGCTGATCGGCGCCACGCTGGTGGTCAAGTCCATCCTGGACCAGGGCCCCACCGTGGTCGTCAGCTTCCGCACCGGCGACGGGCTGGAACCGGGCAAGACCAAGGTCAAGTACAAGGACGTCGACATCGGCCTGGTGCGCGCCATTTCGCTGGCGCCCGACCTGTCCAAGGTGCTGGTGACGATAGACATGAGCAAGGAAGCGAAGCGCTTCACGGCCGAGGACACCCGCTTCTGGGTGGTGCGCCCGCGCGTGGGCGCGAGCGGCGTGTCGGGCCTGAACACCTTGCTGTCGGGCGCCTACATCGGCGTGGACGCGGGCAAGTCGGGTGTCACCCGCCACGACTTCACGGGACTGGAACGGGTGCCGCAGGTGACGGGCGACCAGAAGGGCAGCCAGTTCACGCTGCATGGCGAGAGCCTGGGCTCGATCGACGTCGGCTCGCCCGTGTTCTACCGCCGCATCCAGGTCGGACAGGTGATCGGTTTCGACCTGGACGACAAGGGGCGCGGCGTGAGCATGACGGTATTCGTCAACGCGCCCTACGACCGCTATGTGGGCGTGAACACGCGCTGGTGGCATGCCAGCGGGGTCGACGTGCGGCTGGACTCGAACGGCTTCAAGCTCAACACCCAGTCGCTGACGGCGCTGCTGGTGGGCGGTATCGCGTTCGAATCGATGAGCGGGCAGAAGCCGGAGGCGGCCGCGCCAGCGGGCACCGGCTTCCTGCTGGCGCCGGACCAGGCCAGCGCCATGCGCGAGCCGGACGGACTGCCGATCACCACCGTGCTGTATTTCGACCAGTCGCTGCGCGGGCTGTCGCCGGGGGCGGCGGTGGACTTCCGCGGCATCGTGCTGGGCGAGGTACGTTCGGTCGGCGTCGAGTACGACCAGGCCAGGAAGAGCTTCCGCATGCCCGTCACGGTGGACATGTATCCCGAGCGGCTGGGCAAGCGCTTCCAGCAGGCCATGGCGGCTGATCCGGACCGCAACGCCGGCCAGGCCGTGCTCGAGCGCCTGGTGAGCCGCGGCCTGCGCGCCCAGCTACGCACGGGTAACCTGCTGACCGGCCAGCTGTACGTGGCGCTGGACTTCTTCCCCAAGGCGCCGGACGTGAAGCTGGACGTGAGCCAGTATCCGATGGTGATGCCGACCGTGCCCAACAGCCTCGATGAATTGCAGACCCAGATCGCCAGCATCGCCCACAAGCTCGACCAGGTGCCGTTCGGCGAGATCGGCAACAACCTGCGCGACACGCTCAAGAGCGCCGACACGCTGTTCAAGCAGGTCGACGCGCAGCTGATGCCCGAGATGAAGCAGACGCTGGGCGCGGCGCGCCAGACCTTCGGCACGGCCGAAGTGCTGCTGCAGAAGGACTCGCCGGTGCAGTCCGACCTGCGCGAAGCGTTGCAGCAGCTGACGCAAACGCTGCAATCGCTGAACGCATTGTCCGACTACCTGGAGCGCCATCCGGAGGCGCTGATACGCGGCAAACAAGGAGAACGCAAATGAAGTCCAGATCCCGTGCGCGCCCGCTGCAGGCAGAGTTGTCCGTCGCGGTAGCGCATCGTGTCGCGCCGCCGGCCGGCTTGCGGCAAGTTGCGGCGACAGTGCTATCGGTGCTGGCGCTGGCTGGCTGCGCCAGTGCGCCGCCCGACCATTTCTACAGCTTGAGCAACGGCTTGCCATCGGCCGGCGCCACGATGCCGGCTGCCGCGCCGTATTTCATCGAAGTGCTGGCGCCCAGTGTGCCGCCGCAGGTGGCGCGCAGCCAGCTGGTGATCACCTCCGGCGCGGGCCGCATCGATTTACTGGAACAGGAACGCTGGTCGGCGCCGCTGGCGTCGGAGATCGGCCAGGCCTTGTCGCTGGCGCTGTCGGCGCGGCTGGGCGCGATCGACGTGTTCCGCACCCCCGCGCCTGAGCAAGCGGCCATCTACCGCATCAGCACCAGCGTGCAGCGCTTCGAATCGGCGCCAGGACAATACGCCTTGCTGGACGCCGTGTGGAGCGTGCGGCTGGCGGGCAGTCCCAAGGTGCTGACCTGCCGCAGCGAACTCAAAGAGCCGGTAGCGCCCGGCTATGACGCCCTGGTGGACGGCCACCGGCGCGCCGTCGGCCGGCTGGCCGACAGCATCGCAGCGGCGGTACGGCGCCTCGCCGCCGGCGGCCCCGGTTGCTGAAAATTAGGACGAAAAAATGGGGACGTACCCCATTTCGAAAAATAGAGACGAAAGAAAATGGGGACGTACCCCATTTTCAAAAAAAAGGGGCAAAAAAAGGGGTACGTCCCCATTTTTTGCTAGCCTGGCAGGGCGGCCGTCACGTCCGCCAGCTGCTGGCGCAGCCAGACGTTGGCGGGGTCGTTGTCGACGTTGGCGTGCCAGTACAGGTAGATGTCGAGCGACGGCATGGCCAGCGGGAAGGGCAGGATCTGGTTGTCGAACTGGCCGTTGACCACCTGCGCCAGCCGTTCCGGTATCGTCAGCGCCAGGTCGGTCTGGCTGACCACGCGGCAGGCGGCGAAGTAGTGCTGGCAACGCAGGCGGATGCGGCGCTGCAGTCCCATCCGGCTCAGTTCAAAGTCTTCCAGCCCCGGCCCGCGCCGGCGCGAGCTGGCCATGATGTGCTCCAGCTGCAGGTAGGTGTCCATGTCGAGCGCGCCGTCGCGCACCAGCGGGTGGCCGCGCCGCACCAGCACCACCGTGTTGTCGCGCACCAGCCGCGTGTGGCGCACGTCAGTCGACAGCGGCAACAGGATGTCGATCGCCGCGTCCAGCGTGCCGGCCGCCAGCTCGCTCTCCAGTTCGCGCCGCCCCACCTGCAGCGCGTTCAGCCCGACCGAGGGCGCGCTGTGCGCCAGCCCGGCCATCAGCGGCGGCAGCACGCTCGCTTCCAGTACGTCGCGCAGCGCCACCGAGAAGGTGCGTTCGCTGCTGGCCGGGTCGAACCGCTCCACCCCGTTCAGCGTCACTTCGAAGCCGCGCAGCGCCTGCCGTACCGGCTCGATGATGGAACGGGCCAGCGGGGTGGGCACCATCACGTGGCCCTGGCGCTCGAACAGGGGATCGTCGAACAGCTGGCGCAGCCGCCCCAGCGCATGGCTGATGGCCGGCTGCGTGAGGTTCATCTTCAGGCTGGCGCGGGTCAGGCTGCCTTCGGCGTAGATGGCTTCGAACACGATGAACAGATTGAGGTCGACACGCGATATATGCATGAGATTTATACAGGATGATTAATACTATTCATTTGATGAATTATAGGCCTGGCGGTAAGCTGTGTCTTATTCTGCAACCAACGAGCGAGCGAAATGGGGAATATTTATCTGGTGCGCCACGGCCAAGCGTCGTTCGGCAGCGCCAATTACGACCAGCTGTCGGAGCTGGGTTTCGAGCAGGTGCGCCTGCTGGGACAGTGGTTCGCCAACACGCGCCAGGGCTTTCAGCGCGTGGTCACGGGCGGCATGCAGCGCCACCGCCAGAGCGCCGACACCTGCCTGGGCCAGCTGCCCAAGGCCCTGCTGCATGACACGGAGTGGCAGACCGATACGGATTTCGCCGAGTTCGACCACCATCAGGTGCTGCAAATCCACTGCCCGGAGTTCGCCGACGCGGACGCGTTCAAGCGCCTGCTGGCCCGGTATCCGCAGCCGCAGCTGGCCTTCCGCAACCTGTTTGAGCAAGCCATGCTGCGCTGGATGAGCGGCCAGCACGGGGACGATTATGTGGAAAGCTGGCCCCAGTTCCGCCAGCGCTGCGTGGACGCGCTCGAGCGCGTGGCGGCCCAGGCCGACGCGGCCCAGGGCACGGCCGGCGCCGACGCGCCGTCGCAGGCCAGCATCGTGTTCACCTCGGGCGGCGTGATCGCGGCCCTGACCCAGCATCTGCTCGGCTTGCCGGACCGGCAGGTCGTCACGCTCAACTGGAGCCTGGCCAACGGCGCCGTCACGCGCCTGCGCCACACGCCGGGCCAGATCAGCCTGAGCTCCCTGAACAACTACGCTCACCTGGAATGGCTGGGCGAAGCTGGCGCCGTTACCTACATCTAACCAGGAACCCCCTCATCATGGATTTTGCATACAGCCCGAAAGTACAGCAGCTCCAGGCCCGCCTGTCGGCCTTCATGGAAGAACACGTGTATCCGGCCGAACCGCGCTTCTACGCCGAGATCGAAGCCAACCGCGCCGCCGGCGACGCCTGGGTGCCCACCCGCGTGATCGAGGAACTCAAGGAAAAGGCGCGCGCGGCCGACCTGTGGAACCTGTTCCTGCCCGAATCGGAATTGGGCGCCGGCCTGACCAACCTGGAATACGCGCCGCTGTGCGAAATCATGGGCCGCGCCACCTGGTCGTCGGAAGTGTTCAACTGCTCCGCGCCCGACACGGGCAACATGGAAGTGCTGGCCCGCTACGGCACGCAAGAGCAGCAGGAGCAGTGGCTGCGGCCCCTGCTCGATGGCCGCATCCGTTCCTGCTTCGCCATGACGGAACCGGCCGTGGCCTCGTCCGACGCCACCAACATCGAGAGCAGCATCGTGCGCGAGGGTGACGAGTATGTGATCAACGGCCGCAAGTGGTGGTCGTCCGGTGCCGGCGATCCGCGCTGCCAGATGTTCATCTTCATGGGCAAGACCGACGCGGCCAATCCCAGCCGCCACAAGCAGCAGTCGATGCTGATCGTGCCGCGCAATACACCGGGCGTGACCATCGTGCGCCAGCTGCCCGTGTTCGGCTTTGACGACGCGCCGCACGGCCACAGCGAGATCGTGTTCGAGAACGTGCGGGTGCCGGTGTCGAACATCCTGCTGGGCGAGGGCCGCGGCTTCGAGATCGCCCAGGGCCGCCTGGGGCCGGGCCGCATCCACCACTGCATGCGTTTGATCGGCCTGGCCGAGCGCGCGCTGGAGCAGATGTGCCGCCGCAGCGTGAGCCGGGTCGCCTTCGGCAAGCCGCTGGCGCAGCAGGGCGTGACGCTGGAGCGTATCGCCGAAGCCCGCATCCTGATCGACCAGGCGCGCTTCCTGGTGCTCAACGCGGCGCACCTGATGGACACGGTGGGTAACAAGGTGGCGGCCAAGGAAATCGCCATGATCAAGGTGGCCGCGCCCAACATGGCGTGCCAGGTGATCGACTGGGCGATCCAGATCCACGGCGGCGGCGGCATGGCCGACCCGTTCCTGGCGCCGGCCTATTCGTGGGCGCGCGCGCTGCGCCTGGCCGACGGTCCGGACGAGGTGCACCGGGCCCAGATCGGCAAGATGGAACTGGCGCGCTACCGGGAGCCGGCCGCCAGCCATTAAGCGGCGCCGCGTCAGCTCAACAGCGACATCACCATCGACGAGATGCTGTTGGACTGGCGCAGCACCGTGCCGCCGGCCTGCATCAGCAACTGGTTGGTGACGAAGTCGGCGCTGGCCTGGGCGTAGTCGGTATCGACGATGCGGCCCCTGGCCACGGTGGTGTCGAACTGGCCGTGGGCCAGGTTGCCCTGCACGTAGTCCATCCTGTTGGCCGTGGCGCCCAGGAAGGAGCGCACGCCGGCCACGGCGTCGATGGCGCTTTGCAGTTTGTCTATCATGGCCGACGCGCCGGCGGACGTCAGCAGTTCGGTGCCGTCGCTGTTGCGCTCGATGCCGAAGGTATCGTAGGTGGCCGAGACGGCGTGCAGGGCTGCGTGCATGGCGCCCAGTTGCACCGTCAGGTCAACGCTCATCGTTTCGCTGGCGGACGCGCCGATCTGGAATTTGACCGGCTTGGAGAAGACGCCATCGGCGATGGTCGCCCCGGCCACCGCCGCCGCATAAGTCTGGGCCTCGGTGGCCGTGGCCTGGGCCACGCCGGCGATCCCGCTGGCCGCCGTATAGGCGCTGGCGGCGGCGGCGCGCGCGGCCTGGGTGGCCGGGGTGGAGCCGGCCACGTCGGCGGCGATGGCGTTGTTGTAGTTGATCAGGGCGGCGGCCATGGCGGCGTTGGCGCCGGCCGCCGTGGCCGTCGCCGCCGTGGCCGATGCCGCGACGGCCGTCTTTTCCACCGCCGTATCGCCCAGCAGCAGTTTGGCGCCGCCGAACGTGGTGCCGCTGGAGATATGGCTCAATTCGTGCGTCAACGCGGCATATTCCGCCTGCAGCGCCGTACGGTCGGCCGGTGAAGAGGAGGCGTCGGCGGCCTGGGTGGCCAGATCCTTCATCCGTATCAGCAAGGTGCTGCTCTCATCGAGCGCGCCTTCGGCCGTTTGCAGCATCGACAGCGACTTCTGGATGTTGTTGACGGCCATCGCCATGCCATGGCTCTGCGTAGCCAGCCGGGTGGCGATCTGCAGCCCGGCCGCGTCGTCCATGGCAGAGTTGATGCGCAGGCCCGTCCCCAGCTGCGTCGCGGCGTGCGCCATCCTGCCCTCGGAGCGGGCGAGGGCGACGTGCGCAGACAGCGAGGCCAGATTGGTGTGTAGGCTCAGCATGAGACGGTTGGCACGGGCCAGTCGCGGCGTAGCCGGCGCCAGCCACGGCCTGGGATTGCCGGGTGGGGAAACAGGTGTTTACTGTAACACTATTCTCGAATCGTCCATTCATTTTATTGCCTGGTGGAAAATGACACCCGGGCCGCAACACACTGGCCAGCAATTGACGCCGTATCGTTGACGGGCCCGGCAAATGCTCCTAGCATGGTTTTAACAAGATAGCCGCTCACGGCAAGGTAAAAAGGGGAACGATATGGGCAAGTGGACGATGGCGGTGCTGCTGGCCGCCGCATGGCAGCTGCCGGCGCAGGCGGTGGAGCGCAGCAACGCGGAGGAGGCGGTGGCGCTGGTGAACAAGGCGATCGACTATTTGAAGAAAAACGGTCCGGAAAAATCGATCGCCGAATTCAATACGCTCACCAGCCCCTTCAACTCGACCAGCGACATCAACCGCAAGGGCGACCTGTACCTGTTCATGTTCAACGCCAAACAGGTGACGGCGGGCCAGCTGGTGCATGGCAAAAATCCCAAGATTGTCGGCAAGGACTTGTCGGAAATGCGCGACGCCGACGGCGTCTACCTGATCCGCGAGATCTTCAAGACCTGCAATTCCCGGGAAGGCAAGGGCTGGGTCAGTTACAAGTGGCCCAACCCCGTGACCAACACGGTCGAAGCCAAGCAAAGTTACGTCGTCAAGGTGGACGAGTTCTGCATCGGGACCGGCATCTACAAGCCCTGACGCCGGCCCCGCGCCGGCCTAGCTCACCGCAGGATCGGCGGGAGCGGCCGGCGCCGGTGCGGCCAGCTGCTGACGCCCGGCGGCGCGCCGCAGCTGCCATTCCTGCAGCAGCCGCCACGCGGCCGGGATCACGAACAGCGACAGCAGCGGCGCCGTCACCATGCCGCCCACCATGGGCGCGGCGATGCGCTGCATGACTTCCGAGCCGGCGCCGCTGCCGTACATGATGGGCAGCAGGCCGGCCAGGATCACGGCCACCGTCATGGCCTTGGGCCGCACGCGCAGCACGGCCCCTTCCCGTATCGCCTCCAGTATCAGCTCGGACGTGAGCGGCCGTCCCTGCGCCAGGCGGGCGTTGAGCGCGTTGCGCAGGTAGACCAGCATCACGACGCCGAATTCGGCCGCCAGCCCCGCCAGCGCGATGAAGCCCACCGCCGTGGCGACAGAGACGGCGTGGCCCAGCGCCCACACCAGCCAGAAGCCGCCGATCAGCGCGAACGGCACCGTCAGCATCAGCAGGGCCGCCTCGCCCACGCGGCGGAAGGCGAAATACAGCAGCAGGAAGATCACCAGCAGGGTCAGCGGCACGACGGTGCGCAGCTTGGCCTCGGCCCGTTCCAGGTATTCGAACTGGCCGGACCAGCCGATGGCGTAGCCCGCTGGCAGCGCCACGTCCCGCGCCACGCGCGCGCGCATGGCGCGCACGGCGCCGGCCAGGTCCACGCCGCGCACGTCGACGTAGACCCAGCCCGACAGGCGGGCGTTCTCGCTGCGTATCATGGGCGGCCCGTCGTTGACGGCGATGGCGGCCACGTCGCCCAGCAGGATCTGGGCGCCCCTGGGCGTGATGAGGGGCAGCTGGCGCAGCGCCTGCAACGAGTTGCGGTAGTCCTGCGGATAGCGCACGTTGACGGGGAAGCGCTGGCGCCCGTCCACCACTTCGCCCACGTTCTCGCCGCCGATGGCCGCCGCCACCACGGACTGCACGTCCGCCACGGCCAGGCCGTAGCGGGCGGCGCGGGCCCGGTCCACCGTCACGTCGATGTAGCGCCCGCCGCGCAGGCGCTCGGCCAGCGCCGACGTCACGCCCGGCACTTGCCTGACGGCCGCCTCGATGGCGGTGGCGATGCGGTCGATCTGCTGCAGGTCCGGCCCGGACACCTTGACGCCCACCGGGGTCTTGATGCCGGTCGAAAGCATGTCGATGCGGTTGCGGATGGGCGGCACCCACACGTTGGCCAGGCCCGGCACCTGGACCACCCGGTCCAGTTCCTCCACCAGCCTGGCCGGCGTCATGCCGGGCCGCCACTGGTCGCGCGGCTTGAACTGGATGGTCGTTTCGAACATTTCCATCGGCGCCGGATCGGTGGCCGATTCGGCCCGCCCGGCCTTGCCGAACACGGTGGCCACTTCCGGCACCGTCTTGATCAGGCGGTCCGTCTGCTGCAGTAGTTCGCCGGCCTTGGCCGCCGACAGGCCGGGCAGGGCGGAGGGCATGTAGAGCAGGTCGCCCTCGTTCAGCGGCGGCAGGAATTCGCCGCCCAGGCGCGACAGCGGGATGGCCGTCAGCGCCAGCGCCGCCAGCGCGACGGCGATGGTGGTGCGCGGGCGGGCCAGGCTGGCGTCGAGCAGCGGGCGGTAGGCGCGCACCAGCAGGCGGTTGACGGGGTTGGCCGCTTCGCTGGGAATGCGGCCCCGGATCAGGTAGCCCATCAGCACCGGCACCAGCGTGATGGCCAGGCCGGCCGCCGCCGCCAGCGTGTAGGTCTTGGTGTAGGCCAGCGGGGCGAACAGCTTGCCTTCCTGCGCCTCCAGGCCGAACACGGGGATGAACGACAGCGCCACGATCAGCAGCGAGAAGAACAGGGCCGGGCCCACTTCGATCGACGCTTGCGCCATCAGCTCCCAGCGCTGCGCGGCGCTGATCGCCTGCCCCGGGTGAGCGTGGTGCCACGCTTCGAGATGCTTGTGGGCGTTCTCGATCAGCACCAGCGCCGCGTCGGTGGCCGCGCCCACGGCGATGGCGATGCCGCCCAGCGACATGATGTTGGCGTTCACGCCCTGGTAGCGCATGACGATGAAGGCGCCCAATACGCCCAGCGGCAGCGAGACGATGGCGACGGCGGCGCTGCGCAGGTGGAACAGGAACAGGGCGCAGACCACGGCGACGGCGATGAATTCCTCCACCAGCTTGTCGCGCAGGTTGGCGACGGCCGCCGCGATCAGCGTCGAACGGTCGTAGGTCGTCACCACTTCCACGCCGGCCGGCAGCGAGGCCTTGAGCGTGGCCAGCCTGGCCTTGACGGCCTGGATGGTGTCGAGCGCGTTCTTCCCGGAGCGCATGACGACCACGCCGCCGGCCACCTCGCCCTCGCCGTTCAGTTCCGCGATACCGCGCCGCATTTCCGGGCCCAGCCGCACGCTGGCCACGTCGCGCAGCAACACGGGCGTGCCGCTGTCGCCGGCGTCGAGCACGATGTTGCGGAAGTCCTCGAGCGAGCGCAGATAGCCGTGCGAGCGGACCATGTATTCCGTCTCGGCCAGCTCCACCACCGAGCCGCCCGATTCCTGGTTCGCCTTGCCGAGCGCCTCCAGCACCTTGGCGTGCGACATGCCGTAGGCGCGCAGCCGGTCCGGGTCCAGTACGATCTGGTACTGCCTGACCATGCCGCCTATGCTGGCCACCTCTGCCACGTTGGCCACCGTTTTCAGCTCGAACTTGAGGAACCAGTCGTTGAGCGCGCGCAGCTGGCCCAGGTCGTGGCCGCCGCTGCGGTCCACCAGCGCGTATTCGTAGACCCAGCCCACGCCGGTGCCGTCCGGCCCCAGTTCGGCGCGCACGCCGGCCGGCAGCCGGCTTTGCACCTGGTTGATGTACTCGGCCACGCGCGAACGGGCCCAGTACGGATCGGTGGCGTCGTCGAACAGCACGTAGACGAAGGAGTCGCCGAAGAAGGAGTAGCCGCGCACCGTCCTGGCGCCGGGGACCGACAGCAGGGCCGTGGTCAGCGGATAGGTCACCTGGTCCTCCACCAGCTGCGGCGCCTGGCCCGGATACTGGGCCCGCACGATGACCTGGGTGTCCGACAGGTCGGGCAGGGCGTCCAGCGAGGTCTGGCGCAGCGACACCAGGCCCCACGCCGCCAGCAGGGCGGCGGCCAGCAGCACCCAGATGCGGTGGGCGATGGACTGCCGGATGATGCGGGCGATCATTTCTTGCTCCCGGCGGCCGGGGCGGTGTCGTCGAATTTTGGCAGGGCCGATTTCAGGCTTGCTTCCGAATCGATCAGGAACTGCCCGGAGGCCACGACTTTCTGGCCTTCCTCCAGGCCGCTGACGATTTCCGTGTCGTCGCCCAGCTCGCGGCCAGCTGTGACGGCGACCGCCCGCATGCCGCGCTGTTCGTCGGCCACCAGCACCACGGCGCGCTTGCCGGAGGTGATGATGGCTTCCGTGGGCACCAGCAGCCGCGGTTCCGCCCTGGCCCCTTCCAGCTGCACCTGCATCAGCATGCCGGGGATCAGCGCGCCGTCGCGGTTGTCCAGTTCCAGGCGGGCCTGCACGGTGCGGCTGGCCGCGTTCACGCTGGGCAGCAGTTCGCGCACGCGGCCCGTGTAGCTGCGTTGCGGCGCGCCGGCGAACGATGCGCTGACCGCCATGCCGGGACGGACCTTGGGCACCTGCGATTCGGGCACTTCCGCCAGCAGCCAGAGATGGTCGATGGCCGATATTTTCGCGATCGTCATGCCGGGGCTGGCCATGGCGCCTTCGCGCACGCCCAGTTCTGTGATGATGCCCGAGACGGGCGCGGTGAGCGTGTAGCCGCGCTGCGCCTTGCCGCTGCGTTCCGCCTCGGCCACCAAGGCATCGGGAATGGACAGCGCCCGCATGCGCTGGCGCGCGGCGGCGGCCAGCGCGTCGTTGCCGCTGCGGCGCAGCTCCAGGTATTCCTCCTGCGGCGCCAGCCATTCCGGCACGAACAGGGTGGCGATGGGCTGGCCGCGGCGCACCGCCTGCATGGGCGCGCGCGCGTGCAGGCGCTCGATGTAGCCGGTCACGCGGCTTTGGAGCACGGCCGTCGTGCTGTCGTTGAACTGGGTGGTGCCCACCAGCGACAGCGCGTCGCGCACGTCGGCGCGGCGCACCGTGGCGTAGCGTATGCCCAGGCTCTGGCGCAGGGCGGGGCTGATCCGCACGCCGCCGCCGTCGCCGGCGGCGTCTTGGGTGGCGTTGTCGGCGCCGTCATCGGCGAACACGGGCACCAGTTCCATGTCCATGAAGGGGCTCTTGCCGGGTTTGTCGAAGCGCTGGCCGGGCGACATCGGGTCGTGCCAGTAGAGCACGCGGCGGCCCGTTTTCGGGTCGATCTTCGTGTCGGCCGGGGGCGCCGTCCTGGGCGCCATGGCCGATGCGGGGGCGGCGCCGGGCGCCGCGTTCTGGCCGCCCGCGTGGGTGCCGAGCAGGTAGCCGCCGTAGGACAGTCCTGCCGCCGCCAGCGCCAGTATCAGGTTGGTGGGATTGAATAGCTTGTTCATTGTGCTGCCCCTGCGGCTTGCGCCAGCTCGTGTGGGATGAGGTCCAGTTCCAGCCGGGCCCAGATGAGGGCGGCCTGCTTTTCCAGTTCGTTCAGTTGCAGCTGCTTTTCCAGCAGCGTGCGGCGGGCCCTGAAGACGGCCGACAGCGGGCCGGCGCCGGAGCGGTAGGCGGCCGTGGCCAGCGCGGCCTGTTCGCGTGCCGCCGGCAGCAGGTCCGCGTTCAGTTGCGCGATGCGCTGCCTGGCGCTATCCAGTTCCGAGGCCATGGTGTCGCGCTGGGCCCGCAGTTCCAGCAGGGCGTCGTCATGGCGCAGACGGGCGCTGGTGGCCAGGGCCGCCTTCTCCGCGACCTCGCGCTCCTGCCGCTGGCCGCGGTTGACGGTGAGCGGAATGCTCACGCCGAACGAGAACATGTTGGCGTACTGGCTGCCGCGCTGGCTGAAGCCGGCCTCGAAGGTCCAGTCGGGACTGCGCTCGCGCACGGCCAGCGCCGCGTCGGCATCGGCCAGCGCGGTCGCGCGTTGCGCCGCGATGGCGGCCGGGTGCCGCTGTTCCAGCTGCGCGTCGTCCTTTGTCGCGGCATGCGTGGACAGGGACGGCGCGGCGTCGGCCACGGCGTCGGCCTGCACGCGCGTCCAGCGCTTGAGGGCGATGCGCGCGGCCTGGAGTTCCTGCTCCGCGCGGCGCGCGTCGTCCCCGGCCTGGGCCTGTTCCAGCTGCGATTGCAGCACGTCGGTGGCCGTGGCCTGGGCGCCGCGATGGCTGGCGCGCACGGCGCGCAAATCGGCCGCCGTCTCCTGTTCCAGTTGCCGGTACAGCTGCAGGGCGCGCTGCGCGTACAGCATGGTCAGCCAGGCCTTGCCCGCTTCCGCGCGCACCCTGGCCACGGTGTCGAGATAGGCGCCCTGTTCCGCCTCCACGGCGCGGCTGGCGCGCAGCTGGCGGGCCGCGCGCTTGTCGGCGGATACCCATTGCTGCTCGATGCCGAGCTTACGCATGGTCATGAAGTCGGCCGTGGTGCTGAATTGATCGGGGCCGCTGAGCGGCACGTTGTCGATGCCAAGCTTGAGCATCGGGTCGGGCAGCTGGCCGGCCCTGGCGGCGGCCTCGGTACTGGCCTGGACGGCCGATTGTGCAGCCTGGCTCGCGGCCGAAGCGCCGGTGGCCAGGCGCAATGCCTCGTCCAGCGTCAGGTTGGCGGCCTGCCCGAAGGCCAGCGTGGAGGCGCAGGACAGCGCGGCGAGCAGCGCCAGCCGCAGTGCGGCGCGCAGTGGACGGCCTGTGCCGAGGCGTGGCTCTGGACGCGCGCCATGGTGCGGACGGCCGGCGCCGGCTTGCGGAATGTATGGTGTGGACATGGATACCCCTTGTGGTGAAAGACGAGCGCCGGCCTGGCCATGGGCCGGGCGGCGCAAACCAAAAGGGGAGGTGTCAGATTCTCAGGCGCTGCGTCTGCAGGTAGGGCGGGTCGGTGCCAAGCGGCGGCACCATGTCGGTCCAGCCCGGGGCCAGGCGCAGCGGCACGGCCGGCGTGGCGGCGGGAATGATGAAGGCGATGGAAATGGGCGCCAGGTCGGGCGCGGTGCCCGCGTGGTCATGCGCCACCTTGGCGCCGGACTGGTACTCGGCGCACTGGATGGGCTTTTCCTGGTCCATGCCGGCGCACGGCATGCCGGCCATGGCGCGCGCCTGTGCCGGTTCCGCCGTCTGCTGCGGGCAGACGTACATGGCCATGGCCATGCCGGCGTTCATGACGGTCATGACGAGCAGGCAGGCGATTAGCCGGAACAGGGAGGGGAAGGTGCGGCGCATGAGGACAGTGTAATGGAGAACGCTGAGCGCAGGCTTAAGAATGTCGGACCGGCTTGATGGCGCGTGGCATGCCGTTCGCGGTCCCGATTGCCCTCGGCTTGCCAGGCCGATGATGACCAAGCCGTCAATTTGATCGGAAAGGCAGCAATATTGATCGGATAAGTGTACTGGGCGCGGTCGATGGCCACTATAATTTTCCCACTCAGTTCAACCTTTTGGGAATATCGCCATGAAACTGTCCAGCACCAGCTTTTCCGACCAGATGCCTATCCCCGGCGAGTTCGCCTTTGCGGTGACCGATCCGGGCAGCCACATCGCGCTCTCCGGCAACCGCAACCCGCACCTGGCCTGGAGCGACGTGCCGGCCGGCACCCAGTCCTTCGTGCTGGTCTGCCACGATCCGGACGTGCCCAGCCGGGGCGACGACGTGAACCAGGAAGGGCGCGAAGTGCCGGCGACGCTGCCGCGCGTGGACTTCTTCCACTGGCTGCTGGTCGATATTCCGGCCGCCACCCGCGAGATCGCGGCGGGCAGCCACAGCGACGGCGTCACGCCCCACGGCAAGCCGGGGCCGGCCGCGCCGGGCGGCATGAACCACGGCATCAACGACTACACGGGCTGGTTCGCCGGCGACGCGCAGATGAGCGGCAACTACTATGGTTACGACGGTCCATGCCCGCCATGGAACGACACGCTGCTGCACCACTACGTGTTCACGCTCTATGCGCTCGACGTGCCGGCGCTGCCGAAAGCGCAGCCGCTGGACGGCCAGGCCGTGCGCCGCGCGATCGCCGGCCATGTGCTGGCCGAGGCGCGTCTGACCGGCACCTACACGCTCAACCCCAAGCTGCAGTAAGGGCGGCATGGACGGCACAGGAGCGGCGGGCGGGCGCTGGCGGCCAGTATCGGCCGCAGTTGCCAGCGAGCCGGGCGCCACCCCGGCGGACGGGCAGCGCTGGATACTGCCGTCCGGCATGCCGGTCGCGCGGCGCGGCCTGTGCATGCTGGCCCAGCCGTGCCTGCGGCAGGCGCAGCGCGCCAGCCGCTTCCGTTTTCTGGAAGCGACCCTGCTGCTGGTCGGTTCGGGCACGCTGATCCTCGACGACGGCGGGATGCAGATGTGCCTGGAGGGCCCCGCCGCGCTCATGGCGGTGGCGCAGAACGTGTGCGCCGACCTGCAGAAAATACCGGGCGGTCCCGATGCGCAATTCCGCTCGCTGTTGCTGGCATTTTCTCCGGACGTGATACGCGAGTTCCATGTGCGGCATGAGCACGACAGCGCGTCCCTGCCACCCGTCGCCCGCTGCAGCGGGGTGCCGCTGGATGAAGATCTGTTGGAGACCATCCACCATTGCGTCCACGGTGTGGACGCTTCCCGGGTCAGCGACCGCGTGCTCAAGCATCGCCTGGTCGGGCTGCTGTTGGCCCTGGCCGACCGCGGTATCGTCTTTGCCCGCCCCGCCAGGCAAAGCGTCGGCGATCACTTGCGGATGCTCCTGTGCGACACCCCTGGCCACCCGTGGACGACCGCCCAGGCGGGAAGGGCGCTGGCCATGAGCGAGGCGACACTGCGGCGCCGGCTGGCCGCCGAGCAGCTACGCTTTGAATCGCTGCTGCTGGAAGTGCGCATGCACCAC
This sequence comes from Rugamonas sp. FW305-51, assembly GCF_058786935.1. Classification (NCBI taxonomy): domain Bacteria; kingdom Pseudomonadati; phylum Pseudomonadota; class Betaproteobacteria; order Burkholderiales; family Oxalobacteraceae; genus Rugamonas; species Rugamonas sp. FW305-51. Next base: position 18,082 of record NZ_JBYSZG010000066.1, read on the forward strand.
GCCATGGCGCTGTTGCAGACCACGGACTGGAATATCGCGTCGGTGGCCCAAGCCTGCGGCTATCAGGCGCACGGGCGGTTCACGCTGCGGTTTCGCGAGCGTTTCGGCTGTTCACCTTCGCAGGTGCGCTGAGCCGTTTGCGTGCCATGCCTGCGCTGGCCTGCTCAGTCGATGGACCACACATAGCTCAGATTGGCCCAGGTCGGCTCCGTTTGACCTTCGGCCGGCTTGAACTTGCACAGCGAGAGCGCGTTGCGCGCCGCCCTGTCCAGTTCGGACGAACCGCTTGATTTCTGCACTTTCGATTCGACGACCCGGCCATCGCTTGCCACTAACAGCGCCAGCAACACGGTGCCGGCCTGGCCATTGCGGTAGGCATTGATCGGATAGGGCGGTGCGACGCAGCTGCGCGCATCGGCGATGACGGCGGTGCGCGGCGCATGGCTGGTGGCGGCTGCATTCGGGCCGGGACCGGCTGCGCTCAGGCTGGCGCCGGCTGCGCCCAGGCTGGTACTTGCCGCGTTCGGGCTGGCGGCCGGCGCCGGGCCCGTCCGGCCGCTATCGGCCACGGATTTCGCGTCGCCGCGCGCGGTGTCGGACGCGGCTGGCCGAACCACCTCTTCGCGCACCCGGCTCTTTTCGGACAGCGCGGCGGCACTGGCGGCGGGCAGGGGAGCGACTGGCGCCGCATTTGCCGTGGCCGGCTCGGCTGTCCTGGCCGGTTCGGCTGCCGGCACCGGCGCAGGCTTGCCATTGGCCGCCAGCGCGGGCGATTCCAGTTTGTGCAGGCCCAGCCCCATGCTCTTTAACATGGCGGCCAGGCGCGCAAAATCCGATGTCTTGGTCGCGGCGCCGGGCGCAGCCGGCACTTGGGCCATGGTGGCCGGCGCCGCCAAGGTAGCCGCGGCCGCTCGCTGGTCAGGTGGAGCGACGTGCCCGCTGGCGCCGACGGGCGCTGTCCTGGCGTTCGGGGCGCCGCTGCCCGCAGGCCCTTCATCGGCTTGTCGCGGGACGGGCGGCCATCCGGGCGCTGGGGTGTTGGCCTTGCCGGTGGCAAGTATCATCCCCTGTTCTATCCGCAGCGCCGATTGATTGTCCGCCCAGATCATCCAGGAAACGGGGAGCAGGACAATGAAAATTCCCCCGAGCAGCATGGCAACCTTGCGCCCATTCCTGCCTTTCGCGAGATGGCGGAGCAAGGCATGACGCGGTTGTGACACAGGCTGCTGGTCGAGGAGTTGTAGATCATACAATCTCCTTTGTTCTGAATCGGACAACACGCTGTAGGCGGCATTCAGCCGCATCATTTTCTGTGCGGCGTCATGGTCGCCTATGTTCTTATCCGGATGGTGCTTTTGCGATAGTGAACGATAGGCCGCGCGGATCACCTCAGCGGGAGCTTCGCGCGTGACGTTGAGACAGTCGTAATGACTGTAGTATTTTGTCAACATAGCTATTGTTATTGGTCTGCGGCACTGAAGCGACTTGGGACCTGGAAACTTATTTAGTTGTACAGAATACTATATTGAAATGCATGCCTTGAGGCGGCATCCTGGGCTGTCGTTTATTAAACAATGATTGAAAAACAACGAAAATGGTCGAAATGCACGTGGCAGCGGGCTGCTACTGGTTGGAGACCGGTCATGGCGACGTCTGCGCGTACGCGGGACGGGTGCAGTGTCAGGTGGTGTGATGGGCGTGTGGCGGCGCTGTTCGGCGGAGCGTTCGCCCCGCGGCGAACGTCCTCCCCCTGCGCGTTACCGGGCCGGCGGCCAAGTGCGCAGAATGTCGATGGCGTCGCGGTTGCCGTCCTCGGCGGCCGCTTCAAACCACGTGCGCGCTTCGGCCTCATTCCTGGGCACGCCTTTGCCGTGATACAGGCTGCGCGCATAGTCCAGCTTGGCCAGCGTCGCATACGGCGTATGGCCGCTCATGGCCGCGCGGCGCACCAGGTCGACGGCGGCAACCGGATCGGGCATCCTGCCGCCGGCGCCGCTCTCCAGCGCGGAAGCCTTCCATACCATGGCGCCGACATAGCCGGCCGCGATGCACTTGTCGAAAATCCTGTACGCCGAGTCGAAGTCGCCGCACTTGGCTGACTCGTAGCCGGCGCTGCAGACCACGGGGCTGGCGGGTTGATCGACGGCATATTCCACCGTCTGGTCGCCGACCACGTGGGCCAGGTCGGCCGGTGAGTCCGCCTGTTGAACCTGTCCGCCGCAAAACCGGTTATCGCCGCTGTATGCGTGGCCGGCGCTCAGGCCGATGGCCAGCAGGCCGAACTGCAGGATGTTTCTCATGTCGTTGTCCTTCCCCAGGTGCCGTGACGCGCAACATTGCGCGTCCACGGTGCCCATGTTAGGTGGCACGCGACGGCGACGCATACAGCAATCTGCCTGTCGCCCGGCAGGCAATCTGCCCGGCATGCGGTGGCGGACCGGGCGGGCAAATTACCCGTGCCATCGCGGGCAGCGCCCCCTAGGAGAACGGGGGCGCGGCGCGTTGTAATGACAGCGGCACCTGCCCACAACTTCAAGGAGATAATTCAGATGACTACCCGCCCGTTCGACGACCATGCCATCCACTGGACGCGCTTTGGCGAATTCGTGCCCGCTTTCTCTTACCACATCCTGCACGTCGATCCCCGCAGCCGGATTGCCGACGTCCTGTTCAAGCTGCCTGCCGGGGAGCAGATCGTGTTGCATCGCCACCGCGCGCTCAACCACACGCTGGTGCTGCAGGGCGAACACCGGCTGTACGAAACGGATGGCAGCCTGCGCGAAATTCGCCCGACGGGCAGCTACACCGTGTCACCGGCCAGCGAATTGCCGCACCGGGAAGGCGGCGGCGAGCAGGACGTCATCATCGCCTTCAGCATCCGCCCGGGCGACGACGAGGTGCTCTATGAATTGCTGGACGACGCCCTCCAGCCGATCGGCACGGTGACGTTCGCCATGCTGGTCGAGTTGCACCAGGCCCAGTTGGCCGCCGTGCCGGGCTGACGGGGGAGGCCGCCATTGCCGCTGCCGCCGTCGCGGCAGCGTGCTCAGGCGATCAGCTTGAGCTTGATGGCCAGCCGGGTCAGTTCGATGTCCGTCTTTACGCCCAGCTTGGCCTTGATCTGGTAGTGGCCATTCTGGACCGTCTTGGGGCTGATGCTGAGAGTGTTGCCGATCTGTTCGGCGCCCTGGCCGTCGAGCAGCAAACGCAGGATTTCGAATTCGCGGGGACTCAGTTCCGCCAGCGGATTGGCGTCGCGCCCCAGCAGGCTCAGCGCGATGTCGGGCGCGATGTCGGGACTGAGTACTTTCTCGCCCCGCGCGATGCGGTAGATGGCATCGATCAGGATGTCGGGGCTGCTGCTCTTGGTGACGTAGCCGAGCGCGCCGGCCCGCAAGGCCTGGGCCGCGAACAGTGGATCGCGGTGCATGCTGAAGGCCAGCATGCGCGCCAGCGGCTGGCGCTGGGCGATGCGCTGTATCAGTTCGATCCCGCCCATGTTGGGCAGCGACAGGTCGAGCACGATCACGTCGGGTTCCACGTCGCCCGCGCGCAGCCGCTGCAAGGCTTCTTCCGCGCTGCCCGCTTCAGCCTCGACCCGCAGGTCGGGGCGCCGTTCCAGCAGGCGGCGGTAGCCTTCGCGTACGACGGCGTGGTCGTCGACCAGCAGGATGCGGATCATGGCGCCGCCGTGGCGCTGCCGTCCGGCGCTGCCAGCGGCAGCGCCACGCTGACCACGGTGCCGCCGGCTGGCACGGACTGGACGCGCAGCGTGCCGCCCAGCGCCAGTACCCGCTCTTCCATGGCCAGCAAGCCGTAGCCGCCCGTGCGGCGGTTGGCCGCCTGCGGCGCCGGCCGCCGGGCGCCGCCCAGGCCGTCGTCGCGGATTTCCAGTAGCAGGCCGGCCTGGTCCGGGCGCAGCGTCACCGTGACCTGGCCCGCGCGGCCGTGGCGCACGGCGTTGGTGATGCTTTCCTGGACGATGCGGTAGATGCTGACGCCGATATCGTCGGGCAGGCCGGCCGGGGCCGCATCGGCGTCCAGCGTGAACGCGGTACGGCCGCGGCAGCGCGCATTCCAGCCGTCGACCAGTTGCTGCAGGCTGGGACGCAAGCCGAATTCCGTCAGGCCGCCGGGACGCAGCCGGTGCAGGATCTGCTGCAGCACTTCCATCATGTGGCCGCTGGTCTTGCCGATGGACTCGGCGCAGGGCAGCAGGGCCGGCACGCCTTCCTCGGCCAGTTCGCGGGCGTAGGCCGCTTCGGCGTTGAGCGAAGCGAGGTATTGGCCGAATTCGTCGTGCAGTTCGCGCGCCAGGTGGGCCCGTTCCTCTTCGCGCACCGACAGCAGCCGGTGCGCCAGCCGTTGCTGGCCGCGGATGGTCAGTTCGAGCCGGTCGATCAGGTGGTTGAACGCGGCGCCGATGCGGTTCAGTTCGATCAGGGCGAAGGCGGGCATGCGCGCGCGCAGGTCGCCCGCTTCCATCCGTCCCAGCGTGTCGAGGATGTCGGCCGACGGCGCCAGTGCCTGGTGTACGGGGCGGTAGACGAAAAAGCTCAGCAGCAGGAGCATGGCCGTCAGTGCCAGCAGCTGGGCCAGCTTGCCGGCCAGGTCCAGCAGTTCGCGTCCGTAGTTCGGCGTGACGGTCAGCTGGCCCACCGTGATGCCGGGGAAGCGGCCCACCGGGCCCTGGTACACGGCGTCGGCGCCGATCACGGCGCGCATCGCCCGTTCCAGGATGGCGGGCAGTTGCGCCGTGGTCGCAAAACAGCGCCGGCCCACCTGGTGCGAATAGATGTCCGTCAGGCTCAGGCAAAAATTGACCAGCTTGCCGATCGGCTGCAGCGGGGCCAGGTCCAGGTCGGAGCCGTCCAGTGTGCGGCTGTAGGCGTTGTCGCTGCGCCCGACGGCGTCGCTGATGAGCTGGCCGATGACGTGGCCGGTGCGCCCGATGTCGCCGCGCACCCGGTGCCGCGTTTCCAGCAAGGCCACGGTGGTGCTCAGCACCAGCACCAGCAAGGCAAACAGGCTGACCCGCGCCAACAGCTGGCGCTTGAGGTCGACGGGGCGCGGCTGGGCATGGACGGACATGGGCGGGGCAGGAAGTGGGCGGGTGCGGCGATGATGCCATAAAACGGGCGGGAAATTTGCCCGCCGTGATGGCAGCGTCGTCTACCGCCACCCGCTACGCGATCCCGACGCCGGTGCTCAGGAGCCGCTGCGTTCCCGCTGCCAACGTCCTGGCTGGCAAGTTGTGCAGCTTGAACACGCTGACTATCCTGGCCAGGTTGTCGGCTTGGTCGTGCAAGGCGCCGGCCGCGGCCGCCGATTCTTCCACCAGCGCCGCGTTCTGCTGGGTTACTTCATCCATCTCCAAGATGGCCTGATTGACCTGTTCGATGCCGCTGCTCTGGGCCTGGCTGGCGCCCGTGATGTCGCCCATGATATCGGTCACCTGGTGGATGCTGGCCACGATCCGCTCCATGGTCGCCCCAGCCTGGCCCACCAGCGCGCTGCCCAGATCGACCTGCTCCACCGAGTCGCCGATCAGGGTCTTGATTTCCTTGGCCGCCGCGGCGCTGCGCTGGGCCAGTGTCCTGACCTCGGAAGCGACCACGGCAAAGCCCCGGCCCTGTTCGCCGGCGCGCGCCGCTTCCACGGCCGCATTGAGCGCCAGAATGTTGGTCTGGAACGCGATGCCATCGATGACGCTGATAATGTCGACGATTTTGCGGGAGGACGCGTTGATCGAGCCCATGATGTCGACCACCCTGGTCACCATCGCCCCGCCGGTGACGGCGATTTCCGAGGCCGCCTGTGCCAGTTCGTTGGCCTGCAGGGAATTGGCCGCATTCTGTTTGACGGTCGATATCAACTCTTCCATCGACGAAGCGGTCTCTTCCAGCGACCCGGCTTGCTGCTCCGTGCGCGAAGCCAGATCCTGGCCACCGGCGGCGATCTGGCCGGAGGCGGTGGCGATGGTGTCGGTGCCGGCACGTACCTGCTCGACGATGGCCGCCAGGCCGTCATTCATCACTTTCAGTGCGTGCAGCAGTTGACCGGTCTCGTCCGTCGCGCTGCTGTCGATGCGGCTGGTCAGGTCGCCGCCGGCCACGATTTGCGCGACCCTGACCGCCTGCTTCAGTGGCGCCGTGATCGAACGCGTCGTGTATCGCGCCAGGCCAATACCGAGCAACAGCGCCGTAACACCCAGTGCCAGCGTCAAGGTACGGGCCAGGTCGATATCGCGTTGCGCTTGTATGCCGCTCGCTACGACCAAGTTTTTCTGCAATGTCGCCAGGGTCGAGACGGTTTCCTGCAGCGCATCCAGTTTCGGCAGCGTTTCTGTCTGCATCAATCGGATCGCTTCATCCCGGTTCTCTTCGGCAACCAGTTTCCCCACTTTGCTGAACGAGGCGACATAGGCCATGCGCTCGCGCTTGATTTTTTCCAGCATGGCTTTGCCTTCCGGGGTATAGACCAGCCGCTCGAGCGTCGCCAGCGCCGCGTCTATCGTTTGCTTGTTGACGGCGATACGTTCGTTGATCTGTGCCAGCTTCCCCTTGTCCTGCTCCAGCAATAACTCCATGCTGCGCCGCGCATTGGCGCGCGTCATCAGGTTGACCGTGTTGGCGGCATCGGCCTTGACCCACTCCACTTCGATGATCTGGCGGTTCGCCGCGCCTATGCTGCTAAAACGCGTCAACCCGATTACGACCAGGGCGATCATCAACGTCAGGATAATGCCAAAGCCGATGGCCATCCGGGTACCGATTTTCATATTTGTGAAATGCATTTCTACTGTCGTCCTCTTTAACTCACCATGAAACAAAACCCAAATCAGCGTCAGGCCCGCAACGCTGCGCTGCCAGTACGTATTGCGCCGTGCCCGGCAATGGCCATGGGCAGCGCCACCGGTGGTGCGCCTGCGCCGGCCGGCTTTGCTGCCGTCATCGTCTGCGCGGGGTGTAACTTGAACATGCTCACCACCGTGGCCAGATGGTCGGCCTGATGGTGCAGCGCGCCCGCTGCCGCGGCCGATTCTTCCACCAGCGCCGCATTCTGCTGCGTCACCTCGTCTATCTCCGAAATCGCCTGATCGACCTGTTCGATCCCGCCGCTTTGCGTCTGGCTGGCGGCCGTGATTTCGCCCATGAGATCGGTCACTTGATGGATGCTGGTGACTATGTCTTCCATGGTGGCCCCGGCCTGCCCAACCAGCGCGCTGCCCATCTCGACCTGCTCCACCGAATTGCCGATCAGGATCTTGATTTCCTGCGCCGCCGCCGCGCTGCGCTGGGCCAGACTCCTGACTTCGGCAGCGACGACGGCAAAGCCCCGTCCCTGTTC
>NZ_JBYSZG010000067.1:0-24934 GCF_058786935.1 Rugamonas sp. FW305-51
GCAAAGCCCCGTCCCTGTTCGCCCGCCCGCGCCGCCTCCACCGCCGCGTTCAGGGCCAGAATGTTGGTCTGGAACGCGATACCGTCGATCACGCCGATGATGTCGACAATCTGGCGCGACGAAGCATTGATGGACCCCATGATGTCGACCACCTTCGTCACCACCGCCCCGCCCGAGACGGCGATCCCGGAAGCCGTCACCGCGAGCTGATTGGCCCGGCTCGAATTGGCCGCGCTGCGCTTGACCGCCGCCACCAGTTCGTCCATCGAGGCGGCGGTTTCTTCCAGCGAGCCGGCCTGTTGTTCCGTCCGCGAGGCGAGCTCCTGGCTGCCCGACGCGATCTGGCCGGCGGCCGCGGCGATGGTGTCGGTGCCGGCGTGCACCTGGCCGACGATCTTGACCAGGCTGTCGTTCATCTCCTTCAGCGCTTGCAGCAACTGCCCGGTCTCGTCCTGGCCGCTCACTTCGATGTGACTGGTCAGATCACCGCGCGCCACGGTTTGCGCGACGGCGACGGCCGCCCGCATCGGCAGTGTGATGCTGCGTGTCAGCCACCAGGCGCCGCCACAGGCGATCGCCAGCGCGGCGCAGATCAGCGCCGACATGAGGTTGCGGGATGATTCGTAGATGCGCTCGATGCGCGGCGCGGTGGCATCCATCAATGTGGTTTGATAGTCGACCAGCGCGTCGATTGCGTCGAGATACCGCCTCTGCAGGGGGAGCGTTTCCCGCGCGAGCTGGTGCTCCGCTTCATCGCGCTTGCCTTGCAGCGCAAGATCAATCGCTCGCTTGCGGTTGTCCGTGTAGGGTTTGCGCACGGCGAGCATCGCCGCATACAGCGCCTTGTCCTTGTCGCTGACGACCAGTCTTTCGAGCTGGTCGTAGGTCCGGGTCAGCCCCTGCGACTGGGCGGCCATCTCCGCCTTGATCCGTTCCATGTCGGCGCGCTCGTCCGATTCGATCAGCGCCAATACCTGGCGGCTGTTGTTGTTGACGCCATCGGTGATCTGGGCGGCCAGCTTGACCTTCATCCAGCGGTTTTGCAACGCGTCTTTGCTCAGGTCATTGACCTGCTGCAGTTGCGACAGCGCCGTCCCGCCCAGCACCAACAGCAGCGCCGCCAGGAAGGCGGCGCCCACGCCCAGGCGGGTGCCGATTTTCAGATCTCGAATATGCATTTCCATTTCTCTTTTCAATTTTTAGTCAGGTTTGAAACGCGCGGGTTGTTTGACGAAAATCGATGCAGCGACCAGGCGACGCTTGATGTCGCCGGCAATCGCCGCCTCCCGCCAGGTGATGGGTAGGCATGCGACGCGAAAGGCCGGACGCCATGCCGGATGTCGAGAAAGGCTGACCAGTACAGGCGCTGTGCGATGTTCCGATGTCAGTGAACGGGAGCGCCGGCGAGGTGAGCTTTCATGATGGCCGGAGCCTAGCATAAGGTTTTTAAGCGAAATCAAAAATTTACCTAACTTAACATTTCCATCCGCGACACGGCGGGCTGTTTGCCTATATCGACGGGCGAGCCATGCGTGGCGCCTGCGCATGGTCCGTATGCATCAACAACAAGCGGAGTTTGTCATGCGGTTGACGAGACGATGCCAGGGCTGTGCAGCTGCTTGCACCAGCAGCTGCTTGCAACGGGCCCCAACCATATCATTCATGCGGCAGCCGATGAATCGGCCTTTCCCGATACTGGTGTAAGGAAATCCTTAGCCGGCGGCATGCAGGCACCGGTCTCACATCGTGATCTGCCCGCGATTCCAGCGCGTTGCGCGCAGGGCTGGCCGGATTGATAAGCCCAAACGGCGCGTCCCACGGTAGGGATTTCCCTACTTCAATATAGGGATGGCACGGATATGGAGATGCTTGCAGTTCTGCTAGAGTCAATTGCAGTGCATCGTCAGGTGATGCTGGCAAAGCGCAGGTATTGCTGCATGCCGTACATTTTGGGGAGAATGATTGAGTGGATGCGCAACAAAATAGTATGCCGGCGGTAAAGACGGTCACGCAGCCGGCACGGTCCTTCCAGACGCTGGAGTTTCTTGCGTTCACACTGGGGCAGGAAGAATATGGCATCGATATCCAGCAGGTCCAGGAATTGCGCGGCTATGAAACCGTCACCCATATTGCCAACGCGCCGGCCTACATCAAGGGCGTGGTCAATCTGCGCGGCATCATCATTCCCATTGTCGACATGCGCATCAAGTTCAATCTGGGCACGCCGAGCTATGACCAGTTCACGGTCGTCATCATCCTCAATATCGCGGGCCGGGTGGTGGGGATGGTGGTCGACAGTGTGTCGGACGTGATCACGCTGACGGCCGAGCAAGTCAAGCCGGCGCCCGAGATGGGGACGGCATTCAATACGGATTACCTGATCGGCCTGGGCGCGCTGGAGCAACGCATGTTGATTCTGGTCGATATCGCCCAACTCATGGCTTCCGGCGAGATGGGTTTGATAGACAGCGTGGCGGCGTAACGCGTTCGGACGCCGGCCGGCGTCACGGACTATGGAAACGGACGGAAATATGAATATCGCAAACTGGAAAATAGGAACCCGGCTCAGATGGGCGTTCGGACTGGTGCTGCTGTTGTTGGCGGCCAGCACGCTGTTTGCCATCTCAAGTCTGCGCCTGCTCAACGATGGCACCAGCCGGATTGTCAATGATCACTATCCGAAGGCGGTGTATGCCTATGAAATCCAGGACATCGTCAATCGCAATGCCCGCAGCATGCGCAACATGCTGCTGTGGGGGGATCTGGGCGAAGTGGAGAAGGAACACCAAGCCATACTCAAAAACAAAAAGGAAAACAGCGAGAATTTTTCCCGGCTGCAGGCGCTGCTGACGGAGGAAGCGGACAAGGCCTTGCTGCAAGCGGCGCTGGACGCCAAGGCGCAATACGGGACCACGCAAAAGGAATTCCTGGATCTGGCGGCCGAGGGCAAAAAGGACGAGGCCACGGTGGTGCTGCTGACCAAGATGCGCACCGCGCAGCGCAATTACTTCAACTCGCTCAGGGAGCTGATCAAGCACCAGGCGGCGCTGGTCACGGACAGCGGCAAGCAGGCCGAGAGCACCTATCAGAATACGCGCCTCATGTTGGTCTGCCTTGCCGCGCTGGCACTCGTGCTCGGCAGCGGCGTGGCGATCTGGATTACCCGTTCCATCGTCCTGCCGTTGCGGCAAGCGGTGCGTGTGGCCAACACGGTCGCCACGGGCGACTTGAGCAGCCGCATCGCCGCCACCACGAGCGACGAGACGGGCCAGTTGCTGCAAGCGTTGAAGGAGATGAACGATAGCCTGGTCAAGATCGTGTCCGAAGTGCGCACCGGCGCCGATACGATCGCCACCGCTTCCGGCCAGATCGCCAGCGGCAATCTCGACCTGTCGGTCCGTACCGAGCAGCAGGCCGCCTCGCTGGAGGAGACGGCGTCGTCGATGGAAGAGCTGATCAGTACAGTAAAGCAGAATTCCGACAATGCGCGCCAGGCCAACGGGCTGGCGGCATCGGCCTCCGAGGTCGCCGTCAAGGGCGGGGCGGTGGTGTCACAGGTGGTCGAGACCATGGGCTCGATCAATGCGTCGGCGCGCAAGATCGTCGACATCATCGGCGTCATCGACGGCATCGCGTTCCAGACCAATATCCTGGCCTTGAACGCGGCCGTGGAAGCGGCCCGCGCCGGCGAGCAGGGCCGCGGCTTTGCCGTCGTGGCGACCGAAGTGCGCAACCTGGCCCAACGGTCGGCGGCGGCGGCCAAGGAAATCAAGACGCTGATCGGCGATTCGGTCGAAAAAGTGGACGCCGGCACCGCGCTGGTGGGCCAGGCCGGCGCCACCATGCATGAGATCGTCGAGAGCGTCAAACGCGTCACCGACATCATGAGCCAGATCACTGTGGCGGGCCAGGAGCAGACGGCGGGCATCGAACAGGTCAGCCGCACCATCATCCAGATGGATCAGGCCACCCAGCAGAACGCCGCGCTGGTGGAGGAAGCAGCCGCCGCGTCCACGGCCTTGCAGGACCAGGCCGGCAGCCTGGCCAACGTGGTCAGCATATTCAAGGTGGGCGCGGCGCCCGCCGCCCCGGTGGCGTCATTGATGGCGGCCGGCCGTGCGCCGCGGGGCATGGCCGCGCCGGCCGTGCGCCCGGCACCCGGAACGCCCGTCAAGTTGGCCGCTAACGGGGCCACGAACCGGGCCGCGCCGGCCAGCGACGAATGGGAAGAGTTCTGAATCCATGGACCTGCAGCCGCAGCCGCAACCGGAACGCGCGCGCACGCCTGAACGGCCCGACCTGGCCGCCTTGCAGGCGATGCTGTTCGACTGGCGCGATGCGCTGGTCGACGTGTCGCTGGCATTGCACGCCCTGCATGGCGAAGTCGATCCGGCCGGCCAACAGCGGGCCCGTGACGCGGTCGACCAGCTGTTAAGGAAGTTCACCGGGTCTTGAATTTCTTCCCCGCACCTGGCGCACCGGATAATCCTGGGCGGTCGTTGTCGTCAGCGACAGCCATCGCCCGCTTGAGCGTGAACACGACGGAGGCAACATGCAAATAAAAAATCTCAGCATCGGTACCCGCCTGGGCGCCGGCTTCGCCATCGTCCTGTTACTGGCGACCATTTCTTCGGCCGTGGGGCTGTGGCGGCTGCATCAGGTGGCGGCCGATACGCGCGCGATGATGCAGGAGCCGCTGACCAAGGAACGCATGACCGAGGAGTGGTATCACATCACTTTTGCCGGACTCAAGCGTCAACTGGCGGTCGTCAAGAGCGCCGACCCGGGCCTGGCCGCGTATTTCGCCGACGACGCCAAGGCCTCCACCAGTCGCATCAACGAAATTCAGCGCTATATCGAGAGCCACTTGGCTAGCGCGCAGGAGCGGGCGCTGTTTCAGCAGGTGTCGGCGGTGCGCGCGCGCTACCTGAGCAACCGCGACCGGGTGCTGGCGGCCAAGCGCGCTGGCCGCGACGATGAAGTGGCCACGCTGTTTGAACAATTCACGCCCTTGTCCGAAGCCTACAAGAGGGCCGAACTGGATTTCCTCAATTATCAAAAACAGACGGTCAACGGGCTGAGCGAGCAAGTCGAGGCGGCGGCCGCCAGCAGCAAGTTGCTGGTGGTGTCCCTCATTGTTTCGTTTGTCCTGCTGGGCGGACTGTTCGCCCGCTACCTCACGCTCAGCATTACCGCGCCCGTGCGCCATGCCTTGAAGGTGGCACGGCGCGTGGCCGATGGCGACCTCACTTCCACCATCGTGGTGCGCTCGCGTGACGAGACGGGGCAGCTGATGCAGGCCCTGAAGGACATGAACGACAGCTTGCTGGGCATCGTGCACCAGGTGCGCACCGGCACCGATACCGTCGTCACGGCGTCGCTGCAGATCGCCAGCGGCAACCAGGAGCTGTCGTCGCGCACCGAGGCCCAGGCCGGCGCGCTGGAGCAGACGGCGTCGTCGATGGAGCAATTGACCGGCACCGTGAAGCAAAACGCCGACCATGCGCGCCAGGCCAGTACGATGGCGCAGTCCGCTTCCCAGGCCGCCGTCCAGGGCGGCGCGGTGGTGTCGCAAGTGGTCGATACCATGGCTTCGATCAATGCCTCGTCCAGGAAAATCGTCGACATCATCGGCGTCATCGACGGCATCGCGTTCCAGACCAATATCCTGGCCTTGAACGCGGCGGTGGAGGCGGCCCGCGCCGGCGAGCAGGGCCGGGGCTTTGCCGTGGTGGCCGGCGAGGTGCGTAGCCTGGCCCAACGGTCGGCCAGCGCCGCCAGGGAGATCAAGACCCTGATCGGCGACGCGGTCGACAACATCGATGCCGGCGCCCAGCTGGTGGATCAGGCCGGCGCCACCATGAACGCCATCGTTACCGGCGTGCAGCACGTGAGCGACATCATCGGCGAAATCGCCCTGGCCAGCGCCGAGCAGACGGCCGGCATCGAGCAGATCAGCCGCGCGGTGGTGGCGATGGACACGGTCACCCAGCAAAACGCGGCGCTGGTGGAGGAGGATGCGGCCGTGGCGCAGCGCATGCAGGAACAGGCCGAGCACCTGTTCCAGGTGATCGGCGTGTTCAAGCTGACCGATGGCGGCGCCGGGCCGGCGCGCCCGGCGCCGCCGCCGCGCGCGGTGCGCCATGGTGCGGTGGCCGCGGCTGCCCGCGCCGTGCCGGCCGCCGCCCATGAGGAATGGGAAGCGTTCTGATGACAGGCGCTGCACCGCACGCCATGGGCGCCGATCCGGCCGCCGTCATCACGGCCCGGCACGGCGCCGGCCAGACCATCCTGATCGTCGATGACAAACCCGCCAACCTGGGTTTCGTGGTCGACAGCCTGGAGGCGCACGGTTACCGGGTGATCGTGGCCCAGGGCGGGGCCGAGGCCCTGCGGCGGGTCGACTTCGCGCAGCCAGACCTGATCCTGCTGGACGCGATGATGCCCGACATGAGCGGCTTCGACGTGTGCCGGCAGCTGCAGGCGCGCGCCGGGCACCGCGAGATCCCGGTGATCTTCATGACGGCGCTCAAGCAGACGGAAAACAAGCTGTCGGCCTTCGCGCTGGGGGCGGTCGACTACCTGATCAAGCCGCTGCAGGTGGATGAAGTGGCGGCCCGGGTGGCGGCCCACTTGCAACTGCGGGGGGCGCGGCTGGCGCTCCAGCGCCAGACGCGGCAGTTGCAGCAGGTCCAGTCGGGCTTGCGCGACGAAGTGGCGTTGCGCCGCGCCGAACTGGCGTCGAGCAACCGCCAGTTGCAGGTGGAGCTGGCCGAGCGCCAGGCGGCCGAACTGGCGCTGCAGAGCAGCGCCGTGCGCTACCAGGAAATCTTCGACCACGTCTCCGACGCGCTGTACCTGATCGAAGTCGATGCGGCGGGCGCCTTCCACTATGCCAAGGTCAACCGGGCCTTCTGCCGCCTGGTCGGGCTGGCCGATACGGCCATCATCGGCCATTCCGCGCAAGAAATCTTCGGCCCCGACGCCGGCCGCCGCATGCATGCGGCCTGCCTGCGCTGCAGCGATGGCGGGGCCGCCGTGGACGAGGAGATCGTGCTGGAACTGCCGACCCGGCGCTGCGTCCTGCAGCTGACCATGGTGCGCTTTAACGGGCCGGGCCAGGCCGGCGGGCGCCTGGTGGGCATAGGCCGCGACGTGACCAGCGTGCGCCAATACCAGAGCCAGCTGACCCAACTGGCCAACCGCGACCCGCTGACGGGCCTGTGCAACCGGCACTGCTTCGGCGACCATCTGGCGCGCGCGCTGGCGCAGGCCGACGCCGGCGGCGGCGGGGTCGGGCTGCTGCTGCTCGACCTCGACCAGTTCCGCGACATCAACCATACGCTGGGCCGGCAGTACGGCGACCGCCTGCTCAAGGCGTGCGCCGCGCTGCTGGAGCGGGTGGTGCGCGGCAGCGGCCTGGTGGCGCGCACCGGCGGCGACGAGTTCGCCATCCTGGTGGCCACGGACGGCGGTGACGCCAGCCTGGGCAAGCTGGCGCGCCGTGTGCTGCGGCTGCTGGCCCGGCCGGCCGACGTCGATGGCTACGAACTGGTGGTCAGCGGCAGCGTCGGCATCGTCCACTACCCGCAGCATGGCGCCGACGCTGAAACGCTGCTGTGCAATGTCGACACGGCCATGTACCGCGCCAAGACCGATGGCGGGCACCGCTACCAGTACTTCAACGCCGACATGAACAGCGCCAGCCGGCGCCGTATCGAGCTGGGCAAGGCCATGCGCAACGCCATCCGGCAAGCCGAACTGTCGCTGCACTATCAGCCGCGCGCCGACCGCCACGGCGGCCGCGTGGTCGGCGCCGAAGCCTTGCTGCGCTGGAACGCGCGCCTGCTGGGCGCGGTGGCGCCGTCGGAATTCATTCCGCTGGCCGAGCAGAACGGCCTGATCCTGCAGATCGGCGCCTGGGTGTTGCGCCAGGCCTGCCAGCAGGCGCGCAGCTGGTACGACGGCATGGCCGAGCCGATCCCGGTGGCCGTCAACCTGTCGGCGCGCCAGTTCCGCGATGCCGACCTGGTGCACATGGTGACGGCGGCGCTGGACGCCAGCGGCCTGCCACCCCACCTGCTGGAGCTGGAATTGACCGAGAGCATGCTGATGCAGGACGCCAAGGGCACGCTGCGCACGCTGGCGGCGCTCAAGGCGATCGGCGTGCGGCTGGCGGTGGACGACTTCGGCACCGGCTATTCGTCGCTGAGCTACCTGAAGAGCTTCCCGCTGGACTTCCTCAAGATAGACCGCTCCTTCGTCAGCGGCTTGCCGGACGACCGCAACGACGGCGCCATCGTGCGCGCCATCATCGCCATGGCCCACACGCTGGGCCTGAAGGTGATCGCGGAAGGGGTGGAAACGGCCGGCCAGCTGGCCTTCCTGCAGGCCCAGCATTGCGACGAATTCCAGGGCTATCTGTTCAGCCGTCCGCTGGCGGCGCCGGACATGGCGCGCTTCCTGTGCCTGGACGGCGGCGGGCCAGCCCGTACGGCGGGCGCGGCATGACGCACGGCTTGATTAACTTGTTGTTTGCAAGTTGCGATGGGACAAGCGGCGGCCGCAGTCTGCTAGGATGACGGGCACAGCGCATTTTTGCCTGATTGCTGCGGGAAAGCGTTCCGGAACCATGATACGAATCTTGATCGCCGATGACCACGCGCTGGTGCGGGGCGGCTTGTTACAATTGTTTTCCCTGGCGGGCGACTTCGAGGTCGTGGCCCAGGCCACCCACGGCGGCCAGCTGCTGGACTACTTGCGCCATGGGACGTGCGACCTGGTCTTGCTCGACATGACCATGCCCGGCATCAGCGGCACGGACCTGATCGGGCGGATACGGACCCGCGCCCCGGAGCTGCCCATCCTGGTGCTGAGCATGCACAGCGAGGCGCTGGTGGCGCGGCGCGCCCTGCAGGCCGGCGCGGCCGGCTACCTGACCAAGGACGGCGACCCGGAAACGCTGCTGCTGGCGATCCGCAAGGTGGCTGCCGGCGGCCGCTACATCGATCCGCTGCTGGCCGAGCGCATGGTATTCCAGCACGCGGCCGGACCGCTGGCGCACCCGCACGAACAATTGTCGAACCGCGAGCTCGGTATCTTTAAATTGCTGGTCGATGGCAAAAGCGTCAACCAGATCGCCGAGGAGCTGTCGATCAGCAACAAGACCGTCAGCACGCACAAGGCTCGGCTGATGCAGAAGATGGGTTTCCAGAGCAATGCCGACCTGCTGCGCTATGGGATAGACCACGGCCTGGGCCGATGAGTGCGCTGGCACCGCCCGCCTTCCGTCTGGCCCTGCGCCGGCGCGCGCGCGCGTGGCTCCTGCTTGCCGGGCTGGGCTGGGCGGCCGGGCCGTTGGCCGCGGCCGCGCCGCCCTCGGCCGCGCTGATCCAGTGGCGCGGCCAGCTGGAGGCGGTGCGCGCGCTGGCCGAGAACCAGGCCCGGCCCGCCTATGAGCTAGCCTTGCAGTTGCAGGCGGCGCCGCCGCTGGACGCCACCCCGGCCGACCGCAACCGCAGCCTGACGCTGCTGGCCCGTAGCGAGTTGTACCTGGCGATGACGGACGCGGCCGGCATCCATGCCGAGCAGGTGCTGGAGCAGGCGCGCCTGGGCGACGACCGCATTGGCCAGGCGGAGGCGGACCTGGTGCTGACGCTGAACACGGTCAACCAGGGACGCGTCGAGCGCCTGATTGAAGCGAGCAAGCATGCGCTCAAGATCCTTGACGGGGTGCCGCAACCGGCGCTGCAAGTGGAAGCCATGCTGCGCGCCGCCATGATGTACAGCCGTTTCGGCCAGCTCGACGAATCGGTGCAGATCTGCGTGCAGGCGATGGAGACGGCACGCGTGAGCGCGGTGCCGCTGGCGCTGGCCTATGCCCACCAGTGCATGGCGATCTCGTTTGCCCAGAGCGAAAATCCCCGGCAGGCGCTGCAGCACTATGTGGCCATGGCGGCGGCCGCGCGCCAGACCGGCTCCCGGCTGGTGCTGGCCCAGGCCATCGCCGGCCAGGCCGGTCAGATCGCCGTGCGCGACGGCTACCCCAGCGGCGAGGCCATGATGCGCGACGCGTTGCAGATCTACGGCGAAGTGGGCGCGCCCTTTTTCGTCATCAATGCCACCAGCGGCGTGGCCAACAACCTGAGCCATCAGGGCCGTCACCGGGAAGCCTTGCAGCTGATGAACGCGGTGGTGACCGGCTATGGGCGCTACCCGAACCGGATCGGCATGTGGTGGGCCTTGATGGGGCGGGCCGCCGAGCATCAGGCGCTGGGCAACGCCACCGCGGCCTGGTCCGACGTCGAACGCGCCTACCAGCTGGCCAGGGAGGTGGGCCTGGATGGCTATGTCGGCACCAGCGCGCGGCAACTGGGCGAGCTGGCCGCGCGGCGCGGCAATTACCAGGCCGCCTACGCCTATGGCCGGGAGGCGGCGCGACTGGCCGCCCAATCGGCCCGCGACAAGCTGGGCAAACGGGTCATCGAGCTGACCGAGCACTTCGAATCGGAAACCAAGCAGCGCCACATCGACGCGCTGACCCTCAGCAATACGCGCCAGCAGGCCGAGCTGGAGCGCCAGGTGTTGCGGCAGCGCTGGCTGTGGACGGTGCTGGGTGGCATTTTGACGCTGACGGCATTTACCGCCGCCTTCGCCGTGCGGCTACGCCGTTCGCACCGGCTGGTACGCAAGCTCAACGCCAGGCTGGAGCTGACGGTGCAGCGCCGCACCGCCCAGCTGCGCCAGCAAACCCGCTACCTGCGGGTGCTGATCGACACGCTGCCGGGGTGGGTCTGGTTCAAGGATACCAACAGCCGCTACCTGGCCGTCAACCGGGCCGTTGCCGATACCTGGGGGCGCGAGGTGGACGCCATCGTAGGCCTGGCCGACGAGGACATCACGCCGGCCATGGCCGCCCGGTTCCGCGCGGAAGACCGGGAAGTGATGGCCACGCGCCAGGCGCGCACGGTGGAGGAACAGCAGCAGGGCGGGCATGGCGCGCGGTGGGTGGAAACGTTCAAGGCGGCCGTGCTGGACGACGACGGCAGCGTGCTGGGGACGGTGGGCTTTGCGCGCGACATCAGCGAACGCAAGCAGGCCGACCGGGCGCGCGAGGCGGCGCTGGCCGAGGCCCAGCGGCTGGCCCAGCTGCGCAGTGACTTTCTGGCGCAGATGAGCCACGAGTTGCGCACCCCGCTCAACGCCATCCTCGGCTATGCCCAGCTGCTGCGGCGCGATGTCGCCCTCAGTGAAGACCAGCGCACGGGCGTGGACGTGATCCACGACAGCGGCCACCATCTGCTGACCATGATCAACGACTTGCTGGACTCGGTGAAGATCGAGGCCAGCAAGCTTGAGCTGCGCAGCGCGCCGGTGGCGCTGCGCCAGTGCCTGCAGGCGCTGGCCGACATGGTGCGGATCAAGGCCGGGCAAAAGGAACTGCGTTTCAGCTGCCAGATCGAAGACGGCGTGCCGGCCATGGTGCTGGCCGACGAGCAGCGCCTGCGGCAGGCACTGCTGAACTTGCTGGCCAATGCCGTCAAGTTCACCGACCGCGGCAGCGTCAGCCTGACGGTGCGGGCGCTGCCGGGCGAGCGGGTCGGTTTCGAGGTGGCCGACACCGGGGTCGGCATCGATGCGGACCAGCTCGAACGCATCTTCCTGCCGTTCGAGCAGGCTGGCGAGGCGCAGCGGCGCCATGGCGGCACGGGCCTCGGGCTGGCGATCAGCCGCCAGTTCGTGCGCCTGCTGGGCGGCGAGATCGCCGTCGAAAGCCAGCCCGGGCAGGGGTGCCGCTTCTGGTTCGAGCTGGTCTTGCCGGCGCTGGACGAGGCGGCGCCGGCCAGCCGGCCGCAGCGCCAGATCGCCGGCTACCATGGCCCGCGCCGCCAACTGCTGGTGGCCGACGACGGGCCGGACAACCGCCGGCTGCTGGCCGCCATGCTGGTGCCGCTCGGTTTCCAGGTCGAGCAGGCCGGGCACGGCCAGGCGGTGCTGGACCAAGTGGCGCGGCGGCGGCCCGATCTGATCCTGATGGACGTGGCCATGCCGGGCATGGATGGGCTGGAGGCGACCCGCCGCTTGCGCCGCCAGCCCGCACTGGCCGGCGTGCCCGTGATCGCGATTTCGGCCAGCACCGGCGACGCCGACCGGGAACGCGAGCGCCTGGCCGGGATCGATGCCAGCCTGGCCAAGCCGGTCGAGCTGGACTTGCTGCTGGAGCGGATCGGCGCGCTGCTGGGCCTGGACTGGCAGTGGCAGCCGCTGCCGCAACAAGGCGGCGACGAGGGCGGTCAAGTGCTGGTGACGCCGCCACCGGACGAAATGGCGGTGCTGCACCAGCTCGTCCAGCTGGGCAATATGCGCGACATCCAGGAGCGCGCCGCCCATCTGGCGCAGCTGGACCCGCGTTACCGGCCGTTCGCCGCCCAGTTGCGGCGCCTGGCCAAGGGCTTCCAGTCGCAGGCCCTGTTGCAGCTGGTCGAGCACCACCTGGCGCTGCGGGCGGGAGCTGTGCATGCTCAGTAAGCACTCGGTCCTGATCGTCGACGACACGCCGGCCAATCTGGCGCTGGCGGTGGACATGCTGGAGCGGCAGGGGCTGCGGCTGTCGGTGGCGCAGGGCGGCGCGGAAGCGTTGCGCCGCGTGGCGCTGGCGCCGCCGGACTTGATCCTGCTCGACGTGATGTTGCCGGACATGGACGGGTTCGAGGTGTGCCGCCGCCTGAAGGCTGGCAGCGCCGCCGTTGCCAGGGTGCCGGTGATCTTCATGACGGCGCTGGGCGGCACCGCCGACAAGGTGGCCGGCTTCGGCGCCGGCGCCGTTGACTACCTGACCAAGCCCTTGCAGGTGGAAGAGGTGCTGGCGCGGGTGGCGACCCATTTGCGGCTGGCGGAAATGCAGGCCCGGCTGGAGCGTCAGAATGCCCTGCTGGAACAGCAGAACGCCCTGCTGGCGCAGGAGAACCAGGAGCGGCGGGCCGCCCAGTGGGTGCTGCAGCACTACCGCGACAGCCTGGAGCAACAGGTGGTCGAGCGCACCGCGCAGCTGCGCGAACTGGGCGCCCACCGCGAGAGCGTGCGCGAGGATGAACGCAAGCGCATCGCGCGCGAACTGCATGATGAACTGGGCCAATCGCTGACGGCGCTGCGCATGACGGCCGCCTTGCTGCGGGTACGCTTTGGCGCGCAGTTGCCGGAACTGAACGCGCATGTGCGCGGGATGACGGAACTGGTCGACCGCACCATCGGCGTGGTGCGCAATGTGGCCACCAGCCTGCGTCCGGCCGTGCTGGACATGGGCATAGGCTCGGCGCTGGAATGGCTGGCCGAGGAATTTCGCAAACATGGCACGGCCGCTTGCCGCTTGACGCTGGATTTGCGCAGGCAGGAACTGAGCGAGCAGCAAGCGGTCACCGTGTTCCGCATCGTGCAGGAATCGCTGACCAACGTGGCGCGCCACGCGGCGGCGACCGGGGTCACGGTGGCGCTGCGTTGCCGCAGGCGCGTCTGTACGCTGGAAGTGAGCGACGACGGCCGCGGTTTCGATCCGGCGGCGGCGCGCCCCCATTCGTTCGGGCTGCTTGGCATCCGGGAGCGGGTGCTGACCCTGGGCGGCCGGCTGCAGGTGGACAGCACGCCGGGTGGCGGCACCCGGCTTGCCGTTTCCTTCCCGCTGAAGCAACAGGACAGTGCTTGAACAATCGAACCATCCCAAAGGAATATCATGAAAGGTAGTTGGCCGCTCGGCAAACCGCAGTATCTTGGCTGGACGGCGCTGGCCGTGGCAGCGACGGCGATGGCGCAGGAACCGGAACAACGGGCGGCACCGCAGGCGGCACAGCAGGCGGTACGGTGGGTAGCACCGGAGACTGCGCAGCGGTCAGAACAGCAGGGGGCGCCGCCGACCAAGTCGGGTGTGGGGGCTGCCGTAGCCCTGGAACTGGATCCCGCCACGGCGGTGGTGCTGATCGACGGCAAGCGCGCCAGCCTGGCGGCGGCGCAGCGCATCAAGCGCGACCAGCTGGCCGTGGTCGATGCCGTGGTGGCCGAACAGGTCCAGACGTTGCCCGACTTCAGCGTCACCGATGCCTTGCAACGCATCACCGGCGTGCAGATCGCCCGCGACCGGGGCGAGGGCGCCAACGTCGCCATCCGCGGCCTGACGCAGATGGAAACGACCATCAATGGCCGTGAGGTGTTCACGGCGGGCACCGGCCGCAACCTCGATTTCGCCGACTATCCGGCCGAGATGGTGGCCGGCATCGACGTCTATAAAAGCAGTTCGGCCGACCAGCTGGACGGCGGCATCGGCGGCATCATCGACCTGCGCACGCGCCGGCCGTTCGACTTTGCCGGCCGCCAGCTGGCCGCCACCGTCCGTCTGGTGCGCGACGATCTGGCGCAGCGCAGCCGGGGCCAGTGGTCGGTCCTGGCCAGCCAGCGTTGGCGCGGCGTCGGCGATGGCGAGCTCGGACTGCTGCTCAACCTGGTGCGCCAGCAGCGTGCCTGGCGCGAGGACCAGGCCAGTACCGCGCCGCTGGCCGCGCGCAACGACCTGGTCGGCGGGCGCACCGTGTACGCGCCGGCCGGCACCACGGAATCGGCCAGCGCCGGCCAGCGCGAGCGCAATGGGGTGTCGGCCGCGCTGCAATGGCGTCCGGCGCCGGGTATGGAAATGTACGCCGAAGGCAGCTATGCCGAATTGCGCACCCGGCAGGACACTTATCAGATCACGCTGGGCGCGCCGGCGACCGTGGCGCCGGGCAGCGTGACGCTGTTTCCCGGCACGGCCAATGTGCGTGGGGTCACCTGGGTCGATGCGCCGGCCGGCATCCTCAGCTTTGCGCGCGATACCGTCGACCGCGACCGCAGCGTGGCTGTGGGCGGGCAGTGGCGGCAGGGCGCGCTGTGGCTGAAGCTGGACGCCAGCCATAGCGCCAGCCATAACGACCTGTATTTTGCCGGCCCCCAGTTGAACGGCCGCGCCACCTATAGCCAGGATCTGTCCACGGAGGTGCCGCAGGCGCAGGTGCCGGGCGACGAGCCGCTCGACCCGGCCCGGCTGCAAGTGGCCAGCATCGCCTACCGGGTCCGTCCGTTCGATGGCCATCTGAACGCGCTGCACGCCAGCGGCGAATACCGGCTGGCGGGCGATTGGCTGGCCGCGCTGGCGGCCGGTTTGCGCTACGCCAGCCGCGGCGCCGACGACGGCAACGGCACCGTGTTCGGCGATGCCGCGGTCGCGCCCGGGCTGACGCTGGCGGGCGTGCCGGGCCTGGCGACCGGCTATCCGTTCGCCGCCTACTTTCCCGGCGGCGGCCAGACCGTGCGCAATTACCTGGTGGGCGACCTGGGCCTGGCACGCGACGCGGCGGCACTGCGCGCGGCGGCCGGTTTGAGCCCGGTGCTGCCAACGGTGAGCAATGTGTTCAGCATCTGGCGCATACATGAGCGGACGGCGGCCGCCTATGTGCAGGCGCGCTTTGCGGCCACCGCGCTGCCGCTCGACGGCAATGCCGGCCTGCGCCTGGTGCGCAGCTGGGAGACGGTCCAGGGCAACCAGAGTTTGCCGGCCACCGGCCGGACCGGCCCGATCGGCATCGACCATGCCTACGGCGACGTGCTGCCCAGCGTGAATGTCCGCTACAAACTGCGGCCGGATCTGGATCTGCGGGCGGCCGCGTCCAGGACCATGACCCGGCCCAATTTCGACCAGCTGTCGCCGTCGTTGTCGCTGGTGCCCAATACCGTCACGCCCAGCACCAACAGCGGCAGCGCCGGCAATCCCGCGTTGCGGCCGATACGGTCCGACAACCTGGATCTGGCGCTGGAGCATTACGCCGGTCCCGCCACCTCGGCCACGGTGACGCTGTTCCGTAAGAACGTCGACGGCTTTATCGCCAATGCCAGCCGCGCCGAAACCTATGACGGCGTGCTCTACCAGGTCAGCCGTCCCTACAACAGCAGCCGCGCCACCATCCAGGGGGCGGAGCTGGGCTACCAGCGGCTGTATGATTTCCTGCCCGGCTGGCTGAATGGCCTGGGTCTGCAGGCGAACTACACCTATGTCGACAGTTCGACGCCGAGCAGCGTGCTGGGCGGGAACGTGCCGCTGCAGAACCTGTCGCGCCACAGCGCCAACGTGGTCGGGCTCTACGAGCGGAACCGGGTATCGGCCCGCATTGCCTACAACTGGCGCGACCGCTTCTTCAGCGGCACCAGCAATGTCGCCGGCCAGGGCACGCTACCGGTCTACACCCGGGCTTATGGCTGGCTGGACGCCTCGCTGGCCTGCAAATTCAGCGGACGGCTGACGGTGCAGCTGGCAGGCAGCAATTTGCTGCGCACCACGCGCAGCGCCTATTACGGCGGCACCACGCTGTCGCAAAGCGCGTGGATCAACGACAGGCAGATCAGCGTGACGGCGATGTTGCGGTACTGAGGGGCGGGGCGGCTGCGATGGCAGCAACGGGATGGCAGTGCCGAACATGCGGCTGGCGTTCCAGTATCCAGCGGGGAAAAATTGCCCGAGCATGTGGCCCAGGTGTGAAACAAGGATGGATGGTCGGGGTGAGAGGATTCGAACCTCCGGCCTCTACGTCCCGAACGTAGCGCTCTACCAGGCTAAGCTACACCCCGCTTAGGGATAATTACACCAGAAAATGATGGTTTGATCAACTATCGGCCAGCATTTTTTCATCGGAATTGATGCGACGATGAAAAGACGGTATGGTGGCATGCCACCGATCACCAGGCCCTACGCCACAACCCGACACCAGCGCATGCACCAGACATCCTCGCCGTTCCGTACGAATCTGTATCTGCTCCTGGCTACCGTCGCCATGCATGGCTTGATGATGCTGGCCAACGAGCTGTTCATCTTCAAGGCCGAATACCTGAAGGGCATAGGCTGGATCTACCTGCCGGCCGGTACGCGCCTGCTGTGTACCTTGCTGTTCGGCCGCATGGGCGCCATCGGCCTGCTGCTGACGGGCTGGGTCGCGTGCTACTGGTATTATTTTCCGGGCGAGCTGCTGCGCAGCACCACGGGCGCCATGGCCGGCGCCATCGGCCCGTATCTGGTCTACCTGGTGGTGCACCACCGGCTCGGCCCCCGTTTCACGTTGGCCGGCATCACGCCGGGCGGCTTGCTGGCCTGCGCCGTCGGCTGTTCCATCGCCAGCCCGCTGCTGCACCATATCTGGTTCGCGCTCCATGGCGACGCCCACTTGTTGCGCGGCTTTGCCGTGATGTTCGTTGGCGACCTGGCGGGCACGCTGATCGTCGTGTTCCTGGCCAGGGCCATGCTGGCGCTGCGCCCGGCCGCCGCGCCGGCCGGCTGAATGCGTGCCGGCACGCGCCATTTGCCCATTTCGGGGATAATGCCTGCCTCGTTTTCAGCTATTGAAGGACAATCATGGGCATCACCATCTATCACAATACCGCCTGCGGCACGTCGCGCAATACGCTGGCGCTGATCCGCGCCGCCGGCGTGGAGCCGGAAATCGTCGATTACGTGAAGTCGCCGCTCACGCGCGCGGCGCTGCAGCAGATGATCGCGGCGGCCGGCCTCTCGGTGCGGGCCGCCATGCGCGACAAGGGGGATTTGTACAATGAATTGGGCCTGTCGGACATGGCTTTGTCCGACGCGGCCTTGCTGGACGCGATGATGGCCCATCCCATCCTGATCAACCGTCCGTTCGTGGTGACAGACAAGGGCGTGCGCCTGTGTCGCCCGGCCGAGCTGGTGCAGCAGATCCTGTAAGGACGGCGCCGTGCCCGCTCAGTGCGTGCGGTCGACGGCGAAGCTGGCCAGCTGCAGCAGCGATTGCTTGTACACGCTGTCGGGCAGGTCGGCGATGGCGTCGGCCGCGCGGCGCGCTGCCACCACGGCTTGCTGGCGCGTGTAGTCGAGCGCACCGCTGGTGGTGATGGCGGCCAGGATGGTGTCGAAGTGCTGCTCGTCGCCCTGCTCGATGCAGCTGCGCACGAGGGCCCGCTGTTCTTCCGTGCCGTTTTCCATCAGGTAGATCAGGGGCAGGGTGGGCTTGCCTTCGCGCAGGTCGTCGCCCACGTTCTTGCCGATCTCGCCGGCATCGCCCGCGTAGTCGAGCACGTCGTCGATGAGCTGGAAGGCCGTGCCCAGCGAGCGGCCGTATTCGCCGGCCGCCGCGATCTGGGCGTCGGTGGCGCCGGACACGAGGGCGCCCAGTTCGGCCGCCGCCTCGAACAGCTTGGCCGTCTTGGAGCGGATCACTTGCAGGTAGCGCTCTTCGTTCACGTCCGGATCGTGCATGTTGAGCAGCTGCAGCACTTCGCCTTCGGCGATCACGTTGGTGGCGTCCGACAGGATCTGCATCACGCGCATATTGTTCAGGCCCACCATCATCTGGAAGGCGCGCGAGTACAGGAAGTCGCCCACCAGCACCGAGGCGGCATTGCCGAACAGGGCGTTGGCGGTGGCGCGGCCGCGCCGCAGCGACGATTCGTCCACCACGTCGTCATGCAGCAGGGTCGCCGTGTGGATGAATTCGACCACGGCCGCCAGCTCGTGGTGGGCCCGGCCCTGGTAGGCATAGGCATTGGCCACCAGCAGCACGAGCACGGGCCGGATGCGCTTGCCGCCGGCGCTGATGATGTACTCAGCGATCTGGTTGACGAGGCTGACCTCGGAATGCAATTTCTGGCGGATCACCGTGTTGACCGCGTCCATGTCGGCGGCAATCGTTTGGGCGATGGTGTTTTGGTTGGTGTGTTGGGTAGCGTCAGACAAGGCGAACCTGCAATAGACTGTAGTGTGCCGCGATTATACGTCATGCCCCTGCGCCAAGGGGCATTTGGCCGCCGGGGCCTGCATGTTGGAGCGCGATTTCCCCCTGGGCGGTGGGGCGGCGCCGGGCGACATACCACGCCACGCCAGGTTTGTGAATAGTTTTTGACGCGAAAACCCATCCCATGTATAATCAGCGGTTCCCCCGTTTTCAGCCTGCTTGCAACGCCGAGCCGGGAGGGAATTTTTCTAAACATTTGATGAGGTTTCAAATCATGTACGCGGTCATAAAAACCGGTGGCAAACAATACAAAGTTGTCGCTGGCGAAAAACTTAAAGTAGAACAGATACCGGCAGACATTGGTTCCGAAATCACCATCGATCAGGTTCTCGCCGTAGGCGCGGGCGACAGCATCAAGTTTGGTGCTCCATTGGTCGAAGGTGCAAAGGTACTGGTAACTGTTGTGGCACACGGTCGTCACGATAAGGTGAAGATTTTCAAGATGCGTCGTCGTAAGCACTACCAGAAGCATCAGGGCCATCGCCAGAATTACACCGAAATCCAAATCGTTTCGATCAACGGCTAATCGCTGTTTGCCCGAATTACACTAGTATCTAAGGAGTCTTAAAATGGCACACAAAAAAGGCGGCGGCACTACGCGAAACGGCCGTGATTCAGAATCAAAACGTCTGGGCGTTAAAGTCTACGGCGGCCAGGCGATCAACGCCGGCGGCATCATCATTCGTCAGCGCGGCACCCCAGTGCGCGCCGGTGAAGGTGTAGGCATGGGCAAGGACCACACCCTGTTCGCCCTGGTGGCCGGCAAGGTGAAGTTCGTTGTCAAAGGTCCGAACTCGCACCAGTTCGTGACCGTCGTACCAGCGTAAATTGGTACCGGCATGCTGCGCGCGGCGCGGCATGCCACCCCGTAAGGCGCAAGCCTTCAATCGAAAGGCTCTGCCCAAGGTAGAGCCTTTTTAGTTTTATGGCGGCACATTATGAAGTTTATCGACGAAGCAAAAATTGAGGTCATCGCCGGCGACGGCGGCAATGGCTGCGCCTCTTTTTGCCGTGAAAAATTTAGACCCTTCGGCGGCCCTGACGGCGGCGACGGCGGCAAGGGCGGTTCGATCTGGGCCGTGGCTGACCGCAACGTCAACACCCTGGTCGATTTCCGCTACTCCAAGATGCACAAGGCCAAGGACGGCGAGCCGGGACGCGGCGCCGACTGCTACGGCAAGGGCGCGGACGACATCCAGCTGCGCATGCCGGTGGGCACCCTGATCATCGACAACGCGAGCGGCGAAATCCTGGCCGACCTGACCGAACACGGCCAGATCGAACTGCTGGCCAAGGGCGGCGAGGGCGGCTGGGGCAACATCCACTTCAAAACGTCGACTAACCGTGCGCCGCGTCAGAAGACCGAAGGCAAGGAAGGCGAACGGCGTGAACTGCGCCTGGAGCTGAAGGTGCTGGCCGACGTCGGCCTGCTGGGCATGCCCAACGCCGGCAAGTCCACCTTCATCTCGGCCGTGTCCAACGCCCGTCCGAAGATTGCCGACTACCCGTTTACCACCCTGCACCCCAACCTGGGTGTGGTGCGTGTGTCGCACGAGAAGAGTTTCGTCATCGCCGACATTCCCGGCCTGATCGAAGGCGCGGCCGAAGGCGCGGGCCTCGGTCACCAGTTCCTGCGTCACCTGCAGCGTACCGGCCTGCTGCTGCACATCGTCGACCTGGCGCCGTTCGAGGCCAATGTCGATCCGGTCAAGGAAGCCAAGGCCCTGGTCAAGGAGCTCAAGAAGTACGACGAGGCGCTGGTGGACAAGCCGCGCTGGCTGGTGCTCAACAAGCTCGACATGGTGCCGGAAGAGGAGCGCAAGAAGGTCGTCAAGGACTTCATCAAGCGCTTCGCCTGGAAGGGCCCCGTGTTCGAGATCTCGGCCCTGAGCCACGATGGCACCCAGGAGCTGGTCAACGCCATCTACATGCACCTGGAGCAGAAAAAGCACGAGGTGCAGCGGGCGGAAGAAACCCAGATGACGGAAGAGGCGCGCGGCATCTCGTCCATCGATCCGGATGATCCCCGCTTCAAAATCCTGGACTAACATCCTGGACTAAGCTCGTGGACTGATCGCACTGAACGGCAGAGCCGTTCTCGATTACAATCACAGTACGTGATTCCCAAGCCGGCCGCCTCGCGCGGCCGCTTAGCATTTTTCTCCATGATATAAACGGTTACCACTGTTTGCATCATCCATGCCGGCGCCGGTCCCGCTACCGCGGGCGCGGCGCCGGTTGCGGCAGGACAGGGCACCCGGCCTGTTTCCGGCGATATCACAGCAATCCTAGTCCTGGCGCCAGCGCCGGGGTGTTTGATAGTCATGCGCGGCCGGTCCGCGCTTTGAGATGAGAACCGCCGCACAATGAATTCCGTCATACAGAAAGCCACCCGCGTCATCATCAAGGTCGGTTCCTCGCTCGTCACCAACGACGGCCGGGGCCTGGACCACGCCGCCATCGCGCGCTGGGCCGCGCAGATCGCCGGCCTGCGGGCACTGGGCAAGGACGTGGTGCTGGTATCGTCGGGCGCGATCGCCGAGGGCATGCTGCGCCTGGGCTTCGAGCAGCGCCCCACCGACATCCACGAACTGCAGGCTTGCGCGGCCGTGGGCCAGATGGGCCTGGCGCAAATCTACGAAACGAGCTTCCGCGCCCACCGGCTGGGCACGGCCCAGGTGCTGCTCACGCACGCCGACCTGGCCGACCGCGAACGCTACCTGAACGCGCGCTCGACGCTGACCACCTTGCTGCGCCTGGGCGTGGTCCCCATCATCAACGAGAACGACACGGTGGTGACGGACGAGATCAAGTTCGGCGACAACGACACGCTGGGCGCGCTGGTGGCCAACCTGATCGAGGCCGATGCGCTGATCATCCTGACCGACCAGCACGGCCTGTTCTCGGCCGACCCGCGCAAGGACCCCAACGCGCAGCTGATCCGCCAGGGCCGGGCCGGCGATCCGGCGCTGGAGGCGATGGCCGGCGGCGCCGGCAGCAGCCTTGGCCGCGGCGGCATGCTGACCAAGATCCTGGCTGCCAAGCGGGCCGCCAAGTCGGGCGCCCACACCATCATCGCCTGGGGCCGCGACAGCGACGTGCTCACGCGCCTGGCGCAGGGCGAGGCC
Source organism: Rugamonas sp. FW305-51 (assembly GCF_058786935.1). Taxonomy (NCBI): domain Bacteria; kingdom Pseudomonadati; phylum Pseudomonadota; class Betaproteobacteria; order Burkholderiales; family Oxalobacteraceae; genus Rugamonas; species Rugamonas sp. FW305-51. The sequence goes on from NZ_JBYSZG010000067.1 coordinate 21,962, forward strand.
ATCGGCACCGAGCTGACGGCGCAGACGGGCCACCTGACGGCGCGCAAGCAGTGGATGGCCGATCACCTGCACACGGTGGGCCAGGTGGTGCTCGACGCGGGCGCCGTGCAGAAGCTGACGGGCGAGGGCAAGTCGCTGCTGCCGATCGGCGTGACGGACGTGAAGGGCGAGTTCGGACGGGGCGCCGTCATCACCTGCGTCAACCCGGAAGGTCACCCGGTGGCGCGCGGCCTGTCCAACTACACCAGCGCGGAGGCGCGCCGCATCATGCGCAAGCCGTCGGCGGAGATCGAATCCATCCTCGGCTTCCTGGAAGGCCCGGAACTGATCCACCGCGACAACCTGGTGCTGGTGTAAGCCCGGGCCGTTCTGGTCAGGCGCCGTCCGGCGCCGGCGTCTTGTGGCGGTAGTCGCACAGGTCGGCCACCATGCAGTTCCAGCATTCGGGCTTGCGCGCCTTGCAGGTGTAGCGCCCGTGCAGGATCAGCCAGTGGTGGGCGTCGTGCAGGAATTCCTTGGGCACGAACTTGAGCAGCTTCTGCTCGACGATGTCGACATTCTTGCCCGGCGCCAGGCCGGTGCGGTTGGCCACGCGGAAGATGTGGGTGTCGACCGCCATGGTCGGCTCGCCGAAGGCCGTGTTCATCACCACATTGGCCGTCTTGCGGCCCACGCCGGGCAAGGCTTCCAGCGACGCGCGGTCGCGCGGCACTTCGCCGCCGTGCTGGTCCAGCAGGATCTTGCAGGTGGCGATGACGTTCCTGGCCTTGGTCTTGTACAGGCCTATGGTCTGGATGTAGCTCTTGAGTTCTTCCTCGCCCAACGCCAGGATCCTGGCCGGCGTGTTGGCCACCGGGTACAGCTTGCGGGTGGCCTTGTTGACGCCCACGTCGGTCGCCTGGGCCGACAGCAGCACGGCGATCAGCAGTTCGAACGGCGTGCTGTATTCCAGTTCCGTGACGGGTTTGGGATTGGCCGCGCGAAAGCGCGTGAACATTTCGTAGCGTTTGGCTGCATTCATTCGGGTTTGTTTTCCTTGGCGGCCGCTTCCTGCTGCACCGCTTCCTTCTTCAGGCGCGCCCGTTCCATGGCGGCGGCGATGATGGCGCGCTTGCGTTCTTTTTCCGCTTCGCCGGCCGACGTGGCCGGGTCCAGCGCTTCCACGGCCTGCATCTTGGCCACGGCCTTGGCGGCCAGGCGGGCATCGTTTTCCTCGGCGTCGCGGCGCAGGCGCAGGGTGCGGAAGTCGTGCCGCTCGCGGGCCGCGTCGGCCAGCGGCTGGCTCCAGGCGGCCCAGCCGGTGCTCTCCGTGACGGGATACATGACGATGCAGTCGACCGGGCACGGCGCCACGCACAGGTCGCAGCCCGTGCACAGGTCGGGCACGATGGTGTGCATCTGCTTGGCCGCGCCGACGATGGCGTCCACCGGGCAAGCCTGGATGCACAGCGTGCAGCCTATGCACAGCGCCTCGTCGATGTAGGCCACGGCGCGCGGGCGCTCGATGCCGTTGACGGGGTTGAGCGGGATGACCTTGCGGCCCAGCAGGGCGCCCAGGCGCGCCACACCCTCCGCGCCGCCCGGCGGGCACTGGTTGATGTCAGCCTGGCCGGCCGCGATCGCCTCGGCATAGGGGCGGCAGCCCTGGTAGCCGCACTTGGTGCACTGGGTCTGCGGCAGCACGTCTTCGATGCGGTCGGCAAGGGAAGGAGTTTTGGTGGACGACACGGTCAGCTTCGATGCGGTAAAGCGTCATTATCCAATATCTGCGCTATTGGGGCCGAAAAAAATCCCGCACCATTGATACGCTGCCGATGGCGGAGGCGGTTGCCTAAATACAACTTTGTGCAGGGCGCTTTTTTATGGGACGATAGAAACCTATCATGCCAACGGCAAGGTAAAGTCGGGCAACAATACGGGGAGTGGTGATGGGCCGGTCGAAGGCGGGCGTCGTAATGGCATGGCTGGCCGGCGCGGTGTTGTGGCCCGCGTGGCTGGCTGCCGCGCCGTTGCCGGTGGTGCGCTTTTCCGCCGACGAATGGCCGCCCTTCGTGAGTTCGGCGCTGCCTGGGGACGGCCTGTCGGGCGCGCTGGTGGCGGCCGTCTACCAGCGCTTGGGCATGCAATCGCAGATCGAATATTTCCCGTGGAAGCGGGCCATGGAATTTGGCTTGCACAACCCCCGCTACGCGGGCCTGCTGCCGGTGTGGCGCACGCCGGAGCGGGAAAAGCTGTGCCATTTTTCCTCCCCCATCGGCAGCACGCAGACGGTGCTGGCTTACCTGAAAACGGCGCCCATGCGGCCCGCCACGCTGGCCGGCCTGCGCGGCGTGCGGCTGGGCACGGTGGCCGGCTATGCCTACGGCGAACAGTTCGACGCGGCCCGCGAGCGGGGCGACGTATCGCCGGACGAGGGCGTCAACGACGAGACCAATTTGCGCAAGCTGCTGATCGGGCGCTATGCCGTGATCGTGATCGAGCGTCATGTGCTGGACTATCTGCTGCACACGCCCCAGATTGGCGCCGGCGAGCGCGAGCGGGTAGGCTACGCCGACAATTTGTTCAAGGAGCGGCCCGTGACGGTGTGCTTCAAGCATACGGCGCAGGGCCAGGAGCAGCAGAAAGCGTTCAACAACGCGGCCCGCGAGCTGGACCTGGAACGGCTGGAGAAGGAATACTGGCAGCGCGCGCACCTCGACGGCGGCAATGCGCCGCGCCGGACCGGCGCTCTGCACATGCGGCCGGTGGCCGACTAGCCTGCCACGTCGATGATGCCGGCTCCGTCGCGGCACTTGGATGGCGTTACGTTTCCAATCCTTCGAAAATGGGGACGTAGAAATGGGGACGTACCCCTTTTACGGGAAATGGGCGAAAAAGGGGTACGTCCCCATTTTCGAAAAAGGGGTATGAAAATCATCTAGCCGGCCTCCCGCCGCCGAAACGCAGGCGGGTTGGCTAAAGTGAGTTGTGAGG
>NZ_JBYSZG010000068.1:0-22656 GCF_058786935.1 Rugamonas sp. FW305-51
GGAGCGGGAGAAGAGTCTCGAACTCTCGACCTCAACCTTGGCAAGGTTGCGCTCTACCAACTGAGCTACTCCCGCATCTGCTTTTCAGCGCGCCGTCGTCATCAACAACAGGCCAGCATTATAGAGGATCTATCCGGTCTGTCAATGGTCAAAACATTTTCAATAGAGAAATGATGAAAATTGTTTATACCGCGACGGTCGTCGCTGGCCGTCAGATGGTGCCGGCCCGCTCCTTGATCATGGGCCAGGCCAGGCGCAGGTAGTAGAACATGGACCACACGGTCAGCACGCAGGCTATCAGCAGCAGCCGTTCGCCCCACACCTGGGTATCGACGGCGCCGGCCAGGATGTCATGGAACAGCAGCATGGGAATGGCCGTCATCTGGGCCGCCGTCTTGATCTTGCCCAGCGAGCTGACGGCCACGGATTTGGACGCGCCGATTTGCGCCATCCATTCGCGCAGCGCGGAGATGGCGATTTCGCGGCCGATGATAATAAAGGCCAGCACGGCGTTGACCCGGTCCAGCTGCACCAGCACCAGCAAGGCCCCCGCCACCATCAGCTTGTCGGCCACCGGATCGAGGAAGGCGCCGAAGGCCGACGTCTGGTTCCAGCGCCGCGCCAGGAAGCCATCGAACCAGTCGGTGACGGCGGCGACAATGAACACCAGGGTGGCGGCCAGATTGCGGTCCGCCAGCGGCAGCCAGTGCGTGGGCAGGTAGAACACGCCGACGACCAGCGGGATCAGCGCCACGCGCAGCCAGGTCAGCAGGATCGGTATATTGAAAGGCATAGGGTCAAGTAAAGTTGCAACTGTAAAAACTGATGTCGCCGCTAGTCTACCTTGCGGGCGCACTTTAAACCAGCGCGGGCTGCACCGGATATAACTCGCCCCGCCCCGCAATGGCCGGCCGCCGCCGCTGCGCCGCAGCACGGTCACGCGCGCGCGACGTCATGCTAGTGCAGCTGGCGGTAGATTTCCTCGGCCAGCGCGCTCGATATGCCTTCCACCTGCATCAGGTCCTGCACGCTGGCGTCGACCACGCCGCGCAGGCCGCCAAAGCGGGCCAGCAGCTTCTGGCGCCGCTTGGCACCTATGCCTTCGATCTCTTCCAGGCGCGAAGTCTGGCGCGTCTTGGCGCGCTTGGCGCGCATGCCGGTGATGGCGAAGCGGTGCGCCTCGTCGCGGATCTGCGCCACCAGCATCAGGGCCGCCGACTCCTTGCCCAGTTCCTGCGACGGCCGGCCATCGACGAACATCAGCGTCTCCAGGCCCACGCGCCGCCCCTCCCCTTTTGCCACGCCGACGATCAGGCTGATGTCCAGCCCCAGCTCGGCGAACACCTGGCGCGCCATTTCGATCTGGCCCTTGCCGCCGTCGATCAGCACCACGTCCGGCATCACGCCGTCGCCGTTGGCCACCTTTTCGTAGCGGCGCATCAGCACCTGCCGCATCGCAGCATAATCGTCGCCGGGCGTGATGTCGTTGATGTTGTAGCGGCGGTACTCGCCGTTCTGCATCTGGTGGTGGTGGAACACGACGCACGAGGCCTGCGTCGCCTCGCCCTGGGTGTGGCTGATGTCGAAGCATTCCACCCGCAGCGTGTCGATGTCTTCCGGCTCCAGCGCCAGCGCCTCGACCAGCGCGCGCGTGCGCGACTGCTGCGAGCCCTGCTCCGACAGCAGGCGCGCCAGCGAGATCTCGGCGCCCTTCTGCGCCAGTTCCAGCCACTTGCGGCGCTGGTCTTGCGGCTGGAACACCAGGTGGATGCGGTGGCCGCACTGCTCCTGCAGGGCCAGCATCAGGGCCGGCTGGTCGAACTCGATATTGAGAATCAGGGTGCCGGGGATGAATTTTTCCGTGTAGTGCTGGACCAGGAAGGCGCTCAGCACTTCCACTTCGATCGGGTCTTCCGCGATGGCTACCGCGTCGTTCAGCTGGGTGGGGAAATAGGCGCGGTCGCCCAGGTGGCGCCCGCCGCGCACCATGGCCAGGTTGACGCAGGCCCGCCCGCCCTGCACCAGCACGGCCAGGATGTCGACGTCGGCGTCGCCCGTAGTCTCCATGCTCTGCTGGTGCAGCACGCGCGACAGCGACGAGATCTGGTTGCGCACCACGGCCGCCTGCTCGAACTTGAGTTCGGCCGCGTAGCCATGCATCTTCTTTTCCAGCTCGTCCATCACCTCGCTCTGGCGCCCGCGCAGGAAACGGGCCGCGTTGGCCACGTCGGCCTGGTAGTCTTCCTTGCTCACCAGGTCCACGCAGGGCGCGCTGCAACGGCCGATCTGGTGCAGCAGGCAGGGACGCGTGCGGTTGGCATACACGCTGTCCTCACAGGTGCGAATGCGGAACACCTTCTGCAGGATCTGCATCGATTCCTTGACGGCCCACGAGCTGGGGAACGGGCCGAAATACTGGTTCTTCTTGTCCACGGCGCCACGGTAGTAGACCATGCGCGGCGCGTCGCCGGCCGTGATCTTCAGGTAGGGATAGGACTTATCGTCGCGGAACAGGATATTGAAGCGCGGGTGCAGCGTCTTGATCAGGTTGTTTTCCAGGATCAGCGCTTCGGCCTCGCTGTGGGTGACCGTCGTTTCCAGCCGAGCGATGCGCTCGACCATCATGGCGATGCGGGGGCTGGCCAGGTTCTTCAGGAAGTAGCTCGACACGCGCTTCTTCAGGTCGCGCGCCTTGCCCACGTAGAGCACATTGTCGGCCGCATCGAAATAGCGGTACACGCCCGGCAGGTTGGGCAGCTTGGCCACGGTGGCCAGCACCTGCGCGCGCGGATCGGGGACGCTTGCCTGTTCGTTTGCTTCGTTCATTTCCTGGTACCTGTTACCTGTTTCAGCCGGCCTGTTCGACGATGACGAAGGCGACGGCATATTCTTCCTCGTCGCTGATGCTTACCTGCGCCGACAGCCCCTTGTCCTGCATGAATTGCTGCAGCACGCCGCTGCAGACGATGACCGGCTTGCCGCTGGGGTCATTCAGCATCTGGGCCGCCGGCCACGTCATCGGCATGCGCAGGCCCAGGCCGATGGCCTTGGAGAACGCTTCCTTGGCGGCGAAGCGGGTGGCCACGAAACGGATGCCGCGCGCCGCGTTCTTGGCCTTGCGGGCATGGTATTTCTCCATTTCCTGCGGCCCCAGGATCTTTTGCGCGAAGCGGTCGCCGTGCCGCTCCAGCGCCGCGGCGATGCGGGGGATGCGGCAGATGTCGGTGCCGACCCCGTAGATCATTTTGCGCCCCGCCCCAGCCGCGTGGACACCATGATGGCCTTCATCTCGCGCACGGCGTTTTCCCAGCCCGCGAACACGGCGTGGGCCACGATGGCGTGGCCGATATTGAGTTCGGCGATCTCGGGAATGGCGGCGATCGCCTGCACGTTGGTGTAGTGCAGGCCGTGGCCGGCGTTGACCTTGAGGCCGCGCCCCACGCCGAACAGCACGCCGGCCTTGATTCGCTCGAGCTCCGCCGCCTGTTCGGTGCCTTCCGTGTCGGCATAGCGGCCCGTATGGAGCTCGATCACGGGCGCGCCGATGTCGGCGGCGGCGGCGATCTGCGCTTCGTCGGCGTCGATGAACAGGCTCACGCGGATGCCCTCGCCCTGCAGCTGGCGCACGGCCGCCTGCACGGCGTTGAAATGGGTGACGACATCGAGGCCGCCTTCGGTGGTCACTTCGGTGCGTTTTTCCGGCACCAGGCAGACGTCGGCCGGCTTGATGCGGCAGGCGAAGTCGATCATCTCCTGGGTCACGGCCGCTTCCAGGTTCATACGGGTCAGCAGCTGGGGCGCCAGCGCGATCACGTCCGCGTCCTTGATGTGGCGCCGGTCTTCGCGCAGGTGCAGGGTGATGCAGTCGGCCCCGGCCTGCTCGGCCAGCAGCGCGGCGCGGATGGGATCGGGATAGCGGGTGCCGCGCGCATTGCGCAGGGTGGCTACGTGGTCGATGTTGACGCCCAGGTCGATGACGGGGCCGGCAGGCTGGAGAAAGCTCATTGATTTATACCGTTTATCAGGTTAACAGTTCAAGGCAGTTTTAAGCAGTTTCAGTAGTGTAAAGCGGTTTAAAGCTGCATCAGGTCGATCAGGATCTGGCGCGTGTTGAGCGGCGCGCCGCCCAGGTGGTGCGCCAGCAAAAAACGCATCAGCTGCTTGCTCTGGGCCTGGGTGGCCGCGTCGCTGTAGTCTGCGCGTTCCATGTCGAGCAGGGTCTTGCCGGCCACGCGCGGCCAGCTGTCGCCGGCGCGCTCGGGACGGGGGCCACGCTCCGGGTCCACCACGTACAGCCGCTCGGCCACGATGGCTTCGCGGCTGGCCGTGCAGCGCGTCAGGTCGGCCGCCACGCCCGTTTCCTTGAGCAGGGCCAGCTCGAACTTGCGCAGCACGATGGGCGCCGGCTCGTTGTGGGCCAGCTGGTTGAGCGTGGCCACGTAATGGTCGAACAGGGCCGGATGGGCGTCGTCGCGCGCCAGCAGCTTGACCAGCAGCTCGTTCAGGTAGAAGCCGCACAGCAGGGCCGTCTTTTCCAGCGGCAGCATGCCGCCCACCCATTCGGCGCTGGTCAGCACGCGCAGCTCGGATTTGCCGCTCCAGCCCGCCTGCAAGGGCTGGAAGGTCTGCAGCACGCCCCGCAACTGGGAATGGGGCCGCTTGGCGCCCTTGGCAATCAGGGCCACGCGGCCGTAGTCGCGCGTGAACATGTCCACGATCAGGCTGGTTTCCTTGTACGGGTAGCTGTGCAGCACGAACGCCGGCTGGCCGCTCACCCTGGTGCCGAAGGTGCGCTCGCGCGCGGGCTGGCGCGGGCGGCGGGCGGGCGCGGCGGCCGATAAAACAGCTGAGCCCGTGTCCGCCCCGGCGCCGGGCGCCGCGGTGGACACGGGCTCAGCCGTATCGTGGTCTGCTGTCAGCGTGGACATGCGTGTGCCGGGATTCCCTGGCGCTTACTCGTAACCGTAGGCGCGCAGGCCCGCCTCATTGTCGGCCCAGCCCGATTTGACCTTGACCCAGATTTCCAGGTAGACGGGACCGCCGAACAGTTTTTCCATGTCCAGCCGGGCCTGGGTCGACACTTCCTTCAAGCGTGCGCCCTTGTCGCCGATGATCATGGACTTGTGGGTATTGCGCTCGACCAGGATGGCGGCGAACACGCGGCGCAGATCGCCCTCCTGCTCGAACTTCTCGATCAGCACGGTGCTGGTGTAAGGCAGCTCGTCGCCCACGAAGCGGAACAGCTTCTCGCGCACGATTTCCGAGGCGAGGAACTTCTCGCTGCGGTCCGTGATGTCGTCCGGGCCGAAGATGGGATCGTTCTCGGGCAGGAACTTCTTGATCTCGTTCTGCAGTCCGTCGAGCTGGAAGCGCAGCTTGGCCGACACCGGCACGATGGCCGCGAAGTCGAACAGCGCCGCCACTTTCTGGGCGAACGGCAACAGCACGGCCTTGTCCTTGACGCGGTCCGACTTGTTAATCACCAGCACCACGGGCACTTGCTTGGGCAGCAGGTCCAGCACTTCCTGGTCGGCCGGGCCGAAGGTGCCGGCCTCGATCACGTACAGGATCAGGTCGGACGAGATCAGGGTGTTGGTCACCGTCTTGTTAAGCGTCTTGTTCAGCGCGTTCGAATGGCGGGTCTGGAAACCGGGCGTATCGACGTAGATGAACTGGGCGTCGTCCAGGGTCTGGATGCCCGTGATGCGGTGGCGCGTGGTCTGCGCCTTGCGCGACGTGATGCTGACCTTGGCGCCGATGAGGGTATTCATCAACGTCGATTTGCCCACGTTGGGGCGGCCGACGATGGCGATATAGCCACAGCGGAAGGGAGCGGGAGTGGGTGCGGTAGTCATGCTGGTCGATTCTATCAAGGTGTTACGTGTTGGCCAGCTTGCCCGTGGCCGCGGTGGCGGCAGCGGTGTCCGGCTGGGCCGGGGCGGCGTCGCTCTGGATGGTGGCGATGCCGGCCAGTTTGAGCTGGGCCGCGCGCGGCTTGGCCTTGCGGCTGGACGCGGGCGTTTTCACCAGCGCCTGCTCGGCCACTTCCAGCGCCAGCTTGGCCGCGGCCTGTTCGCCGGCGCGGCGGCTGCCGCCCCGGCCATAGACCTGGATGCCCAGCTTGGGCACCAGGCATTCGATCTCGAATTCCTGGCTGTGCGCGGCGCCATGGGTGGCTACCACATTGTACAGCGGCAGCGAGATCTTCTTACTTTGCAAGAATTCCTGCAGCAGTGTCTTGGCATCCTTGCCCAGCGTCTGGGGATCGACCGAGTCCAGGATGGGGATGTAGAAGGCCCGGATCGCGTCGCGCGCGGGGTTGAAGCCGCCGTCGAGGAAGATGGCGCCCAGCAGCGCTTCCAGCGTGTCGGCCAGGATGGACGGCCGGCGGAAGCCGCCCGACTTCAGTTCGCCCTCGCCCAGGCGCAGGAACTGCGACAGCTCCAGCTTCTGGGCGATTTCGTACAGCGACTGCTGCTTGACGAGGTTGGCGCGCAAGCGCGACAGGTCGCCCTCGTCGATGGAAATGTAGCGTTCGTACAGGATGGACGCGACCACGCAGTTGAGCACGGAGTCGCCCAGGAATTCCAGCCGTTCGTTATGCAAACTGCTGTGGCTACGGTGCGTCAAGGCTTGCTGCAACAGGCCAGCATCCTGGAACGTATAGCCTAAACGGGTTTGCAAGAGCTGAAGATTCATCGTCGGTTCAGTAAGTGTATGTCTGTAAAGCTTTATTGGTCGGCCGAAGCCGTCGGTACGCCGCCCTTGGCGGTGGAGCCGGAGTATTCGAGCAGCAGGCTGGCCGGGCCGAACAGCGGGATCTTCTTCTCGTAGGCGAAGCTCACTTCCATCTCGTTGTTTTCCTTCGAGATGATCAGGTCCTTGCCGGTGATCGAGGTGATGTAACCGACGTCGGCATTGGCATTGAACGAAGCCTGGATTTCGCGCACGGTGGAACCGGCGCTCTTGGCCTTGATGATGGCGTTCTGGATCGCCCGGTATTCCGTGTAGGTGGGCACGATCTTCATGGCCAACACGCCCAGGAAACCGAGCACGGCCAGGGATAGGATCAGGCCCACCAGGGAGATACCGCGCTGCCGCTTGCCGCTATGCTTGATGCCCACCATGCTCGCTCCTTAGTGTATGCCGCCGATGCGGCGCAGGTTGCTCAGGTTCATCCAGACGAAGAAGGCCTTGCCCACGATATTCTTGTCCGGCACGAAACCCCAGTAACGGCTGTCGGCGCTGTTGTCGCGGTTGTCGCCCATCATGAAGTAGTTACCCTCAGGAACGACGCAGGTGAACCCTTCATAGTTGTAGGAGCACGCATCGCTGTGCGGGAACGGCTTGACGTCGGCCAGGTTCAGGGTCGGCGCCTGCTCGTTGTTAAGGATCTTGTGCGACACGCCCGTCAGGTTTTCCAGGTACTGCTTGTTGTAGACCAGATGCTCGTCGTCCAGGTAATCGTCCATGGGCGCATACGACACGGCCTTGCCGTTCACCGTTAAGCGCTTGTTTTCATACGTAATTTTATCACCGGGCACGCCAACCACACGTTTGATGTAATCCTGGGTCATGTCCTTGGGATACTTGAACACCATCACGTCGCCGCGCTGCGGGTTGTTGACTTCGATGATCTTCTGGTTCAGCACGGGCAGGCGGATGCCGTAGGTGAACTTGTTCACCAGGATCAAGTCCCCCACCAGCAAGGTCGGCACCATGGACGAGGACGGGATCTTGAACGGCTCGTACAGGAACGAGCGCAGGAAGAACACCAGCGCGATGACGGGGAAGAAGCTGCCCGAATACTCGATCCATGTGGGCTGGCGCAGCAGCGCATGCTCGATGGCGCTGCGGCTGCTGGTGTTGTCGAGCTTGATGCCGTCGGCCGTCAGCTTGGCATTACGGCTGTCGTAGTCGGCCAGGGCGCGGTCGGCCGCCAGGCGGCGCTGCTTGGCCAGGTAGAACACGTCCAGGAACCAGATGACCCCGGTCACCACCATCAATACGAACAGAATTAAAGCAAAGTTTCCTAAAATGACTTGCAGGTTCATTTCTCATCCACTTGTAAGATTGCCAGGAACGCCTCTTGTGGAATCTCGACCGAGCCCACTTGCTTCATGCGTTTTTTACCTGCCTTCTGTTTCTCCAGCAGTTTCTTCTTACGGCTGATGTCGCCGCCATAGCACTTGGCCAGCACGTTCTTGCGCAGCGCCTTGACGTTCTCGCGCGAAATCACGTTGGCGCCGATGGCGGCCTGGATCGCCACGTCGAACATCTGGCGCGGGATCAGTTCGCGCATCTTGGCGGCCACCTGGCGGCCACGGTAGGCGCTGTTGGAGCGGTGCACGATGATGGCCAGCGCATCGACCTTCTCGCCATTGATCAGCATGTCGACCTTGACCACGTCGGACGGCCGGTATTCCTTGAACTCGTAGTCCATCGACGCATAGCCGCGCGAGGTGGACTTGAGCTTGTCGAAGAAGTCCAGCACGATCTCGCCCATCGGCATTTCGTAGATCAGCTTGACCTGGCGGCCGTGGTAGCTCATGTCCATCTGCACGCCGCGTTTGCCGATGCACAGGGTGATGACGGAACCGACATACTCCTGCGGCATGTACAGGTTGACGGTGACGATGGGTTCGCGGATCTCTTCGATCTTGGACGGGTCCGGCATGCGCGAAGGGTTGTCCACCCGCAGCACGGTGCCGTCGCGCATTCCCACTTCGTACACCACGGTCGGGGCCGTGGTGATCAGGTCCATGTCGAACTCGCGCTCCAGGCGTTCCTGCACGATCTCCATGTGCAGCAGGCCCAGGAAGCCGCAGCGGAAGCCGAAGCCCAGCGCCTGCGACACTTCCGGCTCGTACATCAGGGCCGCGTCGTTCAGTTTCAGTTTTTCCAGCGAGTCGCGCAGCGCGTCGTACTGGTTGGCTTCCACAGGGAACAGGCCGGCGAACACTTGCGGCTGCACTTCCTTGAAGCCGGGCAGCGGCGCCTCGGCGGGACGGTTGGCCAGGGTGATGGTATCGCCCACCTTGGCCACTTTCAATTCCTTGATGCCGGCGATCACAAAGCCCACCTGGCCGGCCGACAGTTCCGGCAGCGACACGGAACGGGGCGAGAAGATGCCGATGTCTTCCACCAGCTGCACCGAGTCGGTGGCCATCAGGCGGATCTTGTCCTTCGGTTTCAGGGTGCCGTTGACCACGCGCACCAGCATCACCACGCCCACGTAGTTGTCGAACCACGAGTCGATGATCAGGGCCTGCAGCGGCGCATCCTTGTCGCCCTTCGGCGGCGGCACCTTGGCGATGATCGATTCGAGCACGTCTTCCACGCCCAGGCCCGTCTTGGCCGAGCAATGGACGGCGTCGCCGGCCTCGATGCCGATCACGTCTTCGATCTCGGCAATGGCGGCCGGCGGATCGGCGTTGGGCAAGTCGATCTTGTTCAGCACGGGCACCACTTCCACGCCCAGGTCCAGCGCCGTATAGCAGTTGGCCACCGTTTGCGCTTCCACGCCCTGGGACGCGTCGACCACCAGCAGCGCGCCTTCGCAGGCCGACAGCGAGCGGCTGACCTCGTAGGAAAAGTCCACGTGGCCGGGAGTGTCGATCAGGTTCAGGTTGTAGACCTGGCCGTCGCGGGCCTTGTATTGCAAGGCTGCGGTCTGGGCCTTGATGGTGATGCCGCGCTCACGCTCCAGATCCATCGAATCGAGCACTTGCGCCTCCATCTCGCGGTCCGACAGGCCGCCGCACAGTTGGATGATGCGGTCCGCCAGGGTCGATTTACCGTGGTCGATGTGGGCGATGATGGAGAAATTGCGTATGTTGTTCATTAACAAATATTCAAAAACGGATTGAAACGACGAGGTAACGGCTGGGCTTCATACAAAAAAAGCGCTCCGAACGGGGCGGTAATGCCCTGGCGAGCGCCTTGATGACAACCACTAAAACGCAAAACAGCAGCTTTTCTAACCTGCCATTTTACCGGATTTCAGAGTGGAAAGCCCGTGTTATGACGCTGCAAACGCGCCGAAATATCAAACCGTCAATATTTTGCCGCATAAATAAGCATATGCAACACGGAAATAGTTGATTAATCAAGCAATTGCGCCGGCCAGTCAGACTGCCAGGACTTGGCGCACGCGTTCCGCGTCCAGGAAGTAGTGGCACAGCTCGGGCTGATCGAGGGCGCCGAACAGGACGGGTACCAGCTCGTCGAAGCGGGCCACCAGGGCCGGGTCGGCGTCCACGTCGATCACCTCCACCGTGAACGGGCGCTCCGGCGTGTGCAGCAGGTTCAGGGCGTCCAGCATGTCCTGACACAGGTGGCAATAGCTGCGGGAATAGAGTGTGAAATGCATCATGGGTAGGCTGGCAAGGAAAACGGGCCGCCCCATGATACAGGACGGCCCGCGGTGCCGGGTAGTGCCGGCGATGACCGGCCGGGGCCGCGGGCGGCGACCACCAGGCCGGCTATACCGCCGGGATTGGCGGACGGCGCCGTCCCGCTTACTTGGCCGCCGGCCGCAGCGACACGAACTGGGTCACGTCGCCGCGCCGCACCAGCACCACCGACGCCTTCTTCGGGTCCAGCTTGGCGACGGCCGCGTTGAACTGCTTGGCGTCGTGGATGTCGATATTGTTCAGCTGCAAGATCACGTCGCCCTGGCGCAGGCCGGCCCGGGCCGCCACGCCTTCCGTCGCGTCCACCACCACCCCGCCCTCCACGTCCAGCTCGCGCTTTTGCAGCGGCGTCAGGTCGCTGACCTTGAAGCCGAGCGCATTGGCCGATTCCGCCTTGGGCTTGGCGCTCTCGCCCTTGGCCTTGGCCTTGGCCGTCTTGTCCGGTTCGAGCTCGGCGATGGTGACCTGCACGTCCTGCTGGGCACCCTTGCGCCACAGCGTGACGGTGGCCTGGCTGCCCAGCGCCGTGCCGCCCACCAGGCGCGGCAGGTCGGACGAGCGGTTGATGACGATGCCGTTGTACTTGAGGATGATGTCGCCGGCGCGGATGCCAGCCTTGTCGGCCGGGCCGCCCGGCTCCACCAGCGACACCTCCGCGCCCTGGGCCGACTTCAGCCCTAACGATTCGGCCACGTCCTTGCTCAGCTCGCCGATCTGGACGCCGATGCGCCCGCGCGTCACCTTGCCCGATTTTTTCAGCTGGTCGGCCACGCGCATGGCTTCGTCGATGGGCACGGCGAACGAGATGCCGTTGTAGCCGCCCGACAAGGTGGCGATCTGGGAATTGATGCCGATCACCTCGCCCCGCATGTTGATCAGCGGCCCGCCCGAGTTGCCGGGATTGACGGCCACGTCGCTCTGGATCAGGGCCAGGTAGTCGCCCGTATCGCGCGATTTGGCGGAAATGATGCCCGCCGTGACCGTGTTTTCCAGGTTGAACGGCGAACCGATGGCGATCACCCATTCGCCGACGCGGATCTTGTTCGAGTCGCCCATGGTCAGCGTGGGCAAACGCGTACCGTCAATCTTGAGCAGGGCCACGTCGGTGCGGGCGTCCGCGCCCAGCACCTTGGCCTTGAATTCGCGCTTGTCCGTCAGCGTCACGTACACCTCGTCGGCGCCGTCCACCACGTGGGCGTTGGTCATCACATAGCCGTCGGCCGAAATGATGAAGCCGGAACCGATGCCGCGCTGCACCTGTTCCTCGGGCGCCTGGCGCCGGCCGCGCGGCGTCTTGCCGCCGGGGCTGGGGGTGGGGATGGCGCCGCCGAAGAAGCGGCGCAGGAATTCCTGCATCTCCTCGTCGCCCGGCATGCCCTGCCCGCCCTGTCCCAGCTTGAGCCGTTCCGTGGTGCGGATGTTGACCACGGCCGGCCCGGCCTTGTCGACCAGCTCCGTGAAGTCGGGCAAGCCGGCCACGGCCGTCGTGGCGGCCGCGTGGGCGGCCGGCGCCAGGCCCAGCATGGCGGGCGCAAACAATACGCCTGCGCTGACGAGCAGCGCGGAAAGAGTCTTACTACCAGTGGAGATGTAATTTTTCATGGAAAGTAGCGATCTTTGTAGAGTTCGGAAAAACATCGCCGCCGCAGCAGCATACTTTGCGGCAGCATAAATGATGGTAAGCGAAAACCGGTGCTGCCGTATCGGCAAGATGTTACTAATCGCTACTTTTTCAAGGGATGGCGGCGCCGGGCCGGCTCAGGAGGCGGAAGCGAGCACGGCCGGGGCATCGCCATCGCCCTCGGAGGCCGCCGCCGACGCGCCGGCCGGCGGCGCGGCCAGGGGTGGCTCGGCCGCCAGGCGCTGCGCCAGCCGGTCGGCAAAGCCGTCGCTGAGCGCGCCGTCGGCGCCGGCCCGCAGGGCGTCGCCGATCACGTGATAGGCGCGCCAGGCGGCGCGGCCGTCGTCGCTGGCCAGCGCGGCCAGGGCCAGTTCCCGCTCGCTGTCGGGCAACTCCCCGTCGGCCAGGGCCGAGATGTTTTCGTGCAATCTCTTGGAGGTATCCATTCCGTTTCCTGCCATGTCTACACCAACCTGCCGCGGGGCGAAATCGGCAGGGACTGTAACTTGCAGTACCTCCCGTGTCCCGCCATCATTGCCGCCCTACCAGCGCTTGTCAACCGGCATATCGAGCAAGGGCCGCAACTTTTCCGCAATCACTTCGCGCGCGCGGAAGATGCGGCTGCGCACGGTACCGATGGGGCAAGCCATGATCTCGGAAATCTCCTCATAACTCAGTCCTTCGATCTCGCGCAGGGCCACGGCCGTGCGCAAATCCACCGGCAGCGCATCCATGGCCGCGTCGACGGTCTGGGCGATCTGCTTGCTGGCCAGCACGGATTCGGGTGTATTGATGTCGCGCAAATGGTCGCCGTCATCGAACGCCTCGGCCCGCTCCGCATCGGCCTCCGTGGAGGTGGGCGTGCGCCGCGCTTGCAGGGCCAGGAAGTTCTTGGCCGTGTTGATGCCGATCCGGTACAGCCACGTGTAAAAGGCGGCGTCGCCCCGGAAATGGCGCAACGCGCGGTATGCCTTGATAAACGTTTCCTGCACCACATCCTCCGCTTCCGCCGGATCATGCACGATGCGCGACAGCAAACGCATCAGCCGGCGCTGATACTTTGCCACCAGCAAATCGAATGCCTGTTTGTCGCCAGCCTGGACCCGTTCGACCAGCAGCTGATCGCACTCACGTTCTGTTGTCACTCCCGTCGTCCTCGGTGGCCTGCAGCGTGGGCGCATATAGCAATAGAGTTTGCCGGCTGCAAGAAGTTCACGGATTGCGTCATTTTTTTTCACGTCCCGTCCGCCATGCCACTGGCGCGGGCGGCCACGGCGCGGCAAGCCAGCGCCAGGGGGCGAAAAGCCGGTCCCGCCACGCAGCCCGGCACCACCAGCAGCTCCCGCACCGGCCCGTCCACACTGCCCAGGCGCAACAGCAGCAAGTCCGGCCACAAGGTCGAACCGGCCAGCAGGACCAGCGGTGCCTCCGCCTCCCGCGCCGGCACCGCAGCCGGCCGGGAGGCGAACGCGGATGTAGCCATCCCCTCCCCTGTGTGTTGGTATACCGTCAGCCGAATCTGGCCAACCGGGGATATATCAATCCTGCGCGGCTTAGGCTTGCCGCCGCGCCAAGGCAAGCCGGCCACGCCGGCCGCCACGCAGAGCACAGCCCAGCCCCACCCGGGACACACCAGGGCGGACACCATCACGCCGGCGCAGACCGTCACGCGCAGCAGGCACAGCGGCAACGAAGGGCGCACAAGGGCCGACACGGCAATCGACATGGCAAGCACATCGCAATATTGCGCAACGCTACAAATTGAAGGGAAAACAAGGAGACGCGCCGGACGAGCCGGGCAATTCAGGCGCCGGCGAATGCCGGCGCCGAATTAGCGCTCACCCTGGTTGGACAGGGTGGGCGCTAAAAGGTTCACACTTTTCCGAACACCAGACTGCCGTTGGTGCCGCCGAAGCCGAACGAGTTCTTCACTGCATACTCGATCTTCATCGGACGGGCCGTATTGGCACAGAAGTCCAGGTCGCAAGCGGGGTCCTGGTTGAAGATGTTGATGGTCGGTGGCGACACCTGATGGTGCACCGCCAGTACCGTAAACACCGCTTCCAGACCGCCGGCGCCGCCCAGCAGGTGACCGGTCATCGACTTGGTCGAATTGATCACCATGTTCTTGGCGTGCGCGCCGAAGGTGCGCTTGATGCCCTGCACTTCCGCCACGTCGCCCTGCGGGGTGGACGTGCCGTGCGCGTTCAGGTAATGCACCTGGTCCGGATTGACGCCCGCGTTACGCAGGGCGTTGATCACGGACTTGCTGCCGCCGCTGCCATCTTCCAATGGCGAGGTCATGTGATAAGCATCGGCGCTCATCCCAAAGCCCAGCAGTTCGGCGTAGATCTTGGCGCCGCGCGCCTTGGCGTGCTCGTACTCTTCCAGCACCATGACGCCTGCGCCCTCGCCCAGCACGAAGCCGTCGCGGTCGCGGTCCCACGGCCGCGAAGCGGTCGCCGGATCGTCATTACGGGTGGACAGGGCACGGGCCGAGGCGAAACCGCCCAGCCCCAGCGGCGACACGGTCGATTCGGCACCGCCGGCGATCATGACGTCGGCATCGCCGTATTCGATCAGGCGGCCGGCCGCGCCGATGCTGTGCAGGCCGGTGGTGCAGGCCGTCACGATCGACAGGTTAGGACCACGCATGCCGTACTTGATCGACAGGTTGCCCGAGATCATGTTAATGATCGAGGCAGGCACGAAGAACGGCGAGATACGGCGTGGACCACGCTTGTCGTAATCTTGCTTGGTTTCTTCGATCAGCGGCAAGCCGCCGATGCCGGAACCGATGATCACGCCGATGCGATCGGCGTTTTCCTCGGTGACGACCAGACCGGAGTCCTGCACCGCCTGGATGCCGGCGGCCATGCCGTAATGGATGAAGGTATCCATATGGCGCGCTTCTTTGGCGGGGATGTAATCCTCGATGTTGAAGCCTTTGACTTCGCCGGCAAATTGGGTGGTAAAGGGTTGCGCATCAAACTTGGTGATGTTGGCAATACCCGATTTCCCCTCGGTGATTGCGCTCCACGCTTCGGCAATGTTGTTGCCGACGGGCGTCACGCAGCCAAGGCCGGTGATCACAACACGACGGTTTTTAGAACGGCTCAAGCGATTCTCCTGGAGTCGATCGGACAGGCTTAGGCCTTGACGTGGGCAGTAGCGTAGTCGATCGCTTGCTGCACGGTGGTGATCTTCTCGGCTTGCTCGTCAGGGATTTCCATTTCGAACTCGTCTTCCAGGGCCATCACCAGTTCCACGGTGTCCAGGGAGTCCGCGCCGAGGTCGTCGACGAACGAGGATTCGATCTTGATGTCTGCTTCGGCGACGCCCAGTTGCTCAGCGACGATTTTCTTAACGCGTTGTTCGATATCCGACATGTTATGGCTCCATTTTGTTTGTTACGGAAAGCGCGCATTTTATCAGGTTTGCGCACTGAAAAACTAATTTCGGTGTCTGCTGCTATTTCTACCGAAATCACTGCTAAATGATTTGAACGGGCAGCCTAGTGGCTGCCAGCCCGCCTCAATTCATGTACATACCACCGTTCACGTGCAGGGTGGTACCGGTAATGTAGGCTGCCTGCGGCGAGGCCAGGAAGGCCACGGCGGCGGCGATGTCTTCCGGCTTGCCCAGGCGCGCCAGCGGGATCTGGGTCAGCAGGGCGGCGTGCTGTTCTTCGCCCAGCGACTTGGTCATGTCCGTGTCGATAAAGCCGGGCGCCACGCTGTTGACGGTGATGTTGCGGCTGCCGATTTCGCGCGCCAGGGCGCGGCCCATGCCTTCCACGCCGGCCTTGGCCGCCGCGTAGTTCATCTGGCCCGGATTGCCCGACGACGCCACCACCGATGTGATGTTGATGATACGCCCGGTCTTGGCTTTCATCATGCCGCGCAATACGGCGCGCGACAGGCGGCCCACGGCCGACAGGTTGGTGGCGATCACGCTGTCCCACTCCTCGTCCTTCATGCGCATGGCCAGCTGGTCCTGGGTGATGCCGGCGTTGTTGACCAGGATGCCGACGGCGCCCCAGGTTTTGCCGATCTCGTCGATGACGGCTGCGCAGCGTTCAGCGTCCGTCACGTTCAGCACCATGCCCTGTCCTGCTTCCGCACCGATCTCGGCCAGGTAGGCGCTGATGGCCTGGGCGCCGGCTTCCGTGGTGGCCGTGCCGATCACGCGCGCACCCTGGCGCGCCAGTTCCTGGGCAATGGCCTTGCCGATGCCGCGCGAGGCGCCCGTGACCAGGGCGATTTGATTTGCTAAATTCATGTCTGTCCTTACGTAAATAACGATACTGTCCTGGCGGGCCCGTGCTTACTTGAGCAGGGTCAATACCCGTTCCAGCGAAGCCTGATCCACGATGGCGTCGCCCACCAGGCGCGCGTCGATGCGCTTGGTCAGGCCCATCAGCACCTTGCCGGGACCGCATTCGATCACCTGGGTGATGCCGTCGTTGGCCACCTGCTGCATGGTTTCCACCCAGCGCACGGGGCTGGCCGCCTGGCGCACCAGCGCATCCTTGATGGCGGCCGGGTCGTTGACGATGGCCACGTCCACGTTGTTGATCAGCGGGATCTGGGGCGCGGCGAACGCCAGGCCGGCCATGTATTCGCGCAGGCGGTCCGACGCCGGCTTGAGCAGCGACGAGTGGAACGGCGCCGACACGGGCAACTTCATGGCGCGCTTGGCGCCCTTGGCCTTGGCCAGTTCGCAGGCGCGCTCGACGGCGGCCGTGTGGCCGGCGATCACCACTTGGGCCGGCGCGTTGAAGTTGACGGGCTCGACCACCGAAGCGGGATCGGCCGCGGCCGCTTCCGCGCAGGCGGCGCGCACGTCGTCATCGGACAGGCCCAGCACGACGGCCATGGTGCCCTGCCCCACGGGCACGGCTTCCTGCATGGCCTGGGCGCGGAAACGCACCAGCGGCACGGCATCCTTGAAGGCGATCACGCCGGCCGCTACCAGGGCCGAGTATTCACCGAGGCTGTGGCCGGCCACCACGGTCGGCACGGGGCCGCCGGCCGCCAGCCAGGCGCGGTACACGGCCACGGCGGCCGTCAGCATCACGGGCTGGGTGTTGGTGGTCAGGTCCAGCTCTTCCTTCGGGCCTTCGGCAATCAGCTTGCCCAGGTCGAATTGCAGCGCATCGGACGCTTCGGCCACCGTCTGGGCCACGACCGGGTTGCCGGCAAAACCGTCCAGCATCGCAATCGCTTGCGAACCCTGGCCTGGGAATACAAATGCAAATTGAGTCATACGTTATCCGTTTGTTAAGTGGGGCGAAACCCCGAAACCTTACACCGGGCTGCGGCCCGGCGTACCCGGCGTTTGCGCCCTTAGAATTCTAATTCTAAATTGCGACCAAAAAATTACATGCGGGCGAGCACGGCTCCCCATGTGAACCCACCACCCACACCTTCCATCATCACGTTCTGGCCCGGCTTGACGCGGCCGTCGCGTACGGCGATGTCCAGCGCCAGCGGGATCGAAGCAGCCGACGTGTTGCCGTGCTGGTCCACCGTCACCACCATCTTTTCCGGCGGCAGGCCCAGCTTCTTGGCCGTGCTGTTCATGATGCGGATGTTGGCCTGGTGCGGAATCAGCCAGTCCAGCTGGTCGGACGTCATGCCCGCCTTGTCCAGTGCCTCGTGCGCCACTTTTTCCAGGACCGACACGGCCAGCTTGAACACGGCCGGACCATCCATGTACAGGAAGCCGCTGCCGGCGATGGCGCCGCCATCCACGTTGCCCGGCACGCTGAGCACGTCCGCGTGGCGGCCGTCCGCATGCAGCTTGGTGGCCAGGATGCCCGGCGTTTCCGAGGCCGTCAGCACGATGGCGCCGGCGCCGTCGCCGAACAGCACGCAGGTGCCGCGGTCGTCGAAATTGAGGATGCGGGAAAACACTTCGGCGCCGATCACCAGCACGTTCTTGTGGGCGCCCGACTTGATGAAGCTGTCGGCCACGGAGACGGCGTACACGAAGCCGCTGCACACCGCCTGCACGTCCACGGCCGCGCCGTTGTTGGTGATGCCCAGCTTGCGCTGCACGATGCAGGCCGTGCTGGGGAAGCTGCCGAAGAAGTCCGGGGTCGAGCTGGCAACGATGATGAGGTCGATATCGTCCGGCTGCATGCCGGCCATCTGCAGCGCGTTTTGCGCGGCATGCACGGCCAGGTCCGAGGACTTCTGCTCCGGTTCCGCGTAATGGCGGGCCGAAATGCCGCTGCGGGTGAAGATCCACTCGTCCGACGTTTCGATCCCCTTGGCGGCCAGTTGCTCCGTCAGGTCCTGGTTGGTGACCCGCTTGGGTGGCAGATAGCTGCCGGTGCCGATAATTTTGCTATACAAAGTCATACCGCTATACCGTCCACTAAATAGTTGAGCCAGGTACTTCCTGTGCTGTCGTTTCGCGCGGCATCAATTCAGCGATCATGGTCGCCAGATGGGCCAGCACGTCATTTTTTGCAGCATCATACGCGCGTCGGATCGCCCACTCAAAGGAAAAAGCATCGGCGCTGCCATGGCTCTTGAACACCAGGCCGCGCAAACCGAGCAGGCTGGCGCCGTTGTAGCGCGATGGATTGACGCGGTTGCGCACCGCTTTCAGGGCGCCCATGCCCAGCAGCCCCCCCAGCATGCTGAGCCAGTTGCGCTTGAATTCGGTGCGCAGGGTGTCGGCGAACAGGCGGGCCACGCCTTCGATCGCCTTCAGCGTGACGTTGCCCACGAAGCCGTCGCACACGACGATGTCGGTGGTGCCCTTGAAGATGTCATTGCCTTCCACGTTGCCGTAGAAGTTGAGCGCGCCGCGCTCGTGGTCGGCCTGCAGCAGCTTGCTGGTGGCCTTGACCACTTCATTGCCCTTGATGTCTTCCGTGCCCACGTTAAGCAGGCCGATGGTGGGGCGGGCGATGTGTTCCATCGCGGCCACCAGCACCGAACCCATGATCGCGAACTGGTGCAGGTGATGCGGTTCGCAATCGACGTTGGCGCCCAGGTCCAGCATGTAGGTGGGGCCGTTCTTCTGGTTCGGCATGATGCTGCAGATGGCGGGACGGTCCACGCCGGCCATGGTCTTGAGCACATAGCGCGACACGGCCATCAGGGCGCCCGTATTGCCGGCCGAGACGCAGGCCTGGGCCCGGCCTTCCTTGACTTGCTCGATCGCCACGCGCATCGACGAATCTTTCTTGCGGCGCAGGGCCACTTCCAGCGGA
Organism: Rugamonas sp. FW305-51; assembly: GCF_058786935.1. NCBI lineage: Bacteria > Pseudomonadati > Pseudomonadota > Betaproteobacteria > Burkholderiales > Oxalobacteraceae > Rugamonas > Rugamonas sp. FW305-51. The sequence goes on from NZ_JBYSZG010000068.1 coordinate 19,268, forward strand.
TCGTCCATGGTGACCTGCTCGGAGGCGTGCTGCACGGACAGGCGCGGGTGCGCGTCCGCATGGTGTTTCTTCAGCTCGGCACGGATGACGTCTTCCAGGCCGACGAGGATCAGTTCGGCGTCCGGCTCACTGTTGACGAAGGAAATTGCTGCAGGAATAGTAACCGACGGGCCATGATCTCCGCCCATGCAGTCGATAGAAATTTTGATTGTCATTGTTTTGATTCAGTACCACGCCCTATCCTTCTGGGACTAGTCGCGGCAAGATGCGGACCTCGGTGACGCTGGGTCAACGCGATTCAAAATGACGGTATGCAAAAGAGGATTGCAGCCGATGAAAAAGAAAAAGCGGCGCCACGCCGGTTATACACCACGTTGCACCGCTTATCTTAGCCCACAAAAAACGTCGATTACTCGTCGTTTTTGGTTTTCAGGACTTTACGACCACGATAGAAGCCGTTAGGGCTGATGTGGTGACGCAGGTGGGTTTCACCGGTCGTAGGCTCGATACCCAGTTGTGGGGCAACCAGGAAATCGTGCGAACGGTGCATACCGCGCTTCGAAGGGGACTTCTTGTTCTGTTGAACGGCCATGATGACTCCTAATACATAAGTTCTTAAATTTTAACACATTCGACTGGCAAATTCATGCGAATCGAGTATCCCAGCGGCAAAACTGGTCATACTTGCCTTGCCGACATCGTTAAACTGCTTTTGCTACGCTTCACTACACATTGCCATACTCGATTACTACACGCGTTTGACACGTTCTTTACCAGGAGGTCGTTTCAACCTCCTAACTACTTATTCGGATTTGAGGCCCTTGAGGGCGTCGAATGGCGACTTTTTCACGCTCTTGGCCGCTTCCACCAGTGCTGCGTCCGGGCAGACGTCGTGCTTGGGCGTATGCGGCAAGGCCAGCAGGGCCTCGTCTTCGACCAGGTCGGCCACGCTCATGCTGCGGGTGCCGACGATGACGTCGATTGTTTCATCATTAATGATTTCTTCGATCTCGTCGGCCTGCGCGTCGTCTTTACCGAGCATCAGCAACGTCGAGGCGTCGATCTTGTATGCATACGGGGTCAGGCAACGCTGGCATACCAGCTGCACCGTGCCGGTCACCGTCAAATGAATCTGCGGAAAACCTTGCTTGCTGGTGCCGCCTTCGAGCTTCCAGCTGATGGTGCCGGACTGGTCCGCGCAATCTTTCGTCAAGCGGGTCATTGCGGCGACAGGCGTGACACCCTCGCTGATCCCGCTCGTCCGACAAAAATCAAATGCGTCGATCACTACAGCGCTCATGGACTAGCTTCCCCGGAAAACCTGCGATAATAACAGGGTTTTCGCCACCGAGTCAAAGCCCGGCGCATTTTTTGCGCCTTTTTCGGCTTTTTACGCCCGGCGACAGAGCATATAACATTTCTCCACACTAGGCCAGCATGACGGCCAGAAAATTGCATGAAGACAATCGATTCCCTCCCCGCCCGTCTCGTTTTAGCCTCCAGCTCCGCCTACCGCAAGGAACTCCTGTCGCGCCTGCACCTGCCGTTCGAGGTGGCCGTGCCCGACATCGATGAAAGCCCCCTGCCCGGCGAATCGCCCAGCGCCACGGCCCTGCGGCTGGCCCGCGAGAAGGCGGCCGCCGTGGCCGCCCGCCTGCCCGGCAGCATCGTGATCGGCTCGGACCAGGTGGCCACGCTGGACGACGCCCAGATCGGCAAGCCGGGCGACCATGCCAACGCCCTGCGCCAGCTGCAGCAGATGCGGGGCCGGCAAGTGGTGTTTCACACGGCCCTGTGCGTGTGGGACGGCCGCGCCGCCGACCCGGCCGCCGCGGCCCAGGTGCAGGATATCCAGACCGTCGTCACCTTCCGCGACTTGCCGGACGCCGAGCTGGACGCCTACCTGCGCATCGAACAGCCCTACGATTGCGCCGGCAGCGCCAAGAACGAAGGACTGGGCATTGCCATCCTCGAACGCATCGACAGCAGCGACCCGACGGCCCTGACGGGCTTGCCCCTGATCGCACTCACCGGCATGCTGCGCCGGATCGGCGTGTCGTTCTTCGGCACCGCCCGCACGGGCGCCTGAAGCACCGCCGCAACCACCCAGAACAAGCAACCAGAACCCAACAAGAAGAAAACCATGCCAGGCACTCTCTACCTCATCCCCAACACCCTGGGCGCCACCGAAGCGCTGTCGCACGTCATCCCTGAGCACGTGCAGGCCACCACGGCCAGCCTCGACTATTTCGTGGCCGAGAACGCCAAGACGGCGCGCGCCTTCCTCAAGCTGGTGGGCGCCGTCCACCCCCTGTGCAAGCCGCTGCAGGAAATCCAGATCGCCGAACTGAACGTCAACACCCCCGCGCAAGCGCTGGCCGGCTTGCTGGCGCCCCTGCTGGCGGGGCGCGATGCGGGCCTGGTGTCGGAGGCGGGTGTGCCGGCCGTGGCCGACCCCGGCGCCGACCTGGTGCGACTGGCGCACCAGCACGGCATCCCCGTGCGCCCGCTGGTGGGGCCGTCGTCGCTGCTGCTGGCCGTCATGGCAAGCGGGCTGAACGGCCAGAGCTTCGCCTTCAACGGTTACCTGCCCACGGACGCGGCCCAACGCACCAAGCGCATCCAGGAGCTGGAAAAGCGCTCGCGCAGCGAAAAGCAGACCCAGCTGTTTATCGAAACGCCCTACCGCAACGCGGCCATGCTGGAAGCGCTGGTAGCGGCTTGCCAGCCCGGCACCGTGCTGTGCGTGGCGACCGACCTCAGCCTGCCCTCGGAAACCATCCGCACCATGACGGGCGCGCAATGGAAGAGCCAGCTTGGCGCCGGCAAGGGGCCGGACTTCCACAAGAAACCGACCGTGTTCCTGCTGCTGGGCCAATGAGGCGGCGGGACCGGCCTGGTTACGCAAAGCGCCCGGTCACGATCGCGCGTCAGCGTTTTTCAACAAGGAAAACAGCTGCACGATGTCAATCAGTTGGATCAAACGCTCCCCCTGGTCCGCCTTGATCACCTGACTGACAAGTGCGCCGCCGTCCTTGCCCGCCAAGGGCAGCGCGATGAAGTCTTCCGGATGGAATTTCGCCACGCCATGCAGCTCGCTCACCAGCAGCCCGACGGTGCGCGCGCCATGTTGCACCACCACGATCTGGGAACGGCCATCGGGCGTGGTCCGCTGCCCCGATACCAGGAAAGCCAGGTCGTAGACCCAGACAAACTCCGGCGCATCGGCCTCGCCCTCCTCGAGCTTGACCACCCCCAGGCAGGCGGTGCCGCCACCCATGGAGACCGGGGTCAGCCTGGACGCCGCACGCGCCTCACGCACTTCGGCGGCCGCCAGCGCAAACAACGCACCACCGACAAAGAACGTGGCGAACTCCGCCCCCTTCCCC
>NZ_JBYSZG010000069.1:0-21888 GCF_058786935.1 Rugamonas sp. FW305-51
CGGTCCAGGGGGGGGGGCTTTCAAGCATCGTGCGGGGTATCAGCCAACGATTGGCTGGCATCACTTTGCGACTCCCATGGATTAATGACGGCGACTTTGGCCGCCGCATAGGGGGCCGTATCTCGTGATGCCACGATGAAACCCCGCGAGACGGCAATCGCGGCGATGTAACGGTCTGGCGTGGGAAATCCGCGGCCGGCGGTTTTGGCGGTCGCGGCCAGATCGGCATAGTGTCTTGCCGCAGCGGTATCAAACGGAAGTATTCTCTCGGTAAAAAGCCCCATGAGGCCGTCAAGCGCCTGTGCCAACATATCCTTGCGTTTGCCGACGGGAAGTGACCTTATGCCAAACAACAACTCGGCCAGCGTCACGCTGGACAGGTACAGCGTTTCGGCTGCCTGTTTGTTTAGCCAGGCATGCACGGCAGGGTGCGGCTCGGGCTTCATCGCTTCGGAAACGACATTCGTATCGAGAACGTCATTCCAGCCCCAGTGGCTTGGCCGGAGTTTTGTCCTTGAGTTGATTGAAGACTTCGAAATCTTCATTTTTCAGGCCGATGTCGCGGCCCAATGCGGCTAGGGCATCGCCCATGCGAAGGCGGGTCGCCGGCTTCACCGCATTGCTCAGGATTGCGCGCACTTCAGCCTCCGTGCTGCGCCCGTGTTGAGCGGCCCGAACGCGCAAGGCGCGGTGCACCTCGTCGGGTAGATTGCGTACTGTGAGCGTTGCCACTGCATCACCTCATGAACGTGCATGCGATGCATTCATCGTATATCGTTGCATGCACGTCCGCAAAGTACGGGGCATCGCCTGGAAATTCGTGGTACGGCTTGCGGCGCGTGGAATTGCTATGCGCCAGTGCCAATGGAGGTGGATGGAATACGTTGCGCGCGCCAAAACAAAAACGCCAGCCCGAAGGCTGGCGTTTTTGACATTTCTTATTCTTGGTGGCCCGGGGCGGAATCGAACCACCGACACAAGGATTTTCAGTCCTCTGCTCTACCAACTGAGCTACCAGGCCAAGGAGCAGAATTATAGCAGGCCCAGGCGAAATGACAAGGGCGGCCGTGAAATTATTTTCGCGCCACGGGCGGCGGCGGCCATTTGCCGTATCAACATCGTGGCAGGCGGAACAATTGCCGCACGCCACAAACGCTATAATGTTTCAATGAACAGTCCATCCCTTCCCACCATGCGGCGCGACATCCACAGTGATATTTGTATCGTAGGCAACGGCGCCATCGCCAAGACGACGGCGCTGGCGTTTGCCCAGGCGGGGCAGAGCGTGACGATGCTCAGCCCGCCGGCCGTGACGCCGGCCCCGGCAGCGGGCGACCCCGGCTGGGACGTGCGGGTCTATGCCCTCAACCATACGGCCTACAACCTGCTGTCCGCGCTCAAGGTATGGGGTGCGCTGGACGCGGCCCGGGTGGCGCCGGTCGACGCCATGCTGGTCAACGGCGACGGCGACCAGGCCGGCTATCTCGGCTTCGACGCCTACGGCGCCCACACGGGCACCCTGGCCTGGATCGTGGAGGACCGCAACCTGAACCAGGCGCTGGACGCGGCCCTGCGCTTCGCCCAGAACGTCAATATCGTTTCCGGCCGCGCCACCGCGCTGCTGCGCGACGACGACGGCGCCGCCGTGCAGCTGGCCGACGGCATGGCGATCCGTGCCGCGCTGGTGGTGGGCGCGGACGGCGCCCAGTCCTGGGTGCGCGGCCAGTGCGACATCGGCCTCGATTACCGCTCCTACGGCCAGCGCGCCGTGGTCAGCAACTTCCATTGCGAGAAGCCGCACCTGGGCGCGGCCCAGCAGTGGTTCACGGGCGCCGATGGCATCGTGGCGCTGCTGCCGCTGCCGGGCAATATGGTGTCGCTGGTGTGGTCGGCGCCCGACGCGCTGGCCGACACCCTGCGCCGCGAATCGGCCGATGCGCTGGCGGCCCGCCTGGCCGTCTATGCCCATGACAAACTGGGCGCGCTGACCCCGCTGCGTCCGGAGCTGGTGCGCGACTTCCCGCTGGTGCTGATGCGGCCCCACGCCATGGTGGCGCCGCGCGTGGCGCTGGTGGGCGATGCGGCCCACGTGGTCCATCCGCTGGCCGGCCATGGCATGAACCTGGGCTTTGCCGACGTGGCGCAGCTGGTGGCCACCGTCAACGCGCGCGAGCCGCAGCGCGCCATCGGCGACGAGCGGGTGCTGGCGCGCTACGCCCGCGCGCGCAAGGAAGACGTGGCCCTGATGCAGTTCACCACCGACAGTCTGGCACGCCTGTTCGGCACCGATCTGGAGCCGTTGCGCGTGGTACGCAATTTGGGATTAAACTTGCTGGATAAATTCCCCGTGCTTAAACGCCGCCTGATTTCCCACGCGCTGGGCAAACAGCAGGGCTGATAGCCCCGCAAGGGCGCGGCACGGGCTGGCGCGCCGCCGCGGGCGGCGCCTGTGATGTCGTTTTCGGAGATGGTATGAGAAAGAGCAAGACCGCACTGTTGTTGTTATCGGCCCTGGTGGCGTCCTGCGTGGAGGCCGAAACGCCGACCGAAGCAGGCATCAAGAAGCTGATCGAGCCGCGCCTGGGCGGCGGCGCCAAGGTCGATTCGGTCAAGGAGACGCCCTACAGCGGCCTGTACGAAGTGCGCATGGGCGGCGAGATCCTCTACACCGACAAGACCGCGACCTATCTGTTCTCCGGCCATATCTACAACGCCAAGACCTCGGTCGACCTGACCCGCGAGCGGCTCGACGAGATCAACAAGATCAAGTTCTCCGACCTGCCGCTGGACAAGGCCGTCAAGCTGGTCAAGGGCGACGGCAAGCGCGTGATCGCCGTGTTCGAGGACCCGAACTGCGGCTACTGCAAGCGCTTCCGCCAGAACACCATCAAGGCCATGGACAACATCACCGTGTACACCTTCATGTACAACATCCTGGCCGAGGATTCGTTCACCAAGTCCAAGAACATCTGGTGCTCGGCCGACCGCAACAAGGCCTGGGAAGACTGGATGGTGTCGGGCAAGGCCGCGCCGGCCGCGCCGGCCGCCTGCAGCACGCCCAACGACGTGGTGCTGGAACTGGGCCACAAGCTCAACGTGACGGGCACGCCGGCCATCTTCTTCACCGATGGCAGCCGGGTGCCCGGCGCCATCGACGCCCGCGCGCTGGAAGCGAAGCTGTCGTCGATCAAGTAAGCATTCAGTACCGGTGGCCGGCGCCGTCCGGCCATCTGCCGCATCCGGACGGCAAAACCGTCCACAGTCTCACGGCGCCCATGTATCGCGGCGCCGGTTTCGTCTTTGCCTGTCCCTTTGTACACCTGCCGCGCCAAAAGGAGCCTTAGATGATCTCATTGAATATCAACGGAAAAGACATGCAGGTGGACGCCGACCCGTCCACGCCCATCCTGTGGGCCCTGCGTGACAACCTCAATCTCACCGGCACCAAGTTCGGCTGCGGTGCGGCGCTGTGCGGCGCCTGCACCGTGCATCTGGGCGGGCAGCCGGTACGCTCCTGCGTCACGCCGATCTCGGCCGCCGTGGGACAGAAGATCGTCACCATCGAGGCCATGGAATCGGACAAGGTGGGCAAGGCGGTGCAGGAAGCGTGGGTGCGGCACGACGTGCCCCAGTGCGGCTACTGCCAGAGTGGCCAGGTGATGAGTGCGACGGCCCTGCTGCGCGCCAACAAGGCGCCCAGCGATGCCGATATCGACAACGCCATGAGCGGCAATATCTGCCGCTGCGGCACCTACCAACGCATCCGCGCCGCCATCAAGGACGCCGCCAAAACCCTCGCCTAAAGGAGAACGTCATGCGTATCGAATGGCTTAACCAGGACACCATGCAGGCGGCGGAGCAGGACCAGGACCAGCGCGCTGGCATGAGCCGGCGCGGTTTCATCAAGGCGGGGGCGGTGGCCGGCGGCGGGCTGGTGCTGGGCTTTTTCGTGCCCGGCGCGAACCGCTTCGCCAACGCCCAGGCCCAGCAGGCCAAGATCTACGAGCCGAATGCCTTCCTCCACATCGCGCCGGACAACAGCATAATGGTGCAGGTCAACCGGCTCGAATTCGGCCAGGGCGTGCAGACGGCGCTGCCGATGCTGATCGCCGAGGAGCTCGACGCCGACTGGTCGCAGGTGCGCAGCGAGTTGGCGCCGGCCGGCGAACAGTACAAGGACCCCGCGTTCGGCATCCAGATGACGGGCGGTTCCGGCTCCGTCGCCCACTCGTTCACCCAGTACCGTGAAATCGGCGCCCGCGCCCGCGCCATGCTGGTGGCCGCCGCCGCCGAGCAATGGAAGGTGGCGCCGGCCCAGGTCAAGGCGGCCAACGGCATGCTGACGGGGCCCGCCGGCCAGAAGGCCAGCTACGGCGCCATGGCCGATGCGGCCATGAAGCAGCCGGTGCCGGCCACCGTCACGCTGAAAGACCCGAAGCAGTTCCGCCTGATCGGCAAGCCCGTCAAGCGGCTCGATGCGCGCGCCAAGTCCACCGGTCGCCAGTCGTTCGGCATCGACGTCAAGGCGCCCGGCTCCAAGGTGGCGCTGATCGCCCACCCGCCCGTGTTTGGCGCCAAGGTGGCCAAGTTCGACGCGGCCCGGGCCAAGGCCATCAAGGGTGTGGTGGCCGTGCTGGAAGTGCCGACCGACCGTGGCGGCAGCGGCGTGGCCGTGATCGCGGACGGCTACTGGCCGGCCAAGCAGGGCCGCGACGCGCTGCAGATCGACTGGGATACCAGCGCCGTCGAAAAAGTCAGCAGCGACAAGCAGCTGGCTGACTACAAGGCGTTGGCGCAGACGCCGGGCACCGTCGCCAGGCAGGCCGACACCTCGCGCCTGGCGGGCGCGCCGAAGAAGATCACGGCCGTCTACGAATTCCCCTACCTGGCGCACGCGCCCATGGAGCCGCTCAACTGCGTGGTGGACCTGCGCGCGGACGGTTGCGAAGTATGGGCCGGCAGCCAGTTCCAGACCATAGACCAGGGCGCCATCGCGAAAACGGCAGGCTTCAAGCCGGAGCAGGTGGTGCTGCACACGATGATGGCCGGCGGCGGCTTCGGCCGGCGCGCCGTGCCCACTTCCGACTATCTGGTGGAAGCGGTCAACGTGGCCAAGGCTTACCGGGCGGCCGGCAAGTCCGGTCCCGTCAAGGTGATCTGGAGCCGCGAGGACGACATCCGCGGCGGCTACTACCGCCCGGCCCATGTGCACCGCGCCGAGCTGGGGCTGGACGCAAAGGGCAACATCGTGGCCTGGAACCACACCATCGTGGGCCAGTCCATCATCAGCGGCACGCCGTTCGAGCCGATGATGGTCAAGAACGGGGTCGACGCCACGATGATCGAGGGCATGGGCGAGCCGTACGAGGTGCCGCTCAACCTGTCGGTACATAACGTCAAGGCCAACGTACCGGTGCTGTGGTGGCGCTCCGTCGGCTCCACCCATACCGCCTTCGTGATGGAGACGCTGATCGACGAGGCGGCCCATGTGGCCAATATGGACCCGGTGGCCTACCGCAAGCAGCTGCTGGGCGAGAAGCACAAACGCCACCTGGCCGCGCTGGAGCTGGCCGTGGCCAAGTCCGGCTACGGCAAGAAGGCGCTGCCCAAGGGCCAGGCCTGGGGCGTGGCCATGCACGAATCGTTCAATTCCGTGATCGCCTACGTGGTCACGGCCTCGGTCAAGGATGGCGTGCCGCACCTGCATCACGTCACGGCCGGCGTGCACTGCAACCTGGCCGTCAACCCGCTCACCATCGAGGCCCAGATCCAGGGCGCGGCGCTGATGGGACTGGGCATGACGCTGCCCGGCGCCGCCATCACGCTCAAGGATGGCGTGGTGGAGCAGCAGAACTTCAGCGACTACACGGTGGCCCGCATGCCCGACATGCCGGTGATCGAGGTGTTCATCGTGCCTTCGGCCGAACCGCCGACGGGCATGGGCGAGCCAGGCCTGCCGCCGCTGGCGCCGGCCTTCGCCAACGCCGTGTTCAAGCTGACGGGCAAGCGACTGCGCAAGCTGCCGTTCGACCTGGCGGCGACCAGCACTTGAGGTCCTGCATGCGTCAGGTGCAGCCGCTGGCGGCATGCCGGTGAGCCTCACCGGTGTGCTGCTGGCGGCCGGGCGGGGCCGCCGCTTCGATCCGTCTGGCCAGCGCAGCAAGCTGCTGCAGCCGCTGCCCGGCGGCGGCACCGTGGCCGAGGCCAGCGCCCGCAATCTGCTGGCCGTGCTGCCGCGCGTGGTGGCCGTGGTGCGACCCGGCGAGGACAGGCTGGCCGCCGCGCTGGGCGCGCTCGGTTGCGAGGTGCGCGTATGCCCGGAGGCCGATCTGGGCATGGCGGCCTCCCTCACCCATGCGCTAGACTATGCCCGCGGCGCCGCAGGCTGGGTGATTGCGCTGGCCGACATGCCTTATGTGCAGCCGGCCACCATCGCCAGGCTGGCGGCGGCCATTGAGGATGTGACGAACGATGCCGGCATCGCGGTGCCCGTCTACCAGGGCCGGCGTGGCAATCCGGTCGCCTTCCGCCACGATTACCTGCCGCTGCTGCTGGCGCTGGAGGGCGACCAGGGCGCGCGCGCCATCCTGCGCTCGCATCGCGTGTGCGAGGTGACGGTGGACGATGGCGGCGTACTGCACGATATCGACACGACGGACGATCTTGCCCCGCCATGAGCGGGACCAGAAACAGACCAGCTATAGGACAAAAATGAAGAAAGCACATAACAAGAAGAGCCCCGCCATCGCCTACGCCATCGTGGCCAAGGACCTGCCGGGCCACCTGTTCCAGGTCACGCTGGCCGTGAGCGCGCCGGCGCAGGAGGGCCAGGTGCTGGCGCTGCCGGCCTGGATACCGGGCAGTTACATGATCCGCGAATTCGCCCGCAACATCATCCAGATCCGCGCCGAATCGAACGGCAAGGACGTGCCGCTGACCAAGTTGGACAAACATACCTGGCAGGCCGCGCCGGTGGCCGGCCCGCTGCTGGTGCATTACGAAGTCTATGCCTGGGATATGTCGGTGCGGGCCGCGCACCTGGACCAGACCCACGGCTTTTTCAACGGCACCAGTGTGTTCCTGCGCGTGGTGGGGCAGGAGCAGGCCGCCCACACGGTCGAGATCCAGCGCCCGGCCGACCCGGCCGCCGCCAGCTGGCGCGTGGCCACGGCGCTGCCGGAGCTGAAGGCCAAGCGCTACGGCTTCGGCAGCTATGTGGCGGCCAATTACGATGAATTGATCGACCATCCGGTCGAAATGGGCGACTTCGCGCTGGCCACCTTCAAGGCCCATGGCGTGCCGCACGACATCGTCGTCACGGGGCGGGTGCCGAATCTGGACCTGGCGCGCCTGTGCCGCGACCTCAAGTCCATCTGCGAAACCCAGATCGCCTTCTTCGAGCCGAAAAGCAAGCGCGCGCCCATGGAGCGTTATGTGTTCCTCACCATGGCCGTGGGCGACGGCTACGGCGGCCTGGAACACCGCGCCTCCACGGCCCTGATCTGCGCCCGCGCCGACCTGCCCAGCACGGCCGCGCCGCAGACCAAGGACATCCCGGACGGCTACCTGCAGTTCCTGGGCCTGTGCAGCCACGAGTACTTCCATACCTGGAACGTCAAGCGCATCAAGCCGGCCGCCTTCGCGCCATACGACCTGCAGGTGGAAAACCACTCGCCGCTGCTTTGGCTGTTCGAGGGCTTCACCAGCTATTACGACGACCTGATGCTGGTGCGCGCGGGTCTGATCGGCGAGCCGGCCTATTACAAACTGCTGGGCAAGACGGTGGCCAGCGTCCTGCGCGGCAGCGGCCGCGGCAAGCAAAGCGTGGCCGAATCGAGCTTCGACGCCTGGACCAAGTACTACCGCCAGGACGAGAATGCGCCCAACGCCATCGTCAGCTACTACACCAAGGGTTCGCTGGTGGCGCTGGCGCTGGACCTGACCATCCGCGCCAAGACGGCCGGCGCCCGCACGCTCGACGATGTGATGCTGGCCCTGTGGCAGCGCTATGGCCGCGACTTTTATCCGGACGGCGGCCGCGGTGTGACGCCGGCCGAAGTGGAAGCCCTGTTCGACGAGATCAGCGGCCTGCGCCTGAAGTCCTTCTTCGACAAGTACGTGCGCGGCACGGCCGATCTGCCGCTGGCCAAGCTGCTGGCGCCGGTGGGCGTCAAGTATGCGGACGAACGCAAGTCGGCCAAGCCCAGCCTGGACATCAACCCCGGCCGCGACGGCAACGACTGCAAGCTGTCGTCCGTCCACGAGGGGGGGGCGGCGCACCGCGCCGGCCTGTCGGCGGGCGACGTGCTGGTGGCCGTGGACGGCCTGCGCGCCACCCATGCCAACCTCGATGGCCTGCTGGCCCGCTACGCCGTCGGTGCCAAGGTCGAAGTGCATGCCTTCCGGCGCGATGAACTGATGGCGTTCCAGGTCACCCTGCAGGGCGACCGCGCACCGGCCGTCACGCTCACGCTGGAGGCGGCCGGCGCCAAGCGCGGCGCTGCCCTGCGCCCCAGCGCTGCCCGCTGAATTGCCACTGCGCGGGGCGGCGGTCCGGCACGGCTTGCAGGCCGCGCCGGACCGCGGTAAGCATTTCGTCATATTTGTCCGGCGGCTTATGGGCTAAAATGCAGAAGCATTTGGCACCTGCGCGTCAGCCTGCCTCCACCAACCCCATGCTGCCCGTGATCCAGCTCGACCCGTACACTATCATCCTGATGTCCACCTTGATGGGCGGGGCGATGAGTGTCGTGCTGTTTTCGGCTTCACGCAGTTTTCCGGCCGAGATAGGCGGCTTGCGGGAATGGGGCGGCGCCCTGTTGTGTCTGGTAATCGGAGCGGCGCTGCTGGCGCTGCGCAACGGGCCTATCCCCAAGGTGGTGTCCATGCTGGGCATGAACGCCATGCTGCTGTGGGGCATAGGACTGACCCTGATCGGCACCGAAAAATTCTACGGCATAGGCCCAAGCTGGCGCCTGGTTCAAGGCTGCTGGGGACTGGCCATGGCCGCTATCGCCTACTGGATGCTGGCGCAGCCCGATTTCGCGATCCGCGTGGCCATTTTTTCGACCTTCGTCTGCGCCTGCTACAGCCGTCAGTTATGGCTGGTGGTACGGCATGGCGAACGTCAGTTTCCCACCCTTTTCTTCGGCATACTGATGCTGGTGCAGACGCTGGTGGTCATCATCCGCGGCCTGCGGGCACTGTATGACGGCGGGGTCTCGGTCGACTTGCTGCGGCCGGGGCCATTCCTGAGCGTGTATATGGCCACCAGCAGTTTCATGGTGCTGATGCTGGCAGTGGGCTTCATCACCATGGCCACCCGCCGGCTGCAGACCATCCTGGAACGGCGCGCGACGCGCGATCCGCTGACCCAGGTGCTGAACCGGCGCGGCTTTGCCGACGTCTACGCCCGGGAGCGCGCGCTGATGCAGCGCGAACACCGCGCCGCCACCCTGATCAGCATCGATCTCGATCACTTCAAGTCCATTAACGACCGCTTTGGCCATGCCACGGGTGACCGGGTGCTGGTGCATGTGGCAGGCGTGATCGGCAAGGCCCTGCGCAGTTCCGACCATGTGGCCCGTTTCGGCGGCGAGGAGTTTGTCGTGTTGCTGCCAGATACGGGCATGGAACGGGCCTGCGGCGTGGCCGGGCGCATCCTGGACGTGCTGCGGGCGCCGCGCAACGATGGCCTGCCGGCCTACACGGCCAGCATCGGCATCGCCTGCCAGTTGAATGCCGAGGAAGACCTGGACGGCATCTTGCTGCGGGCCGACGGCGCCCTGTACCGCGCCAAGGCGCTGGGGCGCGACCGGATCGAGGTAGCCGAACCGGCCAGCGCGCCGCTGCGGGCGGCGCTGGTCTGATCACAATCGGCTACCGTCGCAGGTCCGGGCGGCGCGGCGCCGGTCCGGCCGCCGCCCGGCCAGGACTTACTGCGGCCCGGCCAGGGTGCGCAGCTGGAACTGGTAGTCGTGGTTGAACAGGAAGGTCTCCGTCACGGCCAGCGCGCGGTGTCCGCCCCGCAGCAGGGAGCCGGGCCGGGGCAGGGGCTCGGCCTGGCGCACGGCGTTCATGGCGATGCTGGAGGCATCCTCATCGCGCGAGCGGTGCACGCGCAGGTTGCCAATATTGCCATTGCTGTCGATGGTGAAGTCCAGGACGACGATGGCCGGCAGCATGGGCGGCAGGCTCCCATAGAAAATCAGCTTGGGATTGGCGGCGGCGATGTGCTGAGCGACCTGGATCTTGTAGTCGCTCAGATTTGCCGCTTCGCGCGGGCTGGGCGCCGGCAAGCGAGCCGGGGCCGGGGCCGGGGCCGGTGCCCGTGTGACGGGCGGCGGCGGCAGCACGGTTGGCTGCCGGTAGCATGAGGTCAGCAGGGTCGCCAGCAGGGAAGCCTGCAACAGCGAGGCCAGCCCGGTGAGGGCTGCACGCCTCAACGGTGTCGTGGCCATGGTCTTTCTCCGGTTAGTTGAACAGGCGGCGCAATTCAGTGCCGGGTTCCGCTGCACGCATGAACGCTTCGCCCACCAGGAAGGCGTTGACGTTGGCGTCGCGCATGCGTTTGACGTCATCCTTGACCATGATGCCAGATTCCGTCACAACCAGGCGCTCGCTTGGAATCCTGTGCAACAGGCCCAGGGTGGTATCGAGCGAGGTCTCGAAGGTGCGCAGGTTGCGGTTGTTAATGCCCATCAGATTGGTCTTCAGGCGCAGGGCGGCCGTCAGTTCGTCGCCGTCGTGCACTTCCACCAGTACGTCCATCCCCAGCTCGTGGGCGCAGGCTTCCATTTCCGCCATCAGGCCGTGGTCCAGGGCCGAGACGATCAGCAGGATGCAGTCGGCGCCCATGGCACGCGCTTCGTACACCTGGTAGATATCGACCAGGAAGTCCTTGCGCAGCACGGGCAGGGCGCAGGCGGCGCGCGCCTGCTGCAGGTATGGCACGGCGCCCTGGAAGAACTGTACGTCCGTCAGCACCGACAGGCAGGCCGCGCCGCCGGCCGCGTAGCTGGCGGCGATGTCGGCCGGGCGGAAATCGGCCCGCAACACGCCCTTGGAGGGCGACGCCTTCTTCACTTCGGCGATCACGCCGGCCGCGCCGGCGGCGATCTTGCCGCGCAGGCTGGCTTCGAAGCCGCGCAGGCCGGCCCGCAGTTCGGCGTTGCCTTCCACTTCGCTTTGCAGGCTGGCCAGGCTGCGGTGCTTCTTGGCGGCGGCCACTTCGTCGGCCTTGACGGCCAGGATTTTGTTGAGGATGTCGGACATGATGGGAACCGGATAGAAATGAGGACGATGGTGTTGCTGGCGCTGGCGGTGGAACGAGGCTGGCCACGGCCAGCCCCTTGTGCAGCTTAGTTGGTGGCGCCCAGGGTCTGGGTTACCTGCACGAACTGTTCGATCTTCTTGAGCGCGGCGCCCGATTCGATGGCGCTGCGGGCCCGCTTCAGGCCGTCCTCGATCGAGCTGGCCTCGCCGGCCGCATACAGCGCGGTGCCGGCGTTGAGGGCCACGATGTCGTAGGGCGCGCCCGGCTGGCCGGACAGCGCCTCCATCATCATGGCCTTGGAGGCGGCGGCATCGGCCACCTTCAGGTTGCGGCTGGCGATCATCTGCAGGCCGAAGTCTTCCGGGTGGATTTCGTATTCGCGGATCTCGCCGTTGATCAGCTCACCGACCATGGTGGCCGCGCCCAGCGACACCTCGTCCATATTGTCGCGGCCATAGACCACCAGGGCATGCTGCGCACCGAGGCGCTGCAGCACCCGCACTTGGATACCCACCAGGTCGGCGTGGAACACGCCCATCAGGATGTTGGCCGCGCCGGCCGGATTGGTGAGCGGGCCCAGGATGTTGAAGATGGTGCGCACGCCCAGTTCGCGCCGCACCGGCGCCGCGTGTTTCATGGCGGCGTGGTGGTTGGGGGCGAACATGAAGCCGATGCCGGTCTGCGCGATCGACTGGGCGATCTGCTCGGGCTTGAGGTTGATGTTGGCGCCCAGCGATTCGATCACGTCGGCGCTGCCGGACGAGGAGGACACGGAACGCCCGCCATGCTTGGCCACCCGCGCGCCGGCGGCGGCGGCCACGAACATGGAAGCGGTGGAGATATTGAAGGTGTGGGCGCCGTCGCCGCCGGTGCCGACGATGTCGAGCAGGCGGCTGGTGTCGGCCATCGGCACCTTGGTGGAGAACTCGCGCATGACCTGCGCGGCGGCGGCGATTTCGCCGATGGTTTCCTTTTTCACGCGCAGGCCCATGGTCAGGGCCGCGATCATCACGGGCGACATTTCGCCGGACATGATCTGGCGGAACAGGTGCAGCATCTCGTCGTGGAAAATCTCGCGGTGTTCGATGCAGCGCAGCAGGGCTTCTTGATGGGTGATCGGCATGGCAATTCCTTCTTCAAATTTTGAACGCGGGTCGCAGCGGCGGCGGGGAAATAAGACGTACGTAAAGACGTGCGCCCGACTCCATGCCCGCCCTCAGCGGACCAGGAAATTCTTCAGCAGCTCGTGGCCGTGTTCCGACAGGATGGACTCGGGGTGGAACTGCACGCCCTCGATGTCGTATTCCTTGTGGCGCACGCCCATGATTTCTCCGTCGTCAGTCCACGCCGTCACTTCCAGGCAGGAAGGCAGCGAGGCGCGCTCGATGGCGAGCGAGTGATAACGGATGACCGTGAAGGGGGAGGGCAGTCCCTTGAAGACGCCCACGCCCGTATGCGCGATGAGAGAGGTTTTGCCATGCATGACCTGCTTGGCGCGGATCACCTTGCCGCCAAAGGCTTCGCCTATGGCCTGGTGGCCCAGGCATACGCCCAGGATGGGCTTCTTGCCGGCGAAGTGCTTGAGCACTTCCAGCGAGATGCCGGCCTGCGACGGGTCCTTGGGGCCGGGCGAGATGCAGATGCGGTCCGGGTTGAGGGCCTCGATCTGCTCGATCGTGATTTCGTCGTTGCGGTAGACCCGCACGTCCTCGCCCAGTTCACCGAAATACTGCACGATGTTGTAGGTGAAGGAGTCGTAGTTGTCGATCATCAGCAGCATCTCAGAACTCCCCATCCAGGCCATCTTGCACTTGTTCGGCGGCGCGCAGCACGGCGCGCGCCTTGTTTTCAGTTTCCTGCCATTCCATCTCGGGGATGGAGTCGGCCACGATGCCGGCGGCGGCCTGCACGTACAGGTTGCCGTCCTTGATCACGCCGGTGCGGATGGCGATCGCCACGTCCATTTCGCCGCCGAACGACAGGTAGCCGCAGGCGCCGCCGTAGATGCCGCGCTTGGAAATTTCCAGCTCGTCGATCACTTCCATCGCCCGCACCTTGGGCGCGCCGGTCAGGGTGCCGGCCGGGAAGGTGGCGCGCAGCACGTCCAGGTTGGACAGGCCTTCTTTCAGCTTGCCTTCGACGTTGGAGACGATGTGCTGCACGTGCGAATACTTTTCGATCACCAGGCGGTCGGTGACCTTGACGCTGCCGATCTCGGAAATGCGGCCCAGGTCATTGCGGGCCAGGTCGATCAGCATCACGTGTTCGGCGATCTCTTTCGGATCGGCCAGCAGTTCTTTTGCCAGTTCGGCGTCGCGCTCGGGCGTGCTGCCGCGTGGGCGGGTGCCGGCGATGGGGCGCAGCGTGACCTTCTTCTGGCCGTCCGGCGCCGTCTCGTTGCGCACCAGGATTTCCGGCGAGGCGCCGACGATCTGCATGTCGCCGAAATTGTAGAAGTACATGTACGGCGACGGGTTCAGCGAACGCAGCGCGCGGTACAGCGTCAGCGGCGAATCCACATAGGGCTTGCGCAGGCGCTGGCCGATCTGCACCTGCATCAGGTCGCCGGCCATCACGTATTCGTGGGCGCGGGCCACGGCCTGCAGGTAGTCGGCCTTGTCGAATTCGCGGATGGTTTCGGTGCGCACCGAGCTCGACGTGACGGGCGCATCGACGCCGCGGCGCAGCATCACGCGCAGGTCTTTCAGGCGCTGGCGCGCTTTCGAATAGGCTTCCGGCTGGGTGGGGTCGGCGTAGACGATCAGGTACAGCTTGCCCGACAGGTTGTCGATCACGGCCAGTTCTTCCGTCACCATCAGCTGGATGTCGGGCAGGCCCAGGTCGTCCTTGGGGCAGGTGGCGGCCAGTTTCTTCTCGATGTGGCGCACCGTGTCGTAGCCGAAGTAGCCGGCCAGGCCGCCGCAGAAGCGCGGCATGCCGGGGCGCAGGGCCACCTTGAAGCGGGACTGGAACTGTTCGATGAATTCGAGCGGATTGCCCTCGTGGCGCTCGATCACGGCGCCGTTCCTGACGATCTCGGTCAGGTTGCCGGAGCTGCGCAGCAGCGTGGTGGCGGGCAGGCCGATGAAGGAGAAGCGGCCGAAGCGCTCGCCGCCGACCACCGATTCGAGCAGGAAGGTGTTCTTGCCGGCGTTCTGGGTCTGGGCCAGCTTGAGGTACAGCGTGAGGGGAGTTTCGAGGTCGGCAAACGCTTCCGCGATCAGCGGGATGCGGTTGTAGCCTTCATTGGCCAACGATTTGAATTCGAGTTCGGTCATGTTTCTCTCCATGCCGCCGCAATGTGAGCGGCGGTGGGTTTGCAAAAAACCTGTCGGGTGCGCGAGCACGTGCGACAGCAATCAGTTCGGCTTGTTACTTTTGCCAGGATTGCCAGCGTCGCCAAAGCCAGGCCTCAATCGAGCCCGGTTGTGTGACATTGTGTTTTTTGGTGAGAAACATTATCGGTTGAGCGCAGTATGCAATTCAGTTATGCAAACGAATCTGGCGTGCCGCTTCTAGCAGCGTGTCAACTATACCATCGGAATCGGTTTCGTGTATAGCCTGTCCGTGATTGTAACCGTAGGGCACCGTCAACACGGGGCAGCCGGCAGCCCGCGCGGCCTGCGCGTCGTTCGACGAGTCACCGATGGCCACCACGGCCGCCGGCGCCAGGCCGAATTGTTCGCACACCGTCAGCAGCGGCAGCGGGTCCGGCTTCTTGCGCGCCAGCGAGTCGCCGCCGTACACCAGTTCGAAATAGCCGTGCAGGCCTTTCTGGTGCAGCAGCGGAGTGGCGAACGAAATCGGCTTGTTGGTCACGCAGGCCAGGCGCAGGCCCTGCGCCTTGAGCGCCTCCAGGCCCGCGATCACGTCCGGGTAGAGCGCGCTGTGGTTGCCGTTGATGGCCAGGTAGTGGTGCTGGTAGGACGCCAGCGCCGCCTCGAAATGCTGCTCCACGCCGGCCGCGTCGAAGTCGAGCGCCAGCACGCTGCGGATCAGGTTCTCGGAACCCTTGCCCACCATGCGGGCGATCTGCTCTTGCGTGATGGGCGCCAGATGCAGTTCGGCGCGCATGGCGTTGATGGCCACGTGGAAGTCGGGCACCGTGTCGAGCATGGTGCCATCCAGATCGATGATTGCGGCGCGTACGCCTGCCAGTACCTGCATGCTTACACCGTCGCCAGTTGGGTGCGCATGGCGTCGATCACGGCCTTGTAGTCGGGCTGGCCGAAGATGGCCGAACCGGCGACGAAGGTGTCGGCGCCCGCTGCCGCGGCGGCGGCGATGTTGTCGATCTTGATGCCGCCGTCCACTTCCAGCAGGATGTCGCGGCCCGATTCGTCGATCTTGCGGCGCGCCAGCGCGATCTTCTTGAGCGCTTCGGGGATGAAGGACTGGCCGCCGAAGCCGGGGTTGACGGACATGATGAGGATCATGTCGATCTTGTCCATCACGTGGTCCAGGAAGTGCAGCGGGGTGCCGGGGTTGAATACCAGGCCGGCCTTGCAGCCGTTGTCGCGGATCAGCTGCAGCGAGCGGTCGATGTGCTCCGACGCTTCCGGGTGGAAGGTGATGATGTTGGCGCCGGCCTTGGCGAAGTCCGGGATCAGGCGGTCGACCGGCTTGACCATCAGGTGCACGTCGATCGGCACTTGCACGTGGGGGCGGATCGCCTGGCACACCAGCGGGCCGATGGTCAGGTTGGGCACGTAGTGGTTGTCCATCACGTCGAAGTGGATGATGTCGGCGCCGGCGGTGACGACATTGCGCACTTCCTCGCCCAGGCGGGCGAAGTCGGCGGACAGGATGCTGGGAGCGATGCGGAAAGTGGTCATGGTGTGGGCGTGCAGTGTGCTTGCATTTTAAAAAGATGCGCTATTTTACGCTTGCCGGCGCGGCCGCGCCTGTTTGCGGCGTGGCCCGCGGCCATATTTATGAGGGGATTTTGGGATGACACCTTGCATCCGGCCCCGTTTTGGAGTGCAATGTAGGACTGACGATATTGATTCGCTATCATTGCCGGCGATTCACGTTTTACCGTTTTTTAAGGAAAGTCGATGGCCACTTACGAATTTACTGTGTCGGTCAGAACCCAGTACCTGCCCGAGCAGTCGGACCCGGAGCGCACCAATTTCGTGTTCACTTACTCGATCACGATCAAGAACACGGGCACGGTGGCGGCGCAGCTGATCTCGCGCCACTGGGTCATCACGGACGCCAACAACCATGTCGAGGAAGTGCGCGGGCTGGGCGTGGTGGGCCATCAGCCGCTGCTGCAGCCGAACGAGCAGTTCGAGTACACGAGCGGCACGGCGTTGCAAACCCAGCAAGGCTCCATGACGGGCGAGTACTTCTGCGTGGCCGAGGATGGCCACCAGTTCGACGTCAAGATACCGGAATTCGTGCTGTCGCTGCCGCGCACCCTGCACTGACGCTTCCCACGCCGTCCCGCCGTGGCGCATCCCTCGGCGCGCCACGGGGGCGCGGTTTGGCGCCTTTATTTGCGCCTTATTTGGGGTCTTATCTGGCGTCTTCGTCCTGCCGGTCCGGCAAGGCCTGCTGCCTGGGCGTAGGCTTCTTGCCCGAGTACATCGTCCACCAGACGATAAAGACCAGCAGGAAGAGCGCCACCATCGCTTCTATCATCAAGAACCACATAGTTATCCTTATGTCATTTACACGCAGTAGTTTACTCGTTTCGCTGACGGTCGTCGTCCTTTCGCTGGCCGCCTGTACCACGGCGCCGCCGCGCCCGGCGGTGCCGCCGCCCGTGGTCCCGGCCCCTGTGCCCACACCGACGCCAGCGCCCACCCCCGCGCCGTTGCCGACCACACCGCAGTTCGTGCCATCGACCTTCGCCGCGTTGCCGGGCTGGGACAAGGACGACGTGCGCGCCGCCTGGCCGGCCTTCATGTCCTCCTGCAATGTGCTGGTCAAGCGGGTGGACTGGAAGGAGGCTTGCACCATCGCCCGCAGCGTCAACGGCAACGACGAGCAGGCCATCCGCACCTTCTTTGAAGCGTTCCTGGTGCCGAACCAGGTGATCGCGCCGGACGGCGCCCAGGACGGCCTGGTCACCGGCTATTACGAACCGTTGCTGCGCGGCGCCCGCAAGCGCGGCGGCCCGTACCAGACCCCGTTGTACAAGGTGCCGGACGACCTGATCACGGTGGACCTGGCCAGCGTCTATCCGGAACTGAAGGGGATGCGCCTGCGTGGCCGGCTGGTGGGCAAGAAGGTGGTGCCCTATTCAAGCCGCGCCGAGATCGAGCGGGCCGACGCCGCCGGCAAGGAATTGCTGTGGGTGGACGATCCGGTCGAATCGTTCTTCCTGCAGGTGCAGGGCTCCGGCCGCGTGCAGCTGACGGACACCCAGGAAACCGTGCGCGTGGCCTACGCCGACCAGAACGGCTATCCGTACAAGTCGATCGGCCGCTGGCTGGTGGACAAGGGCGAGCTGACCATGGAGCAGGCTTCCGCGCAGGGCATCAAGGCCTGGATCGCCGGCCATCCTACCCGCATGCAGGAGCTGTTCAACGTCAATCCCAGCTATGTCTTCTTCAAGGAGGAGCGCCTGCCCGATCCGCGCGTGGGGCCGAAAGGCGCGCTGGGCGTGCCGCTCACGCCGCAGCGTTCGGTGGCCGTCGATGCGTCCCAGCTGCCGCTGGGCGTGCCCATGTTCCTGGCCACCAGCCAGCCCAACAGCGACATCCCGCTGCAACGGCTGGTGATGGCGCAGGATACGGGCGGCGCCATCCGCGGCGCGATCCGGGTCGATTACTTCTTCGGCTTCGGCACCGAGGCGGCCGACAACGCCGGCCGCATGAAGCAGCGCGGCAGCATCTGGCTGCTGTTGCCGCGCCAGGCGCCGGCGCGCTGAGCGACCTGCGAGCCGCGGCGATCCGCGGCGATCTGCGACTTGTAGCTGGCGTGCCGATGCCGGGGCGCCGCGATCAGGGACGCACGTCGCGGATAGGCTTGGACATGACGAGGGCGATGGTCAGCGCCACGCCGCCGGCGGCCACGCAGGCCATGCCGGTGCGGATGCTGAAATGCTCGGCGATGGCGCCCGCGGCCAGCGCCCCCACCGGCGCCGTGGCCACCGTCAGGAAGCGCATGGTGGAGGTCATGCGGCCCAGGAATTCGTCCGGCGTCACCTTCTGGCGCAAGGCCAGGTAGGGCAGGAAGAACAGCATCACGCCGCAATCGAAGAAGAACACCAGCGCCGCGTAGGCGATGGCGCTGGCGTTGCGGCTGCCGAACAGTTCGGCGGGGATGGTCGGCATCAGCACGAAGCCCAGCGCCGTCGCGGCGGCGCCGACCAGGATGGTGCGGCCTTGCCCGAAGCGGCGGTTCAGGGGCTTGAGCAGGACCGAACTGGCCAGGACGCCCAGTCCACCCAGCATTTGCGCCGTCCCCAGCATGCCCGGTGTCATACCCAGTTCGCGCGTGGCGAACAGGATCAGCAACGCCGAATAGCCGAAGTACAGCCAATGCCAGAAGCCGGCGGCCCAAGCGAGCGCGCGCAGCAGCGGATGGTGCCAGATGAATTTCAGGCCATCGTGGATATCGCGCAACGGGTGCTTGTCGGACGGCGCGGGACGCGGGTCGCGCACGCTGATACAGCGCAGGTTGAACACGGAGATCGCAAAACTGAGGGCGTTGACCAGCACCGCAACAGGTGCGGTCAGCCATTGCACCAGCAGGCCGGCGATGCCGGGCGCCAGCAGGCGGGAGGCGGAGTCGGTCGCCGCCAGCTTGGACTGGGCGTCGATCAGGCCATCGCGGCCTATCATATAGGTGAGGAAGATCTGTTCGGCGCCGCCGCCCACCACCGAGCAGACGCCAAAGATGAAGGACGTGGCATACATCCAGTGGATCGACAGGACACCCATCCAGTAGGCGGCGGGGATGCTGGCCAGCGCGATGGCCTGGATCGATTCGCTCAGCAACAGGATGGGAAATTTGCGGTTCCGGTCCAGGATGACGCCTGCCGGCAGGGCGAACAGCGCGAAGGGGATGGCATGGGCCGCGACCAGGGTCCCCATCTGGACCGGTGTGGCGTGCAGCAGCAGGGCGGCGCACAGGGGCAGCGCCAGTCCGCTGACCTGGCCGCCGAATCCATTGAGCACACTGCTGAACCAATAGCGCCGAAAGTCGGCATTGCGCAACAGCGCGTCATTGCCGAACTTGTCATGCAAATAAAGGCGCAATACGGTAAGAATAGGACGTCCTGTGTTGAGGGCGGATCAAGCGCTTCATCATACCAGTGCCCCTACTCTATAGATAGACGCTACAATCGATGGATACCCGTTCAATTGGAGGAGACCCCGATGCAGTATGAAGACCTGATCGTTGAAATTCACGACAAAGTGGCGCTGATCCGCCTGAACCGCCCGAAGGCGCTGAATGCGCTGAACGATCGCATGATGAATGAGCTGGGCGACGCCCTGTACAAATTCGATGCCGATCCGGCCGTCGGCTGCATCGTCCTGACGGGCAGCGAGAAGGCCTTCGCGGCTGGCGCCGACATCGCGGCCATGGCCGACTACACCTACACCGATACCTACCGCGACAACTACATCACCCGCAACTGGGAGCACATTCTGCGCGTGCGCAAGCCGGTGGTGGGCGCCGTTGCCGGCTATGCGCTGGGCGGCGGCTGCGAACTGGCCATGATGTGCGACTTCCTGATCGCGGGCGATAACGCTAAGTTCGGCCAGCCGGAAATCAAGGTCGGCGTGACCCCGGGCGCCGGCGGTACCCAGCGCCTGCCGCGCGCCATCGGCAAGGCCAAGGCCATGGACCTGCTGCTGACGGCCCGTACCATCGACGCGGCCGAAGCGGAGCGCATCGGCCTGGTGTCGCGCGTGGTCCCGGCCGACAAGCTGATCGAAGAAACCCTGGCTGCCGCGGCCACCATCGCCGCCATGCCGACTTCGGTCGCCATGATGATCAAGGACGCCGTCAACCGCGCCTTCGAAACGACGCTGACGGAAGGCGTCAACTATGAGCGCCGCCTGTTCCAGGCCGCGTTCGGCACGCCGGCCCAGAAAGAGGGCATGCACGCTTTCCTGGAGAAGCGCGCTCCGAAGTTCGACGGTCTTTAATCAGAGGGCAAGGCCGAGCCGTTTGCCCAGGCAGAGCAGCGTCAGGGTAGGCGGCAATCCCCACGGACCGGGGATAACCGAGGCGTCGCAGACAAACAGGTTGGGCGTGGCAGTCTGCAGGGAGCTATTCACGCCATCGCCGATGCGCACGCTGCCGCCGGCATGGGCGGCGAAATGCCAGCTCTTGAATATGTTCCTCGCCCCGGCGGCGCGCAGGATGTCGCGCGCCATGCCCACCCCGGCCGCCAGCCTGGCGCGGTCCGCACGGGACAAGCCTTTGTCGACCCAGTGCGGGCCAATGCCGCCGCCGATATCGTCACGTATTTTCACCATCAGGGTGAGTGTTTGCGCGTGCGACAGCAGGCGGTCGATACGGCCGACCTGCGCGGCAAAGGCCTGGTACATCGGCTTGGGCAGCGTCATGTCGGCCAGGGCGATTCCTTCGTCCTGCAGATACATCCCGGCGGCCATGGGCACTTCGGCACCGCCGTCGATATCGTCCACCTGTCCCATGACGGCAACGACCGGGTCGCTGAAAAAGGTGCTGCGCGCCGGATGCAGGCCGGAGCGGTGCAGCAGGCGCGGGCTGCCGATGCCACCGCCGGCCAGTACCACCTTGTCTGCCAGCGCCTGAAGCAGCTTGCCGCCGCGGCGGTAGTGCACGCCGGTGGCGCGGCCGTTTTCGACGATGATTTCTTCGACCTTGGCTTGATCGATCAGGGTCGCGCCGAGCCGAACCACCTCATCCAGGAAATCGCGCGCCGTCCACTTCGCGCCGAAGGGGCAGCCGTAGACGCAACGCCAGCAGCCGGTGCGGCAGGACTGCGGACGTATCATCTTGTCGAGTTTGCGCCATTCCAGCTGGCGGGCCAGAGCGCCTTGCTGGATGCGCTTGGCCATGGGGCCGATCAATTCGTCCGGCAGGGGTGACATCGGAAGTTCGGCCTGTAGCGATGCCAACGCGGGCGCCAGGTCGATACCGTGTGCGGCAAACATGGACAATGGCGGTGCTACGGCGGTTGCAAAATTGATGGTGGAGGTGCCGCCTGTGGCGATGCCGCTCACCAGCAGTGACGCATCGTGGTGCAGGAAGGCGCTTTTGCCAGGTATGGCGGCAATGCCGGCCATCTGGGATAAGGTGCCCTGCAGCGGCGCGGCGCTGCCCTGTTCCAGTACCAGTACCCGCATCTGCCGGCGGGCGAGCTCGCGCGCGACACTGGCGCCGCCGGGGCCGCTGCCGACAACGATGACGTCAAATGATGGGGGCTGTTTCATTGGATATGGAGGGGGAGGGCGGGATGCGGATGTTCACCTTAGCGCATTTTTTGCCGACCTGCCAGCGAGGATAGTCATGGGCGGGTGAAAAGGGCTTGCCAGCTCCGTGCCGGGTTTGCTATAGTTCGCCTCCCCGCAAAACGGTGCATGTAAATGCGAGTTAAACGGGGTGAAAAACGAGGGGTTGACGAGCTGCACGAAACACCGCATAATCTCATCTCTCTGCTG
>NZ_JBYSZG010000070.1:0-21007 GCF_058786935.1 Rugamonas sp. FW305-51
GGAGTAGCTCAGTTGGTAGAGCGCAACCTTGCCAAGGTTGAGGTCGAGAGTTCGAGACTCTTCTCCCGCTCCAGAATTCTCGCAGCAAGCATCGCGCTTGATGCGGCAAGAAAGCACGACCGCAGCTGTGCGGTGGTGCCCAGAAAGACCCTCTGGCGAGGTAGCAAAGAGGTTATGCAGCGGCCTGCAAAGCCGTCTAGGTCGGTTCGATTCCGATCCTCGCCTCCAGAATAAATAATGGAATCAAGAAGTTAGCCCGCAGCAATGCGGGCTTTTTTCTTCCTGGGCGATTCAGGTTGCGTGGTCCGCAACCGCACATTCCTCATCATCTCCCCCTGCCTTCTGGCTTCAAGTATCTAACTGTCGCCTTTGTCGATGATGTAGACGGCCAATCAGGCCGTCTCAAATGCCTGGCTGGCACTCAACCAGCGCTACCTGCACACGTCGTTTTTCTGGTCCGGACGATGCTGGCGTTACGCTAACCTATGCTGGTGCGCCTGGCCCTTTGAACGCACGTCATCGAGCCGCAAAGTGATCTTGTTTGCGGACAGGCGTATCAGCGTTCTCATCCGGGACCTCAGCGTAAGCAATATCGAGTGGATGCCACTCCTCCACCAATTTGTTCAATGCCGCATCGATCTGCTCCGGTGCGAGGGGCTTGATCGCTTCCAGAAATCCCCATTGGTCATGTACCGGCTGCAGACCCGAATCGACAAAGACGCTGCGACCAAGCTTGCGTGGATATTTTTGCAGGGGCAGGGCACACAATTTCCGAAGCCGCCTTTGGGCATCGTGTCCTGGTTTGGAAACAGGCGATCATAAGATGCCAATTTCAGTTGCCGTGTCCGGGCGCATGTGGCGCTGATCAATGCTGTGCCAGCTGCCTTGCATCGCGGGAGACTCCGGAACGCGAAGGCCGTTGAGTTGTTGCGCCTTGCGCCGGTTCTACGGGCAAGGGGATGCCGTGCGTTGCCAGCAGGGCTTTCAACGCCAGGTTTTCCTTGCGTAGTCGAGTGACTTCCGTCTCGAGGTTTTGCTTTTGGCGTTCGCCGGTATGTAACTGGCACAATTGTCTCATCAAGGTGAAGTTTGTTGCAATTCAATGCATTCCGCAGAATGAGGCGTCCATTCCTGATCACCGCGATAACCTCGAGCACGAAGTTGTATGGGAAATTCCGTATACGTTAAAATCAACTTAACAACGCCCACCGCCACGCGCTCTGCGAAGAGAAGTGTAAAAATGGTTGGCTACTCTCAGTCCCTACAATGCGTTCCTGACGACCTCGCCATGCGACCATCCACTGCGCTCGAACTGCATCGAATCGCCGTGCGCGACGCGGCAAGCCGCTTCCGTACGGCGAATCTGCGCATTTTCGGTTCGGTGCTGCATGGCACTGACAGGGATGGCAGCGACTTGGACTTGCTGGTTGATGCGCTGCCTGGCGCAACGCTGTTTGACCTTGGCGGTTTGCAAGACGAGCTGGAATCCTTGCTTGGCATCCATGTTGATCTGCTGACACCGGCTGATTTGCCTTCGAAATTCCGTGCCAGCGTGCTCGCCGAAGCGTTGCCGGTATGAGCGGGAACAGGCTTCCGGACTACTTGGAACATATGCGGCAGGCCGCGTCGGACGCGTGCAGCTTCGTGGAAGGCATGGACAAAGATGCTTTCTTGGCCGACAAACGGACGCAGCAGGCTGTCATTATGAGCGTCATCATCATTGGTGAAGCAGCCACCAAAGTGATGGATGGCTACGCCGAATTTGCACTGACGCATCCGGAAGTACAGTGGCGCGGCATGCGGGGGATGCGTAACCGTATTGCCCACGGCTATTTCGACATCAACCTCGACGTGGTATGGGATACGGTGCAGTTGGCGTTTCCAGACTTGTTAAAGCAACTGCCGGCGTTACGCCAGGATGCTGGCGAGGATGGCGGGAATAATATGGAAATGAAGCCATGAAGCCGGAGCCAAGCGGCAAATTGAGCGGTTGTTTTGTAAGTGATTGATTTATAAGGGGCGTAAACGGCCTGCAAAGCCGTCTAGGTCGGTTCGATTCCGCTCCTCGCCTCCAGAACATCAAGGGTTTGCTGCCGTGCGCGGCAAATCGAATCAAGAGAAATCGCCGCTTAGTCGGCGATTTTTTGTTTTCGCGTCGATATTTTCCCTTTTTGCAAACCTCAGTCGAGAATCAACTTGATTCATTCTTGTACGTGGCATTGGTCACGTCAAGCTCAGCCATCGCGATGTAATTGTACGGGTGGCGGCAGCTGGACGCGAAAACCAAAAGCCCTCCGTTTGCCATGCCTGACGAATACTAATTTTCCGCACGTTGTTACAATGTGCGCATCTTTTTGGATGTGATTAGTGCAAAATTGCATACTTTTCAGCAATATTGTCGATAACATTTACCTTTAGCAATAATATTTCCGACAACTCGGGCATGGTCCATATTGCCAGATTGTATTTTATATATTTTCTGTGTCTGCATTGCGGTACTACGGTGGACTGCTGCTGTCGTCCACCCGGAACAGTGATAGAGCTTCGGTGATTGTGCGGATAGGTAGGTGGCGGTTAGCAAACTTATGAATTCAACGAAGTTTTCGTTTCTGGCGTTCCATTCGCAGCGGTTGTTGCGGGCTCATCCTGTCGTCGTGGTCGCCACTGCGGCTTCGATCGCTTTGGCCGGGCTGTCCGGCGTGGCCTTTCTGTTCCAGTTGGAGCACAAGCGCCTGGCGGCCGCCGATCTTAATGAATTGTTGGCCACTTCCCGGTCCGCGCTGGTGATGCCGCAGATCGCGCGATCCACGGCCAGCGTTCCAACGTTACCGAAATTCTCCAGTGCGGAACTGGTCGAGACAGTCAATCAGATCGCCGTCGATATTGGCCTGCCCATTGATGAAATCTCCTATACCTTGGAGGAAGGCGCGTCCCTTCCGTATCTGCGCTATCGCCTGACCTTGTCTGCAACGGCAAACTATCCCTTGATGCGCCGGTTCGTGGATGCGATGGCGAAGAATCTGCCACATTCAATTCTTGACAGTATCAGTTGCTCGCGTGATGACATCGCAGTTACTACGCTCAGTTGCGATCTTGCGTTCTCGGCATTTTTCCAAAAGGGTAGCCGTGGATAAATCAGCCCGCAAGCGCTGGGCGGTATTGCTTAGCTTATTTGCGGGGACCATGGTCGCTATCCTTTATCCGGTGGAGGATCCGGCGCCGCCCACTGTCGCCATAGCGCCGAAGGCACCGGTCGGAAAGGCGCCGATCGCCCCGCTGGATTCGGATGACATAGCGGCTGAGGAAGACGCAGGCGATCCCGATCCATTCGCGCCGCGCGGATGGCTAGCGCCCATACTGCCAACGCCTGCCGCGCCAGTGGTGGCGGTGCCGATGTTCGTCGGCCCTCCGGTGCCGCCACCGCCTGTGGCTGCGCCGTCGTTGCCGTACCGCTTTATGGGGAGCCTCAATGACGGCGCCGAACAGACCGTGTATCTAGCCCGAGGCGACGAAGCGGTCGTTGCTCACACTGGTGACGTGCTGGATGGCACTTACAAGGTGCGCGCTATTACCGCGAGCCATATTGAATTTGAACACATCCCTACCCACCAGAAACAGGCGCTGCCGGTTCCCACTCGTGACAACTAATTTCAAACCACTTCCCCTTTTGGTTCGACGCCACCTTTCTCGGCTGCCACTGGCAGTCCTGATATTGCTGGCCGGCTGCGCGGCCAACATAAAGCATCACGATGGCATGGTGGCCATGGAACGCCACGAGTATGTGGACGCGGTTGGGCAATTGGCGGAGGCGTCGGAGATGAGACCGCACGACCTGGAGTACCGCAAGGACTGGTTGCGTGCGCGTGAGCTGGCGACCGCCAAGCTGTTGGCGGCGGGCGCGGCCTCGGTGGCCGAGCAAAAATATGCCGACGCGGAGCGTTCCTATCGCGCGATTCTGCGGTACGACCGCGACAATGCGCGCGCGCAGGGAGGCATCGACGCTTTGGCGAAGATCGCCAAAGCGGGCGAGGAGGCGGTACAGGCGCGTGAGGCGTTCCAGCGGGGTGATACAGGGCAGGCGAACGAGCTGGTGGCGCGCGCGCTCAAGAATTATCCGACCCAGCCGGAGGCCCGCGCGCTCAAGGGCGAAATCGAGGCCATGCAAGCACAAGACATGCTGGTGATCCCGAGCCTGGGCGCCATGTATAAGAAACCGATCAATCTTGAGTTCCGTGACGCCTCCATCAAAATGGTGTTCGATGCGCTGTCCCGTACGACCGGCATCAACTTCATTTTTGACCGTGAAGTGAAGGGCGACCAACGCACCACTGTCTTCTTGAAGCACACCACGCTCGATGACGCGATCGACGTCATTCTATCAACCGGGCAACTGGAGAAAAAAGTCCTCAACGCCAGCAGTGTGCTGATCTACCCGAACACGGCGACCAAGACGCGCGAGTACCAGGACCTGATTGTCAAGGTGTTCTACCTGGCGAACGTGGAAGCCAAGCAGGCGGCATCAATGCTGAAGACCGTTCTTAAGATCAAGGACGTGTTTGTCGATGACAAGTACAACATGCTGGTGCTCCGCGAGAATCCGGAGACGATACAGCTGGCGGAGAAGCTAATCTCCCTGCATGACCTGGAAGAGCCGGAAGTGATGCTCGACGTGGAGGTGCTGGAGATTAACCGTTCGCGCCTGCTCAACCTGGGCGTGCAGTGGCCCGGCCAGCTGACCATCGCGCCGCTCAATACCACCGGCACCTTGCCCGGCAGTGGCAGCAGCGGCGGCACCGGGACCAGCGGCACCTCGGCCATCAAGTTCAGCGACCTGAAGGCGCTGAACCTCGATTCCCTCGGGATCACCGTCCCCAACGCCACGATCAATCTGCAGAAGACTGAAGGTGATGCCAACTTGCTGGCTAATCCGCGCATCCGGGTCCGGGATCGCGACAAGGCCAAGATCCTCATCGGCGACAAGGTGCCGGTGGTGACCACCACCAGCAGCGGCACATACGTCACAGAAAACATCCAGTACCTCGATGTGGGTCTGAAGCTGGAGGTGGAGCCTGACATCCATCTGCGCGACGAGATCGGACTGAAACTGGCGCTGGAGGTGAGCTCGCTGGTATCGACTGTCAAGACTAACAATGGATCACAGGCGTACCAGATCGGCACGCGCAACTTCAGCAGCGCGCTGCGCCTGAAGGATGGCGAGACGCAGGTCCTGGGTGGCTTGATCAGCGACGAACAGCGTTCGTCGGCCAACCGAATACCGCTGATCGGCGAATTGCCGATATTGAGCCGGTTGTTCGGCAGCCAGAACGACAATCAGCAGAAAACGGAAATCGTCCTGTCCATCACGCCTCACCTGATCCGCAACATCCGGCGCAGGGAAGCCGGCGCGGAATCGTTCTGGTCCGGCACGGAGGCGACCCTGCATACGCGTCCGCTCCAGTTGCGCAGTTTCGATGGCGCCGCCGGCGCCGCGCCGGGCCCCGCCGTAACGCCCGCGGCCAAGCCCGCCGCCGCGCCGTCGCTGGCGCCGTCGCCGGCGCCCGCGGCGGCGCCGGACGCGCCGGTCCTGAGCTGGAACGGCCCGGCCCAGCTCAAGGTCGGCGAGACGGTCACGCTGCAGCTCGCGATGGACAGTTCCGAGCTGCTGCGCGCCGCCTCGCTGCAGTTGGCCTTCAATCCGTCCGAGTTTGAGATTCTGTCGGTACAGGAGGGGGACTACTTTAATCGCTCGGGCAAGGGCAGCTTCAGCGAGGCGGTCGACAACCCGGGTGGCCGGGTGTCGGTCGGCGCCAGCGCCGGGGCGGGTGACACGGCCGGCGCGAAAGGGGCTGCGCGTTTCCTGACCGTGACCGCGCGGGCGCGCGCGCCGTCCAACGGAACGGAAATCAGTGTCATCGGCATGACGCCGATCGGCGGGCAGAAGGCCGTCAGCCGTCCGGCTCTGCCGCTGGGTCACAAACTCGTGATTGTGCGCTGAGATGGCGGGCCTGCGGCGCGTGCGCGGTGCGATGGGCGGCTTCAGCTTTCTGGAGCTGCTGGCCGCCGCCGCCATCATCGGTCTGCTGGCCACGGTCGCCGTGCCGTTCGTGGAGACCACGGTCAAACGGCAGAAGGAGCGCGAGCTGCGCACCGCGCTGCGCGATATGCGGCAGGCCATCGACGCCTACAAGCTGGCGGTGGCGGCAGGTCATATCGCGACCAAAAGCGGCGAGAGCGGTTATCCACACAATCTACTGGAGCTGGTCAACGGCATGCAGGATGAACTGAACAAGACCGGCCCCCAGCAGTACTTCCTGCGCAAGATCCCACGCGATCCCTTTTTTGACGACGCCACCGTGGCGGCGGCCGATACCTGGGGCAAGCGCAGCTACGCGTCGGATCCGGACCATCCGGTGGAGGGCGACGACGTGTTCGACGTCTATTCGAAATCGAGCAAGACTGGCCTGAACGGAGTGCCCTATGCGGAGTGGTGATATGCGCGCGCGTGGCTTTACCATGATCGAGCTGCTGGTGACGCTGGCCATCGTGGCCATGATCCTGACACTGGCGGTGCCGCGCTATTTCGGCAATGTGGACCGCACCAAGGAGGACGTGCTGCGCGAGGACCTGTTCGTGCTGCGCGACGCTATCGATAAGTATTACACCGACAAAAATCACTATCCGAACGAGCTCAAGGACCTCGTAACCGAAAAATACCTGCGCGGGATTCCAGTCGATCCCTTCACGCAAAGCTCGAACAGCTGGGTGGTCGACGCCGCGCAGGATCCGGCGATGGGCGTGGTCACCAATGTCCATAGCGCCGCGCCGAACACGGCGCGCGACGGCACTTGGCTGAGGAACTGGTGAGCAATGAAGCGTCAGCGAGGATTCAGCTATGTGATCGTGATGTTCCTGGTGGCCGTGGTGTCGATAGTCTCGGTGCGTGCCATGGAAAACACCATGACGACCCAGCGCCGTGAAAAAGAAGCGGAGCTGCTCTACGTCGGCCAGATTTATCTGAACGCCATCCGCAGTTACTACGAGAATTCGCCGGGCACCGCCAAGCAGTTCCCGCTCAAGGGCTCGGTGGACGCGTTCGACGCCTTGATATTCGATGGACGCAACACCATCCCCATACGGCACCTGCGCAAGCGCTACCGCGACCCCATCACCGGAAGCAAGGACTGGGGCGTGGTTTATGACGGCAACGCGGTGATCGGGGTCTATTCCCTGTCGACCCAGAAGCCGATCAAAAGCGACGGTTTCCCCACGCAGCTGGCCGACTTCAAGAACGCCGCGACCTATGCCGACTGGCGCTTCATCTATCAGCCACCCAAGCCTGGACAGCCGGCGCCGCCGGCCCCGCCAGCGACCACCACGCCATGAAAAAACAAAACGGATTTACCTTGCTGGAACTGCTGGTGGTGATCGTCATCATCGGCATGCTCGCGGCCTACGTCGCGCCTAAGTATTTCGCCCAGATCGGCAAGTCGAAAATTACGATCGCGCAGGATCAGATCGAATCGTTTG
This sequence comes from Rugamonas sp. FW305-51, assembly GCF_058786935.1. Taxonomy (NCBI): domain Bacteria; kingdom Pseudomonadati; phylum Pseudomonadota; class Betaproteobacteria; order Burkholderiales; family Oxalobacteraceae; genus Rugamonas; species Rugamonas sp. FW305-51. The sequence goes on from NZ_JBYSZG010000070.1 coordinate 7,528, forward strand.
ATAAGGCGCTCGAGCAGTATCGGCTCGACACCGGCCACTATCCGCCAATGACCGTGGGACTGTCGGCCTTGTTCGTACAGCCACCCAATGAACCGATGTGGCATGGCGCCTACCTGAAAAAGAGCCTGCCGGCGGACCCGTGGGGGAATGGCTACATCTATCGCATGCCCGGTTCGGACGGCCGCGATTTCGAGGTGCTGTCCTATGGCGCCGATGGTAAGCCAGGCGGAACGGGCGAGGATGCTGATGTAATGAACTGGAGCGCGGCGCAATAAGCCGGAGACGAGTATGCAATTTCGTGCCAAGGTCCTCAATAAGGCCATGCAAGTCGAACTGGTTGACGTCGACGCCACCAGCGCAGAGGAGGCGCGCCGGGTGCTGGCGTCGGCCGGCGGGCGCCTGCTTGATCTGCGCGCGGTCCGCACCAGCATCTCGCGCGGCGGGAAGCAGAAGGCGTTCAACCTGTCCGTCTTTAATCAGCAGTTGCATTCATTGCTGGAGGCGGGGCAAACCGTGGTCGACGCTATCGAAATCCTTGGCCGCAACGACCGTCGCGGCAGGCACCGCGGGATCTATGACACGCTATTGCAAGGACTGCAGCAAGGCAATCAGCTATCGGACGCCATGGCGCTGCTGCCGTCTGTGTTCTCGCCGCTGTATGTGGCCATGGTGCGGGCCAGCGAGACCACGGGAACGGTGCGCGCCGCAATACGCCGCTATATGCAATACCAGCGGCAGGTCGATGAAATAAGAGGGAAGATTGCGGCCGCCGCGACCTATCCGGCGATCCTGCTGAGCGTGGGCTTTTTGGTGATCTCATTCCTGATGCTGTACGTTCTGCCGCGCTTTAGCGCCGTCTACGATGACGCCGGATCCGCGCACCACGGCGACGCCGGCTTCGTGCAGATGTGGGGGGGCTTTGTGCGAAACAACACCTTGTTGGCCTGGTCCTGCCTGTTCCTGTTCTGCGCTGCATTGGTGACCATGGCGGTTCATCCGGCCGTACGCGCCGCGCTCTATCGACGCGTGCTCGGCACGCCGTGGATAGGTGAAAAAATATGGGTGCTGCAATTGGCGCGCCTGTACCGCACGTTGGGCATGCTGCTCAACAGCGGCGTCAGCGTGTTGGCCGCCATGCGCATGACGCAGGCATCGCTGCCCGACACCATGCAGGACGATCTGGCAGCGGCGGTAAGGGCGGTCAGCGAAGGCAAGCCGATGTCCTCGGTCATGAATGACTGTCGCCTCAGCACCGAGGTGGCACAGCGTCTGTTGCTGGCCGGGGAGTCGTCAGGCAACCTGGATGAAATGATGGAGCGCATCGCCGACTTTTACGATCAGGAGACCGCCATCTGGATCGACACGGCCGGCCGCTTCATCGAGCCGGCGCTGATGCTCGGTATCGGCCTGGTGGTCGGGGCGATTGTCCTGATGCTGTATAGCCCGATTTTCGACCTCGCTAACATCGTTTGACACGACATATTTTTTGGATCGATATGCTTACTTTACCTCTGTTATCTGAAGCGCGGCAATCCGCTTTACCGCCATCACACTGGCTCACCGTGCTGGCCGATCGGAGCGGAGCGCCCCGCTCCGAGCTGTTGGCGTCGGCGGCCGAACTGCTGGCCTATCCCGTTCTCGATGATGAAAAGGTGATGATGCTGACGCCGGCCTTCGAGCGGGCTACCTATGCGGACATGGTGGAACGCATGCTGGTGCTCGGTGTGGACGGTGAAGGGCGGCTGGTGGCGGCACTGGGCCTGCCACTCGACCCGGACCACGGCGGCTGGCTGGTGCGTTTCCCGCTGCAGGAGATTTACCTGGCGGACCCACTGATTATCCTGACCAAGCTGGAATCGCATGAATCGGGGTTCAGCGCCGTGGCTGATGCCGTTGGTATGGAAGAGACTATCGAAATGGCGCGCGATGCGAGCGCCGACCTGACGCTGACGTCGATCCAGGGCGAGTCCAGTCCCGCTGTTCGGCTGATCAACTCCACCGTGTTCGATGCGTTGCGCTTAGAAGCCAGCGACATCCACATGGAGTCGCAGCCTCAGGGGCTGGTCATCAAGTTCCGCATTGACGGGGTGCTCAATCGCATCGCCACTGTTAATAGCCCGACTCTGGCCGAGCAGGCGATCGCGCGCATCAAGGTGCTGGCGGAACTGGATATCGGTGAGAAGCGTATCCCGCAGGATGGCCGTTTCCGGGTGGCGTCCAAAGGTCGAGACATCGACATCCGCGTGTCAATCATGCCCAGCATTCACGGCGAGGACGCGGTGCTGCGGGTGCTCGACAAGAAGGCATTGATCGACAGCATGCAGCACCTGACACTGGACACGCTGGGTTTCGACAGCCAAACCATCGTGCTGCTGCGCCGCCTGGCGGCGGAACCGTACGGGATGATGCTGGTGACCGGCCCTACGGGCAGCGGCAAGACCACCACGCTGTACGCGGCGCTTACCGAGATCAACCACGGTGAGGACAAGTTCATCACGATCGAAGACCCGGTGGAATATCAGCTACCTGGCGTGCTGCAGATACCCGTCAATGAAAAAAAGGGACTGACCTTCGCGGTCGGCTTGCGTTCCATCTTGCGGCACGACCCGGACAAGATCCTGGTGGGCGAAATCCGCGATCCCGAGACGGCGCAGATTGCGGTGCAATCGGCGCTGACCGGACACATGGTGTTCACCTCCGTTCACGCCAACAACACCTTCGACGTGATCGGCCGTTTCATGCACATGGGCGTCGATCCCTACAACTTCGTGTCTTCGCTGACGGGAGTGGTGGCCCAGCGCCTGCTGCGCCAGAACTGCGTGCATTGCAATGAGCAGGTGGAGGTGGCGCCGACGCTGCTGGCGGAATCGGGCATTACCGACCCGGAGAATTACCGCTTCCATGCTGGTCGCGGCTGTGCGCAGTGCCGCAACACTGGCTACAAAGGGCGGCGCGCGGTGGCGGAGGTGCTGCGTCTGACCGATGAAATTCGCGAAATGATCGTTGCCCGCGCTTCGATACGGGCGCTCAAGGAGCAGGCGCGCAAGGAAGGTACGCGCTTCCTGCGCGATGTCGCCATGGAGTTGGTGCGTTCCGGCCACACGACTTTACAGGAGGTGAACCGTGTCACTTTTGTGGCCTGAATCTGTCCTGGTGGGGCTATTTCCCGGCCAGTGCTGGCTACGACGATCGCGCTCCGAATTGCGGTGCGCGTCCGGTCCGGATGACCAATCCGAGCCGTCCGCCTTGCTGAAGGCGTTGGACGGCTTGTTGCTGCAGCATGCCGACGGCATTAGAAAGAACGCACGTCTGCACCTCACTGTTTCCGACAGTCTCGCCGCGACCGTCATGCTGCCGTGGCAGGAGCAACTGACTACGCGTGACGAACTGCTGGGCTACGCACTGGCGAATTTCGAGCGGCATGGTTTGGATATAGGGGAGGGCTGGACTGTGCAAACGGCGTTTCGTCATCACCAGGCCGCTGGCATGGCGTTTGCCATCGCGACCTCATGGCTGCGGGACGCGCGGGCATTGGCCGAGTCCAAAGGACTGCGGCTGTCGAGCGTATTGCCGTTGTCGATGGCGGCCTATCACCGTCATGGCCATCCGGCGGGCGTGGCGAAAAACATAGTGCTGTTGCGGGAGACGCAACGCCTCACCGCCATGGTGCATGAGCACGGGCGTTTGCAGGGGATCGACATCGAACCCGTGCTTGGTGCTGGTGAGGAGGCTGCCGGCAGGCGGCTGATGCGGCGGCTGGGCGCCGTTCATGGCGGGATTGAGGCGGTCGATGACTGGGCCGGTGTCGTGCCGGCTGTGCCCACCACATTTATTGGCGAGTGCCTGCCCGCCGCGGCGCGTCGCTCGCTGATGCCCGATGTCTGGAGTTGAATATGGATGATTTGTCTTTCCTGCTGCGGCCACGCCCGCGCCGAGTGTGGATGTCGCTGGGGGCGGCCGCGTTGTTGCTGACGCTGGCAGCGTGGCTAGGCACGTTGGCCTTCCTGGAACATGATGAGGCAAGGCTGACGGCGCAGCGCGTGGAGCGCGTGCGGGCCGCGCTTGCGGTGCGGCCGCCACTGAAATTTACGCCTGGCGAACAGGAAATGCAAAGGCGCTGGGCTGCATTGAACGCGGAGAGAGTGTTCTCCTGGGTGCCAATCTTCTCTGCCGTCGAACGCGCAGCCAGCCCAGATGTCGAGCTGCTGGAGTTCCAGCCAGAGAAAGAGCAGCGACGCATATCGCTTCAGGGAGAGGCCAGGAATCGGGAGGCGCTGACCGTGTTCTTGCAGGCCTTGGCCCGGCAGCCCGCATTCAGGAATGTGCACTTGACGCACCAGGAGAAGCGGACGCGTGACCGTCTCGAAACCGTACTGTTTGAAATTAGTGCCGCCATTGCCGAATGACGAGGTAGTGATGAAATTATATGAAGTGATCGTGACCGCACCGGCGGCGGGCGCAGGCAAATGGAACGGTCCCTATCCTAAAGAAGGCGGTCCCGCTTGATTAGGGGCGTCATCGCTTATCACCCATTACCGCATTATCCGAATTGAACTGGTGCTACAGCAATTGTCAAAGTTTACAGACCATTGCTGTAGCTAAATTGAAAATATTACATTGAGTTTTTCTTAATTGTATTTTTTTAGCATGTACTTATGATAATATTGCAATCCCAGTTTGATTGTGTGAATGGTAATTTGTACGTCGTCCTGGAAACAGTTTATTGAAGAAACTACTCGCCAGCTGGCTTGATCAGGGTGTTTGTTCTTGCGAATGTCAAGGACTGACGCTGAGGCAACCTTGCAAAGTGCGGGAATCGAATGAAAAGAGCGGCTATGTATCAAATTTGTGGATGGGGTTTACGTGCAAATTTCGCGGCTGTGGCGCGAAAGATGGGGATGCTGTTGTTGTTTGGCATGCTCTCTGGGCCGGCGCTGGCGATTTTCCATTCCCCGGTGGTCAAGTTGTCGACCAGCACGCTGGCATACACATCTCCGGCGACCATCGTCCTTTCGGGTTCCATCGATCCGATCGATAATGAATTCAGAGACGTTCAGCTGATGGATGAAACCGGTGCGGTGCTCGCGACGCAGTACACCACCGGGCCCGTTTTTACCCTGACAGGGGTGACCAGCGGCCACACGTACCACATTAATGCGCGGGTGACCGGAACGGATGGTAAGGCCTACAACAGGGCATCGAATTACTTGACGGTGACGGTCACCGCGCCCACCATCAAACCGCAGACCATCAACTTCCCCCAGCCGGCCACGACGTCCTACGGTGTGGGATCAGTGGCGCTTTCGGCCACGGCCACTTCCGGGCTTGGAGTCGCCTACGCTTCCAATTCGCCCGGCGTGTGCAGTGTCTCCGGCGCCAGCGCCAGCATCTTGGCGGCCGGTACTTGTTCGATTACCGCCAGCCAAACCGGCAACGGCCAGTACAGCGCGGCGACGGCCGTGACACAAAGCTTCTCGATCCTGAAGGCGAACCAGAGCATCACTTTCAATGCACCGACGGCGCAAGTGTATAGCGTCGGCTCGGTAAGCCTGTCGGGCAATGCCAGCTCCGGCCTGGCGCTCACCTATAGCAGTTCGTCATCTACGGTGTGCACGGTGTCCGGTTCTACGGTAAGCATTACCGGTGTGGGTACCTGTTCCATCACCGCCAACCAGGGTGGCAATGCGAATTACAATGCTGCGACCGCAGTAGCGCGCTCATTCGTCGTGTCAAAAGCCAATCAGAGCATCAGCATTGCTAACATCGGAGCCAAGGCGCTCGGAACTCCCCCATTTAACATATCGGCCACAGCCACTTCGGGGCTGGCGGTCAATTATGGCAGCAGCACCCCTGCTATTTGCACAGTGTCCGGCAGTACGGTGACCCCGGTCGGGTATGGCAGCTGCACGATTACTGCGAATCAGCCTGGCAATACCTATTACAATCCCGCCCCGCAGGCTTCGCAGTCGTTCAGCGTATCGTACGCCGCGCAGACGATTACCTTTGGCTCGTTGGCGACGAGGACATTCGGGGCTGCGCCGTTCGGCGTTTCCGCCAGCGCTAGTTCTGGCTTGGTGGTGACGTTCTCGTCCCAGACGCCGACGGTGTGCGCGGTATCCGGCACCGCTGTTTCGTTGTTGTCGGGCGGCAGTTGCAGGATTGCGGCCGATCAGGCGGGCAACGGCTACTATGCCGCCGCGCCCCAGGCGACGCAAACCTTCACTGTGCTGAAGGCATCGCAAAGCATCAGTTTTGGCGCGTTGTTGGTCCAGTCTCTGGGTTCCCCTTCGTTCACGGTGTCGGCCACCGCTACTTCGGGTCTGACGGTCACTTTCGTCTCTGCCACGCCATCGGTGTGTACCGTCTCGGGAAGCACAGTTTCGCTGCTGACAACGGGGACCTGTACCATCGCCGCCAACCAGGCGGGTAACGCGAGCTATGGGAGCGCCACTCAAGTTTTACAGTCCGCCACCGTACTGCCCGCCGGTACCCCGGGCAACGGTGCGACATTCGTGAGCCAGTCGATTCCCGCCACGCTACGTGCGGGGCAGCCGTACACCATTCAAGTCACCATGAATAATTCCGGGTCCACCGCCTGGAGCGAAGCGTCCAACATTCGGCTAGGGGCGCAAAATCCACAGGACACGCGCCAGTGGACCATCGCGGGCCGCGCTTTGCTACCGTCCGGCACCTCGGTGGCGGCAGGCCAGAGCTTCACGTTCTCGATTCCGGTCACCGCGCCGACTACCCCGGGAACCTATAATCTGCAATGGAGAATGGTGCAGGATGGGGTTGAATGGTTCGGTCCCTACAGTACCAATGCCGTGGTGACCGTGGTCGCCAATACCGGGCCAAGCGCAACGCTGTCGGTCACCCCCACCAACGTGCGGATGAACGGTGCCACGCCGGCGACACTGACCTTTGTCGGCAGCGGCGCCGAAGCCGGGCGCACCATCTCCAAGTTGGAACTGTTCCAGGGGACGGCCCTGGCGACTGGGTATTCCCTCACGCCGATTAATACCGTCACCGGCTCCGCCGGTGGCCTGACCATGAACTATTCGGCCAGCGCGACCGCTGGCGATTACTGGTACAAGCTGCGCGCGACGGACGATCAGGGGGCGGTCACCGAGTCGGCGGCTGTGGTTGTCAATGTCACTAACAGTTCATTGCTGGGCGCGATAAGCGGCGTGCGCATTGATGGTAGCAATAAGCCGCAGTTGGTCGGCTGGGTTTGTCAGCCCGGTGTTAGTCAACCCTTGTCATACCAGGTATACCTGGACGCTCCGACGGCGCAGACCGGTGGGCAGCCGTTGGTGTCTGGGGTGGCCAACTTGACCACCGAGCCGGATAACGCGTCGGTGCAGAGCCAGTGCGCCACGCCCGGCGTCGGCCACCACTTTAATGTCGACTTGAGCACCTACACGGCGCAGTACGCTGGCCGCGCGCTGTATGTGCAGGGCACTGCCTACAGCGGCGGTGGTACAGTGGTGCTGCCATGCGCCGACAACAGCTGCACCATGCCGGGCGCGATGCGCGTCGGCCTGACCACGCCGGCTAACGGCGACCAGTACGCCGGACCGGCGACCGTGTTCATGCGTGCGTTGATCAGTGGCGCAACTGGACCGTTCGATGAGGTCGCCTTCAGCGTCGACGGCGGCACCTGGATCGCCGGTGCGGCCGATACTATGGCGGGCACCTACTACGCCAATTCGTCCCCCCTATCCACGCGAGCCGCGCCCTATTCGGTGCAAGCCCGCGTCCGCAAAGGCAACACCACGCTGTACACCGTGCAGAACATGATTACCGTGGGCACGAGCTCGTCAGTGGCAGTGCAACAGACCAGCCCGGCCAGTGGGGCCAATTTCAACGCGGGTGCGCCGATAACGCTGAGCGCGACGGCTACCGGTAGCGCAGTGCAGAGCGTGCAGTTCTACGCCAATGGTGCCTTGGTTGGCAGCGGTAACAACAGCGGCGGCACCTGGAGCTACGCCTGGAGTACCAACATCAGTGGCCCCTATGCCCTTACCGCGCAAGCATTTGACGGTGGTGGGCACGTGCTGTCGGCCTCGCCGGCGGTCAACATTACCGTGGGCGCCACTGGTACGGCCAGTTCCAGCGCGCCGCTACCGGTGATCCTGAGTGTACCTCATCTGGGTAATCCCGACGCGGGCACCTTGCCGGGCAGCCTGGGCGTGGACGCCAACGGCGCTGCCACCTACAGCATCGCTATCGCGGTGCCACCCGGTACGGCCGGCATGCAGCCGAATTTGGCGCTGAACTATAGCAGCTCGGGCACCAACGGCGTCGCCGGCCAAGGCTGGAGCTTGAGTGGCCTGTCGAGTATTCATCGTTGCGGCAAGACCATCGCGCAAGACAATGTGAACGCTCCGATCGGTTTTACGACCGCCGACCGCCTGTGCCTGGACGGTCAGCGCCTGGTGCGCGTGAACGGCGCGGCGGTCGCGCTGGACGCGGACCTGGCGACCAAGGACGCGGCCTACTGGGCTGCTGGCGGTGAGTACCGCACGGAGATCGATTCCCTGAGCCGTATCACTGCCATCAACGGTCCCACCATAAGTGGAATCGGTACAGGCATCGCCTTCAAGGTGGAAAGCAAGGACGGCAAGATCCGCTATTACGGCTGCGATATCAATGGCGGCGCCTGTTCTGGCAGCAATGCCTCGAATAGCTACGTAGCGGTATCCTCGACCGCGCTGTATCCGCAAGACGCCGGTGTTCCCAACAAGGTTGGGCAGGCGATCTTTTGGGCGCTGTCAACCATCGCCGACAGATCCGGCAACCATATCGATTTCGATTACAGCATCAACGCCACGACAGGCGAGCATCTGCCGGTGCAAATTCGTTACGGCGGCAACTATAATCTGCCGCAGAACCACTACGCGGCAGTGCGTTTCGGTTACCAGGTCCGCGATGACGCCTGGACGCGCTATATCGCCGATGCGCGCAATGACCAGCGCAACCGTCTGCTGACGGTCAGCACCTATGTCAACACAGTTGGCGCGGTGGGCGACACCAGCGGCAAGCAGGTGCGAAACTATACGCTGGCTTATGAGCGCAGTCCGTCCAGCGGCCGCAGCTTGCTCGACAGCGTGACGGTATGCGCCACCGACAGTGGCGGAACGAGGACCTGTCAGCAGCCAACCACCTTCGCCTGGGGCAAGCCGCGCTCGGACGTCACGCCAGCCTTCACCAGCCTTGCGCCAGGACTGGGTTGGGGCGGCACCGGCATCGCCGCTTGCGCGCAGGGGGGCAACGCGGCGCCCTGCCTGCAGACCTATGGGCAGATTCTGAGCGGCTCGATCATGTACGGCGGGAATACGCACGCGGACTACTTCGACTTCAGCGACATCGAAAACAATGGCCGCACCGATCTCTTGGAAAAGCGCGCGGCGGATCCTTCGCCCGGCCGGCTCCTCAACACCTATTCGGTCGATGCGACCTTGGCGCTGATGAGTTCCAACCCCCAACATCCTCCTGGCTTCATGCAGACCAGCTATCGCTATTTCCAGAACACCGGAAACGGCTTCAAACAATACAGCTATGCGTTGAGCACGGGCGAGTACTTCGTCGTGCTGGGCGTTGCCGACTATAACGGCGATGGTTTCCCCGACTTGCTGGTGCTGACGGGCTCCGACGACGGGGTCAATGGCAGTGGCCAAGGCGCGCCTAAAGTGTGCTTGTCCCCCCTGACGCCGGCCACGACTCCGGTCGCTGGTAACCTCGTCTTCAATTGCAACAGCGGCCTGGCCGCCAGCGGCGAGAACGCGTCGCCGTACCTGCCGACCGTTATTGATGTGGCTGGCGATGGCCGCGCAGGAATTTACTCGAAGATGCGCGTTGATTCGTCGTGGACCCTGTGCTTGCAGGGTGGTTGTATTGCTAATCCTCCGAACCTGCCCCCAGTGTTGACCAATACGGATATGACGCTCTACAAGGAGATATATCCCTACGCCCAGCCTTATGTCGCGTTCTCACAATCCGTGGACTTCAGTGGCACGGGCAAGCACGAACTGGTGGAGTGGTCGCAGCCAAAGAGCGTGCCAGACTGCACCGGCGATGGCTGCTCGCTGTATCAGGGCCGTCCATGCGCTGTACCCCCATTTTGCCAGGTCTGGACAGGTATGACCCCGAAATTGACCATCAGCGCCTTTGTGCCGCCAGGTGGGGCAATTCCGCCGTCACTGTCGCATTCGCATCCGACGCTGCCAGAGCAGGCGTACACACCATATTCATTTGACGCGGCCGCCAATATGGCCAGCCTGTCGGCGGACTTTAATGGCAGCGGCTACAACGCTTTGTTCTATGGTTTGTACATCAATGGGAAAAACGCGGACAATTACGTCGTCGCCGCCGAATCGCAGGGCTGGCAATGCCTGTCCGCTGGCCAGCATCTCGACTGTACCCTGCGCCAAGCCCTGAGCAGCAACGCGGCCAAGGGAACGAACGGCTATATGAAAACGCTGGCGGTGGCCGACTTTGACGGCGACGGCCAAGCCGACCTGTTGATGGTGCCAGTGGACAATAAGGGTGTCTCGAACGGGAACAGCCTGCAGTTGTGCCACCTGATGGGCGACGACACGACCGGCGGCACCGGCACGGCCGATGCCAATGTCAAATGCACCAGCTGGGCCTTGCCGGGTATCACGGCCGAACAGTTGCGCACCGTGGTCAACTTCAGCGGCGCTTATATGACCGATCAGATCTATGTGCTGGATCTGCTGGGTACCGGCCGGCCGCAACTGGTCTACTACCATGCCGGCGCATATTCGTGTAGCAATTGCACCAACGCCACCTGGATCGAGGACGGGCGCTGGGAGGTCTTCGCGCCGACCGATCTGGCGGCGCCCGGGCAGGCGCTGGACCGGATCTATTCGGTCACAAACGGACTGGGCTCGACCAGCAGCGTCACGTATGTGGACGGTCTGGCGACCGGCGCGGTCGCCACTTCCGGCACGGCGTCGCTGAGCTATCCGCAGCGCCTGAGCCCGCGCACCGGGAAAATTGTCGGCACACTGACCGTCGCCAACGGAGGCTCTCGCACGCGCACTACCCAGTACCGTTATCTGGACTCCGCAATCGATGTGGCCGGTCGTGGCTCGCTCGGCTTTGGCACCGTCAAGTCGTTCGACCCCGACACCCACATGCTGACCACGACCAGTTACAAGCAGGCCTGGCCATATTCGGGCATGGTGGCGTCAGCGACGGTGATACATGGTGGAAGCAACATCACCGACACCTCCGGCGTCACGATTTCGAGCACGGTCAACACACCAACCATCATCAACGTGGCGCAGGCCAACGGCACCGCCACGGTGTGCCCGCTGATCGCCCACAGCACGACCGGCCGATGGGACCTCGATGGTAGCGGCCTGGGCGCCAGCGACACCGTCAATCAATATAGCGATGGCTGGTGCAACCTGACGCAACAGACGGTGACGCTGACGCCGCCGGGCGGCGGTGGCCCGTTCGTCACCCAGACCAACACGAGCTACCTGAACGACGCGAAGGCATGGGTCGCGGGCCTGCCGGCGCTGGTGACGGTCAAGAAAACCGACCCGGTCAGCGGCAGCCTCACGCGCACCGCGGCGTACGCCTACGACCAGGTGCCGGGCCTGCTGCACACGGAGACGACCGAGCCTGGCGACGCGCAGTACCAGGTGGTCACGACCTACGACCGCAGCACAAACAAGTACGGCCTGGTGGGCAAGAAGACGCAGGCCTGGCAGGATCCCGCCTGCGTGAACAACACGGTGACGCCGGCCTGCGCGGCCAGCAAGACGCGCACGGTGAGCGATGTCACCTACGACGCATTGGGCCGTTTCCCGTATCAGGTCAAGAATGCGCTGGGCCACCTGGAAACCCATGGCTACGACGGCGCAACCGGCGCGCGGACCAGCCTGACCGGCCCCAACAACCTGACCACGCAGTGGACCGTGGACGGCTTCGGCCGCGTGAGCCGGGAGCAGCGGGCCGATGGCAACGAAACGCGCCAGTACCTGAAGGCGTGCCAGGGCGATTGCCCGCTGGGCGCAAGCGTGGCACAGATCACGGACAGTTACCATGGTGCCGACCGCACCAGCGTGCCGAAGGTGGTGTACAGCGACGACGCGGGCCATGTGCTGCGCACGATGACCTGGGGCTTCGATGGCCGCCAGATCGACGCCGACCAGCGCTACGACTTGCTCGGCCGCCTGTGGGAAAGCGACCAGCCGCGCTTCGACGGCGACACTCCCCACCTGGCCAGCCGCCAGCTGTACGACGACCTGCACCGGGTGGTTGAGCTGGATACGCTGGACGATGGAGGAGCCCTGTTGCGGAACACCACGTGGTACCAAGGGCTGACCCGCGTGCTGACCAACGCCAGGAACCAGAGCCGCACCGAGACGCGCAACGTGGCCGATCAGTTGGTCCAGGTGCAGGCGCAGGACACGGTGACCAACATCACGCGGTTCGGCTACGAGCCGTTCGGCGGTCTGAGCAAGACGACCGACCCGAATGGTAACGTGATCACCGTGCTGTACGACCGTCTGGGCCGCAAGACCGAGCTGCACGACCCGGACCTGGGCTTCATCGAGTACAGTGTCGACCCGTTGGGGCAGACCTGGAAGCAGGTCTCGCCCAAGCAGCGCGGCGCGGCGCAGGCCAGTTACATGGTGTACGACCTGCTGGGGCGGATGACGGCGCGTTACGAGCCGGACCTGGAGAGCCACTGGGTGTTCGACCAGGCCACGAAGGGCGTTGGCCAGCTGAACGAGGCCTATACCATCGCGGGTGGTCTCAAGAACTATGACCGCACGCACACGTTCGACGCCCTGGGCCGTCCATCGCAGACGACGCAGACGCTGAGCGACGGCGGCTACACCAGCCTGACGGGCTACGACGCCTGGAGCCGGGTGATCACCCAGACCTACCAGCGCAAGAGCGACGCGGCCAAGGTGTTCGACACCCGCTACAACAACTACGGCTATCTGGCCCGGGTGGAGCGGGGGCCGTTGATGCTGTGGAAGGCCAACGTGCTGGATGCGTCGGCACGGCCGAGGACGGTTGTGCTGGGCAATGGCTTGACCGACAGCAAACACTACAACGACTACACCGGGCGCCTGGACTTGGCCACGCTGACAACGGCCGCCAGCGCACAGCAACTGTTGGAAAGCTATCAGTACGACGTGCTGGGCAATGTGAGCAACCGCACCCAGTACTGGGGCGCGGGAGCGGCCCAAGTCGGCTACTCGGAGGACTTCACGTATGACGGGCTGAACCGGCTGTGGACCAGCCATATCCAGGGCCAGCCCGACCAGCTGATCTTCACCTACGACGCGGCCGGCAACATCCTGAGCAAGACGGGCACGGGCGGGCTGTACGCCTACCCGCCTCAGGCGGCGGCGACGTTGAACCAGCCGCACGCGGTGCAGAGCATCGGGGGCATCGCCGGCAAGTTCGTTTATGACCTGAACGGCAA
>NZ_JBYSZG010000071.1:0-19176 GCF_058786935.1 Rugamonas sp. FW305-51
GCGCGTGGGTGGGGGTGGTCATGGTGCAGGTCTCCGCTTGTGGTTGTCGTGTGTTTTGTTTTTTTGTCGGCCGGGCGTTAGGGCATTAGAGCGCCAGGGCGCTAGGGGGCGAAAGCGATGCGCATGATGGCGTCCACGCTGGCCTGGTGCAGTCCGTCCAGCTCCCCGTGGGGCGGGTGCTGGCTGGAGATGAAGGTCATCACGCCTACCATCTGGCCCACGATCAGGGCGCTGCGCAGTTCGCACTGGGCCGGCGCCATATCGGGCACGATGTCGCGGATCAGGTTGCGCACGGTGCGCCGCGCGCGCGTGAGCACGGCGTCGAACATCTGGGCCGCGTAGGGGTGGCGGTGGGACAGGGCCGCCACTTCAAAGAACAGGCCGCTCGAGATCTGGCTGCGCAGTTCTTCCAGGCACAGGTCGATGATGGAGGCGAACAGGGCCATGCGGGGGCTGTCGCCGGCCTGCGCCATGCGCTCCTCGATCACGCGCTGGTAGCGGTCCAGGAAATGGGTCAGCAGCGCTTCGACCAGGTCGTCGCGGCTGGGGTAGTAGTGCTGCACGGTGGACAGGCTGATGCCGGCCTGCTGGGCCACGCTGCGCATGGACAGGGCCGCGTAGCCGTCGCGCGCCAATGTGGCGCGGGCCACGTCCAGGATGGCGTCGGCCCGTTCCTGGCCCTTGCTGGTGGTGTGCGATTCCTTGCTGCGCAGCGGCTGGATGTGCATGGCCTGATCCGTTGGAAGAAAAGCCCATGGTGCGCCATTTTTCAAAATAGGTCAAGTGACCGATTTTAATAAATGCGCAGGAAAAATTGACATTTGAATAAAACGCCAGCAGTATGGCCTGACCATTTATCCACGTACCGCACCATGACACCGACCCGTATCGCCGCTTTGCTGGCACTCTGTTTTACCGTCCCCAGTCCGGCCTGGGCCGACACGGACGCGCCCATCACCAGCGTCACCCTGTATCCCGGCAGCGCCACGGTCGAGCGCAGCAGCCAGGTGCAGCCGGGCATGACCCGGCTCGACATCGGCGGCCTGCCGGCCGGCTTCGATCTGCAAACCCTGCGGGTGCAAGCCTCGGCCGGCATCCAGGTGGGGCAGGTCGTCACGCGCGATGTGGGCAAGGAGGAGGCGGCCAACGCCCGCCAGGCCGAGCTGGAAGCGCGTATCCAGGCGCTGCAGGACAGCAAGGACGTACTCAACGTGGACGCCAAGTCGGCCGCGCTGGTGCAGAACTACCTTGAGCACCTGAACGGGGCCGGGCCGGCCGACCGGGCGCCGGCGGCCGTCGACGGCAAGGCCATGGGCGCCATGCTCGACACCATCCGCCGCGGCGCGCACGACGCGTTCAGCCAGATCCAGCGCACCCAGGTGCTGGTGCGCGATATCGACCGCAAGATCGCCGTGCTGCAGGGCGAGCTGGACAAGGTACGCAGCGGCGGGCGGGAACAGCGCAGCATCAGCGTGCAGCTGGCCGTGCGCCAGGCGGGCACGGTGCGGCTGTCGTACCAGGTCAACGGCGCCGGCTGGAAGCCCATCTACCGCGCCAGCCTGGACGCGGCCGCGTCGCGCGTGGAACTGGAGCGCATGGCCAGCGTGTCGCAAAAGACGGGCGAGGACTGGAACGGGGTGGCGCTGAAACTGTCCACGGGCCAGCCGCGCCGCTCGCCGGACGCGCCGGACCCGCAGCCGCGCCTGCTGACCTGGTACAAGCCGGCGCCCGAGCCCAAGCCCGTGCTGGCGTATGGTTACGCGCCGATGGCGGCGCCGGCACCGGTGGCTGCCCTGTCCAGAAGCGCGGCGGCGGCCGACAACTACATTGCGCCCGTGATCGAGGAGCAGGGCGCGTTCGACACGGAATTTGCCGTGCCCAATCGCGTCACCTTGCCGGCCGACGGGCGCGCCATCACGGTCGCGCTGGCCAGCCAGCCGGTGCCTGTCACGCAGCAGATCCGGGTGGTGCCGCGGCAGGACAAGTCGGCCGTGGTGACGGCCGAGGCGGCGCGGCCGGCCGGCGTCTGGCTGGCGGGGAATGTGCAGCTGTTCCGCGACGGCAGCTACGTCGGCGCCACGCACTGGAACCCGCAGGCGTCGGACCGGCTGGTGCTGCCGTTCGGGCGCGACGAACTGATACGGGTGGCGGTGGACCGGGCCAGCCAGCAATCCGGCACGGCGGGCCTGCTGTCGCAGCATGGCGAGCGCGAGGTGACCGATGTCTACACCATCACCAGCTTCCACACGGCGCCGGTGCAGCTGCTGGTGCTGGAAGCGTCGCCGGTGAGCACATCGGACGAAATCAAGGTGCGCGCCACCTTTGCGCCGCAACCGACCATCGCCCGATGGGAGCAGCGCCAGGGCGTGGTCGGCTGGCAGCAGCAACTGGCGCCGCACGAGACGCTGAAGATCAGCGCCGGCTACGCCATCAGCTATCCGAAGGAAGGTACGGTCACCGGCTTGCCATGATGAAAAGCAGGGTCAGTGCCGGCACGATCGGGGTCAGTGCCAACATTCATACATGAGCTTGACAGGCACACAGCTCAGTTCGTGCACGATTGTTGGCACTGACCCCGCCCTGATCCCGTCCTTTTTTTGGTTCTTCACGGGATTTGCGTGAATTCCAAGCACTTCCGCGCCTCTTCCGATAGCCGCAACGCCGCAGGACACAAGGTGGCCGTCTTCTTTTTTTTCGGTTTTACTAAAACGCGCGATCGCGTAATAGACCACTATTGCCGCCACGATTTCACTCTGATTAGTGGAAAATCGTGGAACTAAAACGCACGGGACGCCTCTAAAACCTATATAGCCGTTTAGCAGAATTTAGTGTTGCCGCAACGGCTATTTTAGTGCGCGATAGCGCGTTGCAGTGGTCCCTCGTGGGGATTCGCTGCGTTTATAAAATCGCCTCTCCGGGAGCACACCATGGCTGTCTACGAAAAGCAGGTCCGTTTGCCCGCCGATGTGCTGGAAGAATTGGGTGACCACTCTGGTCGTTGGTGGTCGGACCCCGCGCTGGAACCTATCATCGTCGAGGCCATACGCGCCTACATCAAACCGGCGCCGGCGAAGCGCCAGCCGCCGACGGACTCCGATACGGCCGGCTATCAATGGAAGCAGCTGTTTCTTCCGGCCGGAACCAGGCTGCGCGCCAGTTTCGGCGGCAAGCCCAGCTTCGCCGTCGTTGTAGGCGACGACGTCTTGTGTGACGGGCAGGCCGTCTCGCCGTCCGTCTTCGCCAACCGGCATGGAAGCGGCAACCGCAACGCGTGGAAGGCCGTCTGGTTGCGCTTCCCCGGCAGTGAACAATGGTTGCTGGCCGATGTATGCCGGGCGCAGCAGAACGCAGCCATCGCACGCCTGTTCGGTGGCGATGGGCAGGCAGTCCATCGCGCCACATCACCACATCCGGCGCCGGCGAGCCGTGCCAAGCGCGCTGGGAAACCCCAGTCCAAGCCGAACAAAAGGAGCGCCGCCTCGTCCAGCGTCGAGAACACTGTCCATAGTGATGGCAACCAGCGTAAGCATGGTGCGGCGAGAGCGGCTCGACGCAAACGCCGGGCACAAAAGCACGCTCCCGAAAAGCCGTGAAGAACCTTTTATTTTGCGGCGGCGGCCGGTGGCGCCGTGCTCCGTTCTGCGCCATAGGTCTTGACCAGGTAATCGACCATGGCTGGAATGTCGGCCTCCGGGAACGGGGCGCCGAACGGCTTTTTCATCTTCTTGACCGTCGCTTCCCAATAGCTGCGGGTCAATTGCGGCGGCTGGCTCTGGATGTAGTGCACCGAGTGGCACAGCATGCAGTTGCGCTGCACCAGCTCGTAGCCGGGCAGGGGGCTGGGCTTGAACAGGGCCGTTTCCGGCGGCAGGCTGATTTCCGCGCTGCGTGCGGCAGGTGCGGCCAGGGTGGCCGCCAGCAGGGCGGCGATGAGCAGTTGGGGACGCATGACGTTCTCCTCAGACGGCGACGACGCGCACGGTTTCGACCACGTTGCGCATGTAGCCGGGCGCATTCCACAGCGCCGTCATGGGCTGGCTCTGGCCGATGCGGTTGACGGCGCGTACCTTCAATTCGTAGGCGCCCTTGCGCGGCGGGGTGAACCCGATGCTCCAGCGCCGGAACGAGTAGCGGCCCAGGTCCGGCCCCAGCCGCGCCGCCTGCCAGCTGCGGCCGCCGTCAGACGAGAAGGCCACTTCCGCAATACCATAGCCGCCGTCGAAGGCGATGCCGCGCACTTCCAGCGGCCGGCCGCGCTGCACGGGCGCGCCGTCGGCCACGTTGGTGATGAAGGAGCGCACGTTGAAGCGGCCGATGGGCACCGTCTTGGCCGGCGCCACGCCCGGCGCCGTGCAGGCGCAGGCGTTGTCCGGGATGCGGTAGGCGGGGTTCATCCAGAAGCCTTCGAACGGTTGCTCGAGCACTGTGATGTCGGACAGGTGCTTGACCCAGTAGGTGCCATAGTGGCCCGGCACCACCAGTCGCAGCGGGTAGCCGTTGAGGAAGGGCAGGTCGGCGCCGTTCATCTGCCAGGCCAGCATCACTTCGCCGTCCATCGCCTGGTCCACGCTGAGGGCCTTGACGAAATCGGGGCCGTCGCCCGTGGGCGGGGTGTCCAGTCCATTGAAGCTCACCTGCACCGAGCCGGCCTTGATGCCGGCCTTTTCCAGCACCTTCTTGAGGGGGATGCCGGTCCAGCGCGCGTTGCCCATGGCGCCGTTGGCCAGCTGGCCGCCGTTCACGCGTGGCGTGAACAGGCCGCGGCTGTTGCCCGAGCACTGGTTGACGGCCACCACTTCCACCGCGTCACCGAGCTGGCGCAGTTCGGCCAGCGACAGCGCCAGCGGGCTGGCCACGTTGCCGCCCACGTTCAGGCGGTAGCCCTGCGGGTCGATCGAGGTGGGAATGGCGCTCCAGTGGTAGCGTACGAAGAAGGCGTCGTTGGGCGTGATGTCGCTTTCGTTGAACAGGGCGAACGGGGTTTCCAGCTGGGGCGGGCGGGCCGTGAGCAGGATCAGGGGCCGCTTTTGCGGAAAGGCCACCAGTTCGCGCGCGCCGTTTTCGAACGGCAGCGTCACCGTGGCGGCGTCGGCGGCCCATGCCGCCAACGGATTGCCGCCCAGGGCGCCGGCCGCGCCCAGGGTGCCGGCCTGCCTGAGAAAGGCGCGCCGCTGTCGCGCCGCCGCCGTGATGGACATCGGGTATTTCGGGGGCTGTGCCATGCTGGTCTCCGTTATCGTTATGGGATCGGACAACAGTGTTGCACTGATAAGTATCGCAGAATTCTGAGCAGGAAAGCGAGCTTGCTGCGCGAGCGCCGCGCCGGGCAGGTGGATTGCGGGGGAGAGTGTTGCGCGGGCGGGCACAACGCCCGTTTGCCTGCGACGCGCGGACGGCGTCGCCGGGCAGGGGAATCAGCGGCGCCGCGGCAGCCGGCGCCGTAGGATCACCAGTCGTCGCTGCCGCCACCGCCACCGCTGCCGGCGTCGTCCCACGAGCCGCTGTCGCTGACGCCGAAGTCGGTGCCGCCCATGTCGTCGCCGGCCAGGTTGTTGCGCTGGGTGGGGTCGTCGTAGACGATGTCGTCGCGGCTGCGCTCATGGTCGCGGCTGCCGCTGTTATTGCCTTCGGTAAAGTGACGCATCAGCGCTTCGCCGGCCACCACGCCGGCGCCCACGGCCGCGCCCGTGGCCAGGCCGCCCATGATGCGCGAACCCATGCCGCTGCCTTGCGGCTGGCCCATGGGGGCGCCCTGCTGGCCCCAGCCCTGCGGCTGGCCATAGCCGGGGGCGTAGCCTTGCGGCGCGCCCGGCGCATACGGTGCCATGCCGGCCGGACCTTGCGCCTGGGCCTGGGCCTGGCGGTTCGCCATGAAGCGGCTGGCCAGTACGATGAAGCCGACCAGGCCGGCGCCCAGGATCAGCAGCATGCCCCATGGCAAGCCGCTACTGGCGGGCCGGGCCGGTTGTGCTGGCTGGCCGTAGTTCGGTGACGTCACCGGCGCGGCGGCCGCGCGGTGGGCCGGGGCGGGCGTGGCCAGGATCAGGCGCAGTTTTTCCACCGTGCCCGGTTTGGCGAACGGCAGGCCGGGGGCCAGCTGTTCAGCCTTGCTCAGCTCTGCCTTGGCCTCGCTCATCTTGCCTTGCTTGGCCAGCAGTTCCGCTTCCACGAAGTGGGCCTTGCCGCTGTTGGGGTGGGCGCGCAGCACCTGGTCCATCATGGCTTGCGCTTCCGTGTATTTGCCCGCTTCGGCGGCCAGGTACACCTCGTGCATGGTGGGGTCGGCCGCGAAGACGGGCGCGCTCAGCGCCAGCGCCGACGCGATCAGGGTGGTGCGGACGATGTTCATTGCAGTCATGGTTAATGCCTCCGTGAGAGATGGGCACCAGATAGGGGCGGGGTGCGGATTTTACAAGGGATGGGGTCCGCATTGCAGCTGAAATCGGCACATAACATAAAATTTTCGCTACGTTGACACTTGTGCATCGCAATATTTAAGGTGTTTTGATGTGGATCAAGTATTTTCTTGATTAGAGTCCATACACTGGTCGCCATCCTCAGTTTAATCCCATAGATGGACATATGACCACACCTCCGCTGCAATCGGACCTGGCCGCGATGGCGGACGCTTCGCCCGGCCATGGCGCCCTGCAGCGCCGCACCGCGCTGGCCGACTACCCGTGCGATCCCGATTTCGGGCCCCGCTCCCACAATTGCGACTGGTTGCCGTCGGGCGGCGTGCTGCCCGGCGGCGGCCCGCAGGAGCTGCTGGCCGGCCGGCCCGACTTCAGCTGGGCCGTGCTGGACGCCATCGCCGACCGCATCGCCGTGCTCGACGGCAAAGGCATCGTGGTGGCCGTCAACGCGGCCTGGATACGCTTTGCCGCGTCGGCCGCCGCCGGCCAGTGCGCCGGTGCCGGCGCCGCCGTGGGCAGCGATTATCTGGGCCTGTGCCGCAGCGGCCTGGGCGAATGCGACGACGAGCACGCCATGGCCGCCCACGACGGCATCTGCGACGTGCTGGCCGGGCGCCGCGCCAGCTACAGCCTGGAATACCGCTGCGCGCAGCCGGGACACGATGGCTGGTTCCACCTGCGCGCCGCCCCTGTGGGCCAGGGCTGGCCCGGCGCCATCGTCACCCATGCCGACATCACGGCCATGCGCCGCAACGAGGAAGCGCTGCGCATCGCCGCCATCGCCTTCGAGACGACGGAAGGCATGCTGGTGACGGCCGCCGACGGCACCATCATCCAGGTCAACAAGGCGTTCACGGCCATCACCGGCTACACCCCGGACGAGGTGGTGGGCAAGACGCCGGCCGTGCTCAGCTCGGGCCGCCATGGCCCCGATTTCTACAAAACCATGTGGCACAGCCTGCGCGTGCGCGGCCACTGGGACGGCGAGATCTGGAACCGCCGCAAGAACGGCGAAGTGTACCCCGAGCGGCTGAGCGTGACGGCGGTGCGCAATGCCGACCAGCTGGCCACCCACTATGTGGCCTCGCTGAGCGACATCACGCTCAGCAAGGCGGCCACGGACGAGATCAAGAACCTGGCCTTCTACGATCCGCTCACCCGCCTGCCCAACCGCCGCCTGCTGCTCGAGCGCCTCAAGCAGGCGCTGGCCGTGCTGGCGCGCAGCCACAGCATCAACGCCCTGATGTTCATCGACCTGGACAACTTCAAGACCCTCAACGATACGCTGGGCCACAACGTGGGCGACATGCTGCTGCAGCAGGTGGCGCTGCGCCTGCAGGATTGCCTGCGCGAGTGCGACACGGTGGCGCGCCTGGGCGGCGACGAATTCGTGGTGCTGGTGGAGGGCCTGGACATCGACCCGCTGCGGGCGGCCGCCAATGCCGAGATGGTGGCCAACAAGATCCTGGCCAGCCTGAACCAGCCCTACCAGCTGGCCCACCACAATTGCCGCAGCACGCCCAGCATCGGCATCACCCTGTTCGCCGACCAGCGCCAGTTGCCCGACGAATTGCTGGTGCAGGCCGACATCGCCATGTACCAGGCCAAGAAGGCGGGCCGCAACGCGATGCGCTTTTTCGACCAGCAGATGCAGGACAACATCACGGCGCGCGCCCAGCTGGAAGAGCAGATGTGCCTGGCGCTCGAGCACGACCAGTTCCACCTGTACTACCAGGTGCAGGTGGACCAGCAAGGCCGCGCGCTGGGGGCCGAGGCCCTGATCCGCTGGGAGCGTCCGGACGGCAGCTTCGTCTCGCCGGCCCAGTTCATCCCGCTGGCCGAGGAGACGGGCCTGATCCTGCCGATCGGCGACTGGGTGCTGGAGCGGGCTTGCGCCACGCTGCACGCGTGGCAGCAAAATCCCCGCACCAGCGAGCTGGTGCTGGCCATCAACGTCAGCGCCAAGCAGTTCCGCCAGCATAACTTCGCCCTGCATCTGCAGCATGCGCTGGAGCGCTATCACCTGCCGCCGGGCGTGCTCAAGCTGGAACTGACGGAGAGCATCCTGGTCGACAACATCGAGGAAACCATCGCCACCATGCGCCACCTGAAGGGGCTGGGCATCAAGTTCTCGCTCGACGACTTCGGCACCGGCTACTCGTCGCTGCAATACCTGAAGCGCTTGCCGCTGGACCAGCTCAAGATCGACCAGTCCTTCGTGCGCGACCTGGCCACGGACGGCAGCGACCAGGCCATCGTCAGCACCATCACGGGCATGGCGTGCAGCCTGAACCTGGACGTGATCGCGGAAGGGGTGGAGACGGAGATCCAGCGTCAACGGCTGGCCGCGGCCGGTTGCCTCCATTACCAGGGTTACCTGTACGGGCGGCCGCTGCCGCTGGCCCAATTCGAACAGCTGGTGCTGCGCTGCGGCGTGGCGCCCGTGCGCCAGCCGGATTGAGGGGGCTGGGACGGCGCGCCAACCTGGTTCCCAGGCGGGCAACGATTACCTGAGCTCACCCTCGGCGCCGAATTGATGCATCTTCTCCATCCAGGTCTTGTCCGCCCTTAACTGCGCCAGCGCCTGGTTGAGGTAGCGCAGCCATTCCGGATGGCCCTTGGGCACCAGTATGTGACGGGTAAATAATTCCGTGCGCAATTGCCGGGACAGGTGCAGCTGGGACGGCTGGACGAACGGTTCATCCTGCAAGGCGATCAGGGTGGAACGGTCGATCACGGCAAAGTCCAGCTTGCGGCTGGCGACGACCAGCTTCATCAACGACTCACGCAGGGTGGGGGCATCCTCGCGGGCTATCTTGCCGGCCTCGATCAAGGCTGTCAGGTCGCCGTAGACGTGGCCGGACGAGCCGGAAAAACGCTTGCCATAGAGCGACGCCGGCCCCGTGTATTCCAGCGGCGCGCTGGCCGGCGAGACAAAATACGAAACGTCGCTCAGTTGCGCGTCGCTCCACAAGTACTTGGTCCTGGCGTCGTCGCCGAAAAAGCGGGGGCTGACCCAGGGCACCACCATCGCTTCGCCGGCGGCCAGCATGGCGTTCAGCCGCCGGCGCGGGATCACCCTGGCCACGAATTGATATTTGCCATTTGACATGTCGGTCAGGCGGGCCGCCAGTTCCGCGTTCAAGCCACTGCCGTCGGCGTTGTACCACGGCGAGAAATCGTTGTACAAGGCGAGCGTGATGGTCTCGGCGGCCCACGCCGGCATGCTTATGCCCAGCAACAATGCAAAAAAGAACAGCTGTTTTCTCATGAGTCTATGGTACGTTCGGTTGGGCAGGCGGACACGCTGGTGTGCCCAAGGCTGCAGCGCGCATGGCTGGCGTGCTGGTGACAAAAGTCGATGGTAGCACCGCTCGGTGCCCACCGATATCCCGGCAGGCAAGCGGCCAGGCGCCGGGAGGACTGCCCGGGCGCCGTTCAGGCGGCGCGCGGACCGCGCCGGACGGCCGCCGCCGGGCTGCCCAGGGCGCCCAGCACCACCTCGGCCACCATGTCGGCGGTGGCGGCCGACAGGGTCCAGCCCAGGTGGCCGTGGCCCGTGTTGTAGAACACGCAGGGCGACTTGCCGCGGCCCACGCGCGGCATCAGGTCCGGCATCATGGGGCGCAGGCCGGCCCATGGCGTCACGTTGCGCGTGCTCACGCCGGGGAAGCATTGCTGCACCCAGTCCACCAGCGGCCGGATGCGGTCGGCCCGGATGTCGCGGTTAAAGCCGTTGAATTCGGCCGTGCCGGCCACCCGCAGCCGGCCCTGGCCCAGGCGGCTGCTGACCAGCTTGGTGGCATCGTCCACCAGGCTGACGGTGGGCGCGGCGGCCTGGCTGGCCGCGTCGTCCAGCTGCACGGTGATGGAATAGCCTTTGACGGGATAGACGTTGACCCGGTCGCCCAGCATGGCCGCCAGCGCCCGGCTGGCCGTGCCGGCGCACACCACCACGCCGTCGTAGCTGGCGGTGTGGCCCTGGCCGTCCTGGCGCACGGTGACGATGGCGTTGGCGCCGTCGGCGGCCAGCGCCGTCACATCCTGCTGGTAGCGGAACTGCACGCCCAGCCGGGCCGCCGCCTGCGCCAGCCCGGTGGTAAACAAGTGGATGTCGCCGCTGCTGTCGCTCTCGGTGTAGTAGCCGCCGTAGTAGCTGCCGCGCAGCGCCGGCTCCAGCGCCTGCATTTCCTCTGGCGTGACGGCGCGCCGTTCCAGGCCGCCCCCGGCCAGCAGCCGGGTGACCTTGCGTGCATGTTCGAAGCTGGCGCGGTCGCGGCACAGGTGCAGGATGCCGTCGCGTTTGAGGTCGAAGGCGATGCCTTCCTCGGCCGCCCAGGCGAACAGGTGCTGGCGGGCTGCGATGGCCAGGCGGGTGAGGGCGACCGTGTTGGCCTGATAGCGGGGCATGGCGGCGACGAACTGGGCGAACCAGCTCAGCTTGTGCCAGCTGGGGCGCGGATGCACCAGCAGCGGCGCGTCCTGGCGCAGCATCCACTGCAGGCCCTTGAGGATGGTGCCCCCGTGGTTCCACACTTCGGCATTGGAGGCCGACAGCTGGCCGCCGTTGGCGTACGACGTTTCCATCGCCGCGTAGCGGTGGCGCTCGAAGACGGTAACCTGGAAACCGCGCCGTGCCAGCGCGTAGGCGGTGGTGACGCCGGTGATGCCGCCACCGATCACTGCTATGGTTGTCATGGTGATGCAAGCTCCTGCAGCACCAGCGGGACGGATCGGCGCTGGCCACGCACGGCGGCGCCTGCTGTGTTTCCGGCTTGCGGACTGCGCGCACACTTTACCTCAAACGGGCCGCGCGCTTCAAATTTTTCTGCCCGGCGCCGGCCGGTCCGTGGCGCGGGCGCCGCGCTGTGGGCCGGCAGGGGCGCCGTTGCGGCGCACGGTGGCCCGGCTTTGGCGTCGCGGTGGCTCTGCCGTCGCCCGGTCGTGGTCCCGTTGTGGACCTAGTCGTGGACCTGGTCGTGGACCTGGTCGGGCGGGTGCAGGAACTGGTCCAGCACGCTGCGTATTTCGCCGTCCTGTTTCATTTCGCGCAGCACGGCGTTGAATTTGTGGATGAAGTCCTGCTTGTAGGGGAAGCGCCCGCCGTCGCGGTTGGTCACGCCCAGGTAGCCATGTTCGGCGCTGATGGCGGCCGTTTCCGCCACCTCCAGCGCGTCGGCCTCGACCAGTTTTTCGTGCCGCAGCTTGCCCAGCTCCCACACGATGGACAGGCGGTCGTTCATGTAGCAGTCGATGCGGCCCTTGAGCAGCTTGAGCAGGTTGAGCCGGTTGCTGCGGGCCGGCACGGCGCGCAACCGGCCCTCGCGCACGGCCTGGTCGAACAGCTTGCCGCCGCTGAGAAAACCGGCGTTCAGGCCGATGCGCAGGCCGGTGTAATCGGCCGGCCAGTTCTTCAGCCCCCGCTGCGCCGTCACGGCGCTGTTGCAATAGACCACCAGCTGCTCGGCCAGGATGGGATCGGAATAATCCATCCAGGGCCGCTCGGCCGGACGCAGATAGGGCGGGTAGAGGGCGAAGTTCTCGCCCGTTTCCAGCCGCACCAGGCCTCGCTTCCACGGCACCGGCTGCAGCTCGACCTGGTATTCCGGCATTTTCTTCAGCGCCAGGCGGATGATGGTGGTGTAGATGCCTTTCAGCTCGCCGTTCTCCAGGTAGGAGTAGGGCGGGTAGCCGTCGTCGCCGTAGATGACGATGGGGCCGGCGGCGGCCGGGGCCGGGCCTTCGGCTGCCATGTCCACGTTCGGGGCCACGTTCGCGCCCAGGCAGGCGCCGGCCAGCAGGACGGCGCGCGACAGGGCACGCCCGGGCGCACGCAGGGCAGGCCGCCCGGCAAGGAGTAAGGTGCGCAGCGTAGCCAGGCGCATGGTTCAGCCGCGTCGGCGCGGGCGCCGTGCCGTCTGGGCCAAGGCGGGAGCCGGCGCCGTCACGACGGGCGGGCGGCGGCGGGCTGGAACAGGTGTCGGCTGGCCGCCTGGCGTGCGCAATGGCTGGTGCATCGTAGGCCTCCTGGTCCGGGTCGGGGGAAATCTGGCGCCGCCGCCAGTCTGGGTATTATCCACCCCGACTCCCGTGCGGCAAGGCTATCCGCCCCGTCTGTTGCATTTTTGTGGCATGGATGGCCGCGGCGGGACCGGCTCAGGCCAGGGCCAGTGTGCCGGCACCGCTTTCTGGCAGAGGCAGCGCCAGCGTGCCGACATAGCCTTCTGGCAGTGTCAGCGCATGCAGCCGGCAGTGGCTGTCCGGCGCTGCGCCCGTCCATTCGGACAAGCCCAGGCCGCGGCATTTCAGGTCCGCTTCGCGCGCCGTCCACGCCAGCGCCAGCGCCTGTGCGCGCTGCGCCGGCGGGCAGGCGGCCAGCTGGCTTGCCAGCAACGGGCCCAGATAGTCGTGCGCCAGCTGCGCCCAGTCGGGCACGGGCTGCGGCCGCATCAGGTCCACGCCGATCGCGCCGTGCAGGTGCAGGGCGGCCAGCGACAGTCCGTCTTCATGGCTGATGGCGCAGCCGGGCGTGGGGCCGGACTGGGGCCGGCCGTCCGCGCCACTGAGCACGATGCGCGGCCGCTGGCCCGGCGAGGCGGCGATGGCGATCCGGGCGGCCGGCACGGCCAGCACCCGGGCCGCCAGCTGCACCAGCGCCGCGCGCACGCGCACGCGCTGGGCGGGCCGGTCCAGGCCATCGGTGGGAACGGCGATTATAAAAACGCCCGTTACTCCCGGCGGCAAGGCCAGCGGCACGCCGGCGGCCGGCGCGGGGCCGGCGGGCGGCAGAACAGGGCCAAGGCACGGCGTGGAACCGGCCGGTGGCAGAGCGGGGCCAGCGGGCTGCACGGGGTCGGCCTGTGGCAGCGCGCGGCTGGCCGGCGCGGGCACGGCGCTTACACCGGAGGGGCCGGGCATGGCGCGCATGCTGACGCCGTTCAGGCGCGCGCGGGGGCGGCCGGGCAGCCCACCCAGCGGCTGCCGGCCGGGATGTGCTCACCCTTCATCACCAGCGTGAGCGGACCGAGGTGGGCGTCGTCGGCCACCACGGCGCTGTACAGCACGGCGCTGCGGGGGCCCAGGTAGACGCGGGCGCCGATGTTGACGTGGTCGATCTTCATCACGCGGTCTTCGAACAAATGGGTCTGTGGGCAGGTCAGGGCATTGAGCTCGCTGTAGGCGCCGATGTGGACGCAGTCGAATTCCGTGATGTCGGTGGTGTCCAGGTAGACGCCGCGCCCGATGCGGCTGCCCAGCAGGTTGAACGCCAGCGGCAGCCACGGCGTGCCGCGCAGGTAGCGCATGAAGTTGGGCACGGCGATGCCCTCGTACATATTGGTCACCCCTTCGGACAGCCACACGAACGGGGTCCACATGGGTTCGGACTGCTTGCGGTAGCGGCCCAGCAGCAGCCACTTGAAACCCACCACGAAGAAGTAGTTGCCGATGCCGTAGGCCAGGCCGGCCAGGGTCAGGTCCCACGTCACTTCGCGCCAGCGGCCGGCGCCGGCCACCGGCATCACCGACAGCACCAGCGTGTAGCCGACGGCGATCACCAGCGCGTGCGGGGCGACGATGCGGAACGCTTCGATCAGGCCGCGCCCCAGGCGCCGCAGCGGCGACGGGTGGAAGGTGAGCCACTCGGGATAGCCGCTGGTGGTCTCGCGCGCGGGCAGGTTGATGGGCGGGGAGCCGAGCCAGGTGTCGCCGCTGGTCATCTGCTCATTGTCCGGCGCGCGCGAATGGACGCCGATCAGCACGTGCTCGGGCAGCACGGTGCCGTCCGGGATGTAGGCGCCGTTGCCGACAAAGCTGCGGTGCGAGATCACGGTCGGCTGCATGGTCATCCAGCCGCCGTCGATTTCCTCGTCGCCCAGCATGACGGCGTCGGCGATGAAGGTTTCGTCGCCCAGCGTCAGCATGTCCGGCACCACGCCCAGGGCGGTGGAGATTTCCGCGTCGCGTCCCACCTTGGCGCCCAGCAGCCGATACCAGAACGGCGCGTAGATGGTGGCGTAAATCCCGTGCAGCACGTTCAGGCTCGATTCCTGGATCTGGCTCACCAGCCACTTGGCGCAGTAGGTGTTGCCGTGGATGGCGAAGCGGCCCGGCTGCAGGCGCGGCAGCACGCTCCAGCGGATGCCGGCCGACAGCAGCGCCGTCAGCACGATCAGCACCGTGCTGGCCGGGAAGGCCAGCAGGAAGTAGCGCAGCAGCTGGACCCGCACGTCGTCGCCCTGCACCCACGGCAGCCAGCCCGCCTCGTCGAACCAGTCGATCAGCACGAAGCTGGGGAACACGGGCATGAAGAACAGGGTCACGATGAGCAGGATGCCGAACACGAAGAACACCCCTTCGCCCAGCCGGCGCGCGTTGCTCACGACCGGGCGCGGCGGCAGGCGGGTGGCGTCGTGCGGGCCCGTGTCGCGCGCGGGCGAGCCGCTCCACACGCGCCCGGCCGGCACCCGCATGCCGTCGGCCAGGGCCGACTGGCCTTCCAGGTGGCCGGCCGCGCCGACGTGGGTGTTACCTTCCAGGACGGCGAACGAGCCGACGCAGGCGTCGTCGTCGAGGCGGATCTGGCCCAGGCGCAGCCGGCCCCGTTCCACCCGCGCGTTTTCCAGGTTGACGGCGTTGCCGATGCTGACGCCGTCGCCGACGGACAGCAGATCGGCCGCGCGCAGCGTGAACGAGCCGATGATGACGTCACGTCCGATGCGCGCGCCCAGCGCCCGCAGCCACCAGGCGTTGAGCGAGGAGCCGCTCAGCAGATAGGCCGGCGCCGCCTCCACCAGCCGGTCGGCCAGCCACCAGCGGTAATAGGTCAGGCCCCACAGCGGATAGTCGCCCGCCTTCAGGCGCCCGGCGATCAGCCATTTGCCGGCGATGGCGATGGCGAACTCCATCACCGTGGCCAGCAGGAACACGCCGGCCGAGGCGGCGATGGCGCGCGCCACCGAGTCGCCCGGGTCGCCGGTGAAGAAG
Source organism: Rugamonas sp. FW305-51 (assembly GCF_058786935.1). Taxonomy (NCBI): domain Bacteria; kingdom Pseudomonadati; phylum Pseudomonadota; class Betaproteobacteria; order Burkholderiales; family Oxalobacteraceae; genus Rugamonas; species Rugamonas sp. FW305-51. The sequence continues at coordinate 15,402 of NZ_JBYSZG010000071.1, forward strand.
TGGTAGGTGAAGAACGGCGCCAGCCACTGCGCCATGCGCAGCGCCACCAGGCCCGGCATGGCGGCCGCCTGGGCCAGGCCGCAGCGCCAGCGCTTGAGCGCCGAGGGCGGCGTCCACGGCGCTTCGGCCGCCACGGCGGCCGGTGCCTCGGCCAGCACGGCGGCGATCTTGCCTATCTGGCGCTGCTGGTAGATGTCGCGCACGGTGACGTGGGCAAAGCGCGGGTCGGCGCGCAGGGCCGACGCCAGCCGCGCGGCGAAGAACGAGTGGCCGCCCAGGTCGGAGAAGAAGTCGGCCTGGCGCAAAATAGGCTGGCCGGGGAACAGGGTGGCCAGGGCCGCGAACAGGGCCGCTTCGGCCGGTGTGTCGGGCAGGTCGGAATCGGCGCTGTCGCCGGCGGCCGGGGCCGACAGCGGCATCGCCTTCAGGGCCTTGCGGTCGATCTTGCCCGAGGTCAGGCGCGGCATGGCGGCCAGCAGCTCGTAACGGCCCGGCACCATGTAGGGCGGCAGCTGGGCCGCCAGCGCCTGGCGCAAGGTGCGTGCTTCCAGCGCGGCGCCCGCCTCGGGCACCAGGTAGGCCACCAGCTGGTCGATGCCGTCATCCTTGCGCAGCAGGACGGCGGCCGTGCCCACGCCCGGCTGCTGGGCCAGCAGCGCTTCGATCTCGCCCAGTTCGACCCGGAAGCCGCGGATCTTGACCTGGTCGTCGGCCCGGCCCAGGCACAGTACTTCGCCGTCGTCGGCGATGCGGGCCAGGTCGCCCGTGCGGTACAGGCGCGCGTCGTGCGCGCCGGCGCTCCATGGATTGGCGAGGAATTTTTCGTCCGTCAGGTCGGGCCGGCCCAGGTAGCCGGCCGCCAGCCCGGGGCCGGTGATGCACAGCTCACCCGTCTCGCCCCGCGCCAGCAGGCGCAGGGGCGCGCCCGCCTGGGCCGCCTCGGCGTCGATCACCAGCAGGCCGTAGTTGGGCAGCGGGGTGCCGATGGTGACGGGCTTGCCCGGCACCAGCGCGGCCAGGCTGGCCGATACGGTCGCTTCCGTGGGGCCATAGGTGTTGAACATCTGGCGCCCGGGGCGCGACCAGCGCGCCACCAGCGATTCCGGGCACATCTCGCCGCCCAGGTTGATGATGCGCAGCGTGGGCACCTCCTGGTTGAACAGGGCCAGCAGGGTGGGCACGGCGTGCAGCACGGTGACGCCGTTGTCGGCCAGCAGCTGGGGCAGGGCGTCCGGGTCGGCGCTCACTTCGCGCGGGCCCAGGAACAGGGTGGCGCCCACCAGGTAACTGATCCAGATTTCCTCGAACGACATGTCGAACGCCACCGAGAAGCCCTGGTACACGGTGTCGCCGGCGCGCACGCCCAGCACCGCGTTTTCGCTGCGCAGGAAGTGGCAGATGCTGCGCTGGGTGATCAGGATGCCTTTCGGCTTGCCGGTGGAGCCGGACGTGTAGATCACGTAGGCCGGCGCGTCGGGAGAGACGGCGCCACGCCGGGCCAGCACTTCGCCGGCCGCCGGCGGGGCCAGCATGGCTTCGGCCGTCCACACGGGGCGGCCCAGCTGGGCCAGCCGGGGAGCGAAGGCCACGCAGCTGAGTACCCCGGCCGCGCTGGCGTCGTCCAGGCACACCTGCAGGCGCTCGACGGGGGTGTCCTCGTCCACCGGCAGCCAGGCCGCACCGGCCTTGGCGATGCCGGCCTGCATCACGAGCAGCTCGATGCCGCGCGGCAGCCACAGGCCCACGATCTGGCCCGGAGCCACGCCGGCGGCGATCAAACGGGCCGCCACCAGGTCGGCCTGGGCGTCCAGTTCGCCGTAGCTCAGGCGGCGCGTGCCGCACACCAGGGCCGGCTGGCCGGGGGCGCGGGCGGCGCTCGCTTCGAGCAGGTCGGCCAGGATTTCCTCGCGCAACAAGGCGTCCTGGCGGGGACCGTACAGGATGTCGGGATGCAGTTGCGGGAGGGACTGTGGTGCTAAATCGTTCATGCGGTGCTTTTCGGTATCAAATTGCCCTGCGTTTACAGACTGTACGAAGGGGCTGTCATTGTACGGCATGGCTTGTCCGCACCATAGGGAAAGCAGGCGTCCGGGCATGCTTTTCTTGCGTTCAAATATTGCAGTTTTTAATGATGGATTGTAAATCTTTGATAAGGATCATATTTTTTTGTCTACCCGCTCATTAGACTGGCGCCTTGCCGCCGCCCCCGCGCCCCCTCCCATCAACATCCTGGAACCCAACTAGATGCGTAAAAGCCCGACCGTGACCGACATCGAATACATCCTGCAGCCGCACGAGACCGTCGTCTCCAAGACCGATCTGCGGGGCAATATCACCTTTGTCAACCAGGACTTCATCAAGATCAGCGGTTATTCGGAGGCCGAATTGATGGGGGCGCCGCAAAACATCGTGCGCCACCCCGACATGCCGGCCGCCGCCTTCGAAGACTTCTGGCGCACCTTGCAAAGCGGCAAGGCGTGGAGCGGCCTGGTGAAGAATCGTTGCAAGAACGGCGACTACTACTGGGTGGACGTGAGCGCGGCGCCCCTGTACGAGCGGGGGCGCGTGGTGGGCTACACCTCGATCCGCATCCGGCCCGAGCGGGCCGCCGTGGCCGCCGCCGACGCCGCCTACCGGGCGCTGGCGGCCAGCGGCGGCAAGCTGGCCGTGCGCGAGGGCGCCGTCGTGGCGCGCACCCGCCACGGCTTGCGCGACCTTGTGGCCGCACTGTCGATCCGGCACGGCATGCTGGGCGCTGGGGCGCTGCTGATTGCCCTGTTCGTGCTGGCCGCCAACGGCGGGCCGGCCGTGGCCGGGAGCAGCGCGGCGGCCGGTGCGGCGCTGACGGTGGCGGGCGGCTGGCTCACCTACCGGCGCGCCGTGCAGCCGCTGGCGGGCATGCGGCGCGACCTGGAGCGCATGAGCACGGGCGACCTGAGCGGCCGGCTGGACGCGCACGGCGCGGCCGAAGTGAGCCAGGTGCGCCAGTCGCTGCGGGTGCTGCAGGTCAACCTCAAGCTGCTGGTGGGGCAGATCAAGGAAGTGACGGGCATCGTCAACCGGGGCGCGCACGCGATGGCGGCCGGTAACGCCGACCTGTCGCAGCGCACGGAAGCGCAGGCCAGTTCGCTGCAGCAGACGGCCGCCTCCATCGCCCAGCTGACCGGCACCGTGCGGCAAAACGCGGCCGAGGCCCAGCACGCGGCCCGGCTGGCGGTGGCCAGTTCCGGCATCGCGGCCCGTGGCGGGCTGGCGGTGGGACAGGTGGTGCAGACCATGGGCTCGATCCGCGACAGTTCGCGCCGCATTGCCGACATCATCGGCGTGATCGACAGCATCGCCTTCCAGACCAATATTTTGGCCTTGAACGCGGCCGTGGAGGCGGCCCGCGCCGGCGAGCAGGGGCGCGGCTTTGCCGTGGTGGCATCGGAAGTGCGCAGCCTGGCCCAGCGCTCGGCCGGCGCCGCCCACGAAATCGCTACCCTGATCGGCGACGCCGTGGCCCAGGTGGAGGCCGGCGCCGCGCTGGTGGACCAGGCCGGGCGCACCATGGGCGAGATCGTGGCGGCGGTGGACCAGGCCACCGGCATCATGGGCGAGATCAACCGCGCCAGCGGCGAGCAGAGCGCCGGCATCGAGCAGGTGCGCGGCGCCATCGCCGAGATGGACAGCGTGACGCGCAAGGATGCGGCGCTGGTGGAGCAGGCGGCGGCATCGGCGGCCAGCATGCAACAGCAGGCGCGCAAGCTGGAGGAGCTGGTGGCCAGTTTTACGC
>NZ_JBYSZG010000072.1:0-18254 GCF_058786935.1 Rugamonas sp. FW305-51
AGGACCGTGAAACAACTCTGCGCCGATGATAGTGCTGCAACCAGTGTGAAAGTAGGTTATCGTCAGGCTAGTTATATGAAAAAACCCCATCCGGTGATCCGGTTGGGGTTTTTTTTCGTCTGCCGCATTTACGGGCCGGCCATTCCGATTTCCGGGGCGGTCATCGCGATGTAACACCTGTCACATATTGGGACAATCATCCCTCATTCCTGCCCACGAAACACATGGCACGGCAATTGCTCACTACCTTGATATTAATCATTTCAAAACGGTAGGAGACCACCATGCAACATCCAATTCGCACTCTCTTCGCTGGCGCCGCTTTCGCTACGGCTGCTCTCACCTCCATGATCGCCTACGGCCACGGCAACGTGACGCCGCAAGCCGTCGATACCTCCGGCCTGGCGCCGCTGGGCGACAAGTGGCTGGACCAGAATCCGTACCGCGGCAACAAGCTGGCCCTGAAGATCGGCAGCTCCGCTTACGGCCAGAACTGCGCCCGCTGCCACGGCCTGGAAGCCATCACGGGCGGCATCGCGCCCGACCTGCGCAAGCTGGACCGCGACTGCTTCGACATCAAGAACGACAAGAAGAAGCAGGCTTGCTACAAGGAGACGGACAACTACTTCCTGACCTCCATCCGCCACGGCAAGGTGCGTAACGGCGCCGTCTACATGCCGCCGTTCGAGGGCGTGTTCAACCAGGAAGCCATGTGGGCCATCAAGACCTATCTGGAAGACCGCCGGGAAGTGAAATAAGTCTCGCCCCTCCTGCAAACCCGACAGGCGTTTTTTTGATTCCAAGGTGCTCTCATGTTCAAGTTTTCCATGCGCGCCACAAGCGCGACGATTGCCCTGGCCGGCGTGCTGATGTGCGCCGTTTCCCCTGCGCGTGCCGACTGGAGCAAGATCCAGCAGTCCGGTGCGCTCAAGGTGGCGGTGTACAACGAGTTCGCGCCCTATTCCGACCATAGCGCCGGTATCGATGTCGACGTGGCCGAGGCACTGGCACACAAGTTGGGTCTCAAGCTCAGCCTGTTGCCTTTCCCCGCGGGCGAAAACCTGAGCGACGATTTGCGCAACATGGTCTGGAAGGGCCACTACCTCGGTTACGGCCCGGCCGACGTGATGCTGCACGTGCCGGTCGAGCCCCAGCTGATGAACGCAAACGACAAGGTCCGCATCTTCGCTCCCTACCACGTGGAGACGGTGCGCCTGGTGCGCAGCGCCAAGAGCATTCCGGCCTATGCCGGCCTCGACTCGCTGGACGGCAAGACCATCGGTGTCGAAAAAGTGTCGATCGCGGCGATGGTGATGCTGGGTGAAGGCAATGGCCGCTTCCGCGACAACGTGCGCATTTTCGACACGGCGGCGCAGGCGCTGGAACAGCTCAAGGCCGGCAAGATCGATGCGGTGCTGGCCAACCGTTCGGAGATCGAGGCCTCGCTCAAGAGCGATCCCGCGTTCCCGCTCGATGAGGCCAACTTCCAGCGCTTGCCGCGCGCGGGCTGGGCGGTCGGCATGGCCGTGCGCAAGGATGACCAGGATGTGGCCAAGCTGCTGCAGTCGGCCATGAATGACTTGCGCAGCAGCGGCGAGTTGCAAGCCATCTTTGCAAAATACGGCGTGCATCTGGTGCAGCCGTGAACATGGCGCTGCGGCGCACGCGGCTGGCGACAGCCGTTGCGCTGACATTGGCGGTGGCCGCAGCCCGGGCGGAACAGGACACACCAGCGGCCCAGCAGGCGTTGCCGGAACTGGCGGCAGGGCCGGCGATGGCCCTGCTGTCGATCGACGTCGTCGGCGTCGCGCCCTTGCCCGGCCTGGGGATAGACCGCAACCTGCTGCCTTATTCGGTGCAGACGGCATCGTCGCGCAGCATGCAGCAACCGGCCGGCGAAAACCTGAGCGAATTCATGGCCCGCACGCTGACCGGCGTGGGCATCAACGAAATATCGGGTAGTCCGTTCCAGAACGACGTAACGTTCCGCGGCTTTCGCGCGTCGCCGGTGCTGGGCAGCTCGCAAGGTATTTCCGTTTATCTGGACGGCGTGCGCGTGAACGAACCGTTCGGCGACGTCGTCAACTGGGACATGGTGCCGGAGGCGGCCATCGGCAGCGTGCTGCTGGCGCCCGGTTCCAATCCGCTGTACGGCTTGAATTCGCTGGGCGGCGCACTGGCGCTGAACAGCAAGTCGGGCAAGACCCATCCCGGGCTGGACGTCAGTGTTTCCGACGCCAGCAACGGCCAGCGGCGGACCGACCTGGCCTATGGCTACAGCGGGGAACAACCATGGCATGCCTTCCTGGCGGCGACCCTGTTCAACGACAGCGGATGGCGCGAGCATTCGGCCGGGCGGCTCGGCAATCTGTACCTGAAGCTGGGGGGCACCCGCGGCGACACCGACTGGAACCTGGCACTGCTCGGCGGTAGCAGCCGCCTGGTGGGCAATGGCCTGCTGCCCAGTTACCCGGGCAATGGCGAGGCACCCGGCGGCGGGCTGTATGAAACCAACCGCCGCACCATCTATACTTACGCCGACGAGACGCGCAACCGCCTGCACCAGGCCGTATTCAGTATGGTCAACAATCTGGGCGAGGCGGGCGAACTGTCGGCCAACGCCTATGTCCGCAACAGCCGGCGCGACACGGTCAACGGCGACATCAGCGAGGGCTATGGCGACTACCTGGCCGATTGCGGCGCCGGCTTCCTGGCCGACGGCAGCGCGGCAAATCCGGACAGTTGCGGCTACAACCGTGCATCTGCCGCGCTGCTGCATCCTGCTTCGCTCAACACTACCAGTACCCGCCAGAACAGTCAGGGCCTGAGCGTCAATTTGAGCAAGGATGTGGCGGCGCATAAGCTGCTCGCTGGCCTGACCTTCGACCGCAGCAGCGTCAGTTTCGCCCAGTTCGAGCAAGCCGCCTACTTCACGCCAGACCGCGGGGTGCAGGCCGATCCGGCTGCCGGGCGCGAGGCGACATCGTCCGTCTCCGGCAGTTCCCGTACGGTAGGGCTGTACGGCTCCGATACCTGGAGCGTGACCTCCGCCACCCATGTGACGGCGTCCGCGCGCTACAACCGCGCGCGCGTGGCCAGCACGCTGGTCAACGCCGGCACGGCGCAGATGCCGGAGGCGTTCACCTATCAAAAGCTCAACCCCGCCATCGGGCTGGTACATGACACCGGCGCCGGCCTGGCCCTGCTGGCCAACTGGTCGCAGAGCACACGCGTGCCGACCGTGATCGAACTTGGTTGCGCCGACCCCGGGCAGCCTTGCCGCCTGCCGGTGGGCCTGCAATCCGATCCCTATCTGAAGCAGGTCGTGTCGCGCACCGTCGAGGCGGGCGCGCGCTGGCAGGGCGGCCATGGCACCAGCGCCACGCTGTCGGTCTACCGCACCGTCAACCAGGACGATATCCTGTTCCGCAGTGCGGGCACCACCCAGCAGGGCTACTTCTCCAATTTCAAGCGGACCCGCCACCAGGGCGCGGACTTGAGCGCCAGCGGCCAGCTGGGCGACGTCACGGCGCACCTGAGCTACAGCTACCTGCAGGCCGTCTACGATGCCGACGGCACGCTGTTCACCGGCGCGCGCAACGTGCAGGTGGCGGCCGGCACGCGCATTGCCGGGCTGCCGCGCCATACGGTCAAGCTAGATGTGGACTGGCGCGCCACGCCGGCGCTGACGGTGGGGGCGGAACTGGTGGCGAAATCCGACCTGGTCACGCAAGGCAATGAAGACGGGTTGATCGCCGATACGCAGCAAGGCCAGGCGCCGCAGGCGGCCGACCTGCGCGTGCGCGGCTATGCGCTGCTAGGCCTGCATATGAGCTATCGGCCTGCGCCGCGTTGGGAGCTGTACGCGCGCATCAACAACGTGACCAACCGCCGTTATGAAACCTTTGGCGCCGTGGCGCCGGATATGTTCCCGAACGGTCGCCTGCTGCAACCGCTGGACGGCGCAGTGCAGGCGGAGCCGGTCCGGTTCGTGGCACCCGGCGCACCGCGTTCCGTGGTGGCCGGGCTGCGTTACCGCTTCTAAAAGGCATAGCGGGCGCTGGCGCCCATCAGCCAGTTGCGACCCGGTGCGGCTTCGTAATAGCGCTTGTTGGTGTCGCCCACGATCACCGATCCCACATAGGTCTTGTCGAGCAGGTTGTTCACCCGCACGAACTGCTTGAAGGTCCAGCCCTTCCACTCCTCGTTGGCGGTGACGCGGGCGTTCAGCAAGCCGTAGCCGGGAGCGGGCTTCTCGGCGTTGGCGTCTTCCGCGTAGATGCGGCCGCTGGCCATGCCTTCCAGCGCAGCGCCCAGGTGGCCGCTGCGGTCGGCCCATGCCAGTTCCATGTACATGTTCGCGTTCGGTACACCGGGCAGGCGGCTGCCTTGCTGGACCGTGCCGAACGCCTGGTCGTACACGGCGCGCAGCGTGGTCAGCGCCAGGCGGGTGCTCAGGCCATAGCGCCAGCTGGCGTCGAGCGACAGTTCGGCGCCCTGGCGCAGCGTATTGCCGCCGTTGCGGTAGCTGGTACGGCCGCCCACCGCACTGTCGACTACCAGTTCGTCGCTGGTGCGGACCTGGAACAGGGCGGCGTTGACGCGCGTGCCTTCCACCGGCTGGGCCTTGATGCCCGCTTCCAGATGGGTGCTGTTGGCCGCCTGCAGGCGGAAATTGAAGCCGGCCCCGGCGCCCGAATAGAACAGTTCATTGAGGGTCGGGGTCTCGAAGCCGCGCGCCGCGCTGCCGTACACGTTCAGCTGCGGCGACACCTGGTACAGCAGGCCCAGTACCGGCGTGGTGTGGCTGTAGGTCAGGTTGCCGCTGTCGTTGCCGTTGCTGAGGAAGTGGTCGTCCACTTCGATCTTGACGCGGCTGTGGCGCAGGCCGGCCGTCGCCAGCCACGGGCCGGACTGCCATTCCGCCTGCAGGTAGGGATCGACATTGGAGACGATGTCGTCCTCGTCGCGCCGCAGCTTGCCCTTGACGCCGAATTGCGTGCCGATGAAGTTTTCGAAACCCTGGCGCGCGTCGCTGGAGTGACCGTACTCGATGCCGAAGGTGGTACTGAGCTTGCCGCCGGCCAGCTGGCCTACGTGCAGCCAGTTGAGGTCCGTGCCGTGGAAATTGCGCTCGAAATCGACCACGCCGCCGGAATGGCTGGCCGGCGCCTGGAAGGCCTTGGAAAACGCCTGGTACTGGATCACGTCGCGATTGCCGCCATAGACCGTGGCGCGCAGGCGGTCGTCGCCGTAGGCTTGCTCCCAGACGGCGCCGGCCTGCTGGTGGTCGATGCTCTTGCGGGTGTTGTAGCGTTCCGCAAAGGTGCGCTTGGGCGACAGGGGATCGGTGGTGTCGGTTTCGCCGGCACGCGGATCGCGCTGGAAGGTGGCCCAGGTCACGCCCAGCGGGTCCTGGGTGTCGTCCTGGCGCAGCCCGTTGGCGACAATGGTCAGCCTGGCGCCGGCCATGGGCGCCAGCGTCAGCTTGGCGTAGGCCTGGTCACGGCGGGCGGCGCTGTGGGCGCGGTAGCCGTCCGTGTCGAAACGCGAGGCGTCAAGCACATAGCCTACGCTGCCGGACTTGCCCTGCGCGTTCAGGTCCACCTTGCGCGCGCCGTCGCTGCCGCCGGTCAGGTTCATTTCGACCGTCGGCGCGCCTTCGCCGTCGCGCGTGACGAGCTGGATCACGCCGCCGGAGTGGTTGCCATACAGGGCGGAAAAGGGGCCGCGCAGCACTTCGATGTGGTCCGCCATGTCGAGATTGAAGGTGGCGGCCTGGCCCTGGCCGTCCGGCATGCTGGCCGGGATGCCGTCGGCCACCAGATGCACGCCGCGCACGCCGAAGGCCGAGCGGGCGCCGAAGCCGCGCGAGGAGATCTGCAGGTCCTGCGCATAATTCTGCCGGTTCTGCACCACCAGGCCGGGCACCGCCACCAGCGCTTCCGAGGCATTGACGCGGGCCTGGCTGTCGCGCAGGCGGGCCGTGTCGACCACGTCGAGCGCCGCCGGCAGCTCGAAGCTGGTGTGGCCGGCGCGGCTGCCGCTGATGACCACGACGTCGGCCACGGCGCCGGCGTCCGGTGCCTCGCCGGCGCCGGCATAGGCCTGCGGCGCCAGCGCGCTGCCGGCCGCGAACAGCGCGGCCACGGCGTTGAGTCGGAAGGGATGGTGTTTCATGTTGTTGTCTCCAAGCGGGTTGACGGTTCACGCCTGCTCCGGGCGCGGCGCGCACTGGCAAGTCTGTCCCCTGATGTAAGCAATTTACTTGCCATACGGCCATTGTGGGTATTCGCCCGTGGCACGCCGATTGCATAAGTTATCGCGCACGCGCGCGAACCCGCGCATCCGATAACAACCCGTTGAAAGGTCATCCCGTGAAAACGTCCACTTTATTCGCCCTGTTGCTGCTGTGCGCACAGGTGCATGCGGCGCCGTTCGCCTACGTGCCGAACGAGAAATCGTCCAGTCTCAGCGTGATCGATGTGGCCACCGGCACGGTGGTGCGCGAGATCGCAGCCGGCAAGCGTCCGCGCGGCATCGCCGCCGACCCGGCCGGGCGCCATCTGTACGTCACCGACGCCGTCAGCAACGCCCTGCTGGTGATCGATGCGGCCAGCGGCGCCACGGTGCGCAGCATTGCCCTGGGCAAGTCGCCCGAAGGCGTGAGCGCGTCGGCCGACGGCGCGCTGGTGGCGGTGGCGGTCGAGGAGAGCAACAGCGTGACGCTGATCGGCGCGGCCGACGGCCAGGTGCTCGCCGATATCAAGGTGCAAGGCAAGAATCCCGAGCATGCCGTCTTCAGCCCGGACGGGCGCTGGCTGCTGGTGAGCGCGGAGGAGGCCGAGCAGGTCGACGTGATCGACGTGGCGGCCCGGCGCCAGGTGGGCACGGTGGCGGTGGGGCGGCGGCCGCGCGGCATGGGCTTTTCGCCCGACGGCCGCCTGGCCTACGTGGCGTGCGAGCTGGTCAACACGGTCTATGTGATCGACATGGAGCAGCGCAAGGCGGTGGCGCAGATCGCGGCCGGCAAGAACTCGAACGGCATCGCCGTCAGCCCGGACGGGGCGCGGGTCTACGTCTCGAACGGCATCGACGGCAGCGTGATGGTGATCGATACGGCGCGCAATGCCGTGATCCATACCATCGCCGTCGGCAAGCGGCCGTGGAACATGGCGCTCACGGCGGACGGCGCTACTTTGTATGTGGCCAACGGGCGCTCCAACAGCGTCTCGGCGATCGACACGGCCAGCGCCGCCAAACGGGCCGACATCGCCGTCGGCGAGCTGCCATGGGGGGTAGTGATCCGCTAGCTGATCCGCCAGCTGGCGCCAGCCATGTGTCACACCTGTTCCAAACCTGAACAGGTGTGACAGTGCGGCGCTGGCGCAGCAGCGGCCCGCCGGCCTGCGATTCTTCGCTCCGGCACAGTGTCGCGGCCCTGCAGCCGGGCCGATTCGAGGTGCTGGCACGGTGTTTGCGAATAGGACCATGTGCCTTACCAACGCCGTCACGGAACGGTCCCATAACCACAGCAGAAAGAGGATGACATGAATCTCGCGGATATCAGCAAACTTGGCGTCGCCAGCCCATTCAAAGCACGCTACGACAACTACATCGGCGGCAAATTCGTCCCGCCGGTCAACGGGGTATATTTCGGTAACATCACGCCCATCACGGGCCAGGTCTTCTGCGAAATCGCCCGCTCCACCGAAGCGGACGTGGAACTGGCGCTGGACGCCGCCCACGCCGCCAAGGCCGCCTGGGGCAAGACCTCGCCGGCCGAACGCGCCAACATCCTGAACCGCATTGCCGATCGCATGGAGGCGAACCTGAAGCTGATCGCCACCGCCGAGACCATCGACAACGGCAAGCCTATCCGCGAAACCATGGCCGCCGACATCCCGCTGGCGATCGACCACTTCCGCTATTTCGCCGGCTGCATCCGCGCCCAGGAAGGTTCCGTCGCCCAGATCGACTCCGAAACCTATGCCTACCACTTCCATGAGCCGCTCGGCGTCGTTGGCCAGATCATTCCCTGGAACTTCCCTATCCTGATGGCCGTCTGGAAGCTGGCCCCTGCGCTGGCTGCCGGCAACTGCGTGGTGCTCAAACCGGCCGAACAGACCCCGGCCTCGATCATGGTGCTGCTGGAAGTGATCGGCGACCTGCTGCCGCCGGGCGTGCTGAACGTGGTCAACGGCTTCGGCCTGGAGTGCGGCAAGCCGCTGGCATCGAGCAAGCGTATCGCCAAGATCGCCTTCACCGGCGAAACGGGCACCGGCCGCCTGATCATGCAATACGCCGCACAGAACCTGATTCCCGTCACGCTGGAACTGGGCGGCAAGTCGCCCAACATCTTCTTCGAGGATGTGATGGAGGCGGACGACGCCTTCTTCGACAAGTGCCTGGAAGGTTTCGCCATGTTCGCGCTGAACCAGGGCGAAGTGTGCACCTGCCCATCGCGCGTGCTGATCCAGGAATCGATCTACGAGAAGTTCATCGAGCGCGCACTGGCCCGCGTGGCCGCCATCAAGCAGGGCAACCCGCTCGACGCGTCGACCATGATCGGCGCCCAGGCGTCGCAGGAACAGCTGGAAAAGATCCTGTCCTACATGGACATCGGCAAGCAGGAAGGCGCCGAACTGCTGGCTGGCGGTTCGCGCAGCGCCCAGGCGGGCGAACTGGAAGGCGGCTTCTACGTGCGTCCTACCGTCTTCAAGGGCAACAACAAGATGCGCATCTTCCAGGAAGAGATCTTTGGCCCGGTGGTGTCGGTGACCACCTTCAAGGATGAAGCGGAAGCGCTGGCCATCGCCAACGACACCCTGTACGGCCTGGGCGCCGGCCTGTGGACCCGTGACGGTTCGCGTGCCTTCCGCGTCGGCCGCGCCATCCAGGCCGGCCGCGTGTGGACCAATTGCTACCACCTGTACCCTGCGCACGCCGCGTTCGGCGGTTACAAGCAGTCCGGTATCGGCCGCGAAAACCACAAGATGATGCTGGACCACTACCAGCAGACCAAGAACCTGCTGGTCAGCTACAGCCCGAACGCGCTCGGTTTCTTCTAATCGGCCGTTTCAAAAAGCCCGTGGCTTCGTTGTGGCGCCTCGCCACGGGCATTTTGAACCAGCCTCTGAGCGCTTGATGAAATCCCGGCGCCGCCCGCGGCGCCGGGATTGCGAAAGGAAGCCCATGAATAATGCCATCGCCCGCGTGACCGCCACCCCGGCGGCACTGGAATTCCTGGCCAGCCTGCGCCGCCAGCACGGTCCGCTGATGTTCTTTCAGTCGGGCGGCTGCTGCGACGGCAGCGCGCCGATGTGCTATGGCGCCGGAGACTTCAATCTCAGCGACACGGATGTCTATCTCGGCAACCTCGATGGCACGCCGTTTTACATGGGACTGGAGCAGTTCGAGTACTGGCAACACACGCAGTTGATCATCGATGTCGTGGAAGGGAACGGCGGTATGTTCTCGCTCGATAACGGTACCGGTAAGCGCTTCCTGACCCGCTCGCGCCTGTTTACGGACGAGGAGCTGGCGGTACTCAACAGCGCGGAGCAGCACGCAGTAAAACACAGTAGCTAAATTCGAAAAACGGGAACAGAGGAGAAGATTGTGCAAAAAAAAATCATCGCATCGTTGGTCGGCCTGAGCGTCCTGACGATGGCGCACGGCGCCAACGTCACCACGGCCATGCTCAATGATGCCAGCAAGGCCACCGACAGCGTGCTGTCGTTTGGCATGGGCTCGGAGGGTCAGCGCTTTTCCACGCTCACGCAAATCAATACCAAGAACGTGGCCGGTCTGGTGCCGGCATGGTCGTTCTCGTTCGGCGGCGAAAAGCAGCGCGGCCAGGAATCGCAGCCCATCATCTACAACGGCAAGATGTTCATCACCGCGTCGTATTCGCGCATCTTCGCCATCGACCTGAAAACCGGCGCCAAGCTGTGGAAGTACGAGCACCGCCTGCCCGACGCCATCATGCCTTGCTGCGACGTGGTCAACCGCGGCGCCGCCGTGTTCGGCAACCTCGTCATCTTCGGCACGCTGGACGCGCAGCTGGTGGCGCTGGACCAGGACACCGGCAAGGTGGTGTGGAAGGAGAAGGTCGACGACTACGCGGCCGGCTACTCGATGACGGCCGCACCGCTGATCGCTGACGGCGTGCTGCTGACGGGCGTCTCCGGCGGCGAGTTCGGCATTGTCGGCCGCGTCGAGGCGCGCAACCCGATGACGGGCGAACTGCTGTGGACCCGCCCCACCGTGGAAGGCCATATGGGCTTCCGCTACGACAAGGATGGCAACGCGATCGAGAACGGCGTTTCCGGCACCGTCAACAAGACCTGGCCGGGCGACCTGTGGAAGACCGGCGGCGCCTCGACCTGGATGGGCGGCACCTACGATCCGAGCACCAAGCTGGCCTACTTCGGCACCGGCAATCCGGCGCCATGGAACAGCCACCTGCGTCCCGGCGACAACCTGTACTCGTCGTCCACCGTGGCGCTCGACCCGAAGACGGGCCAGATCAAGTGGGCATACCAGAACACGCCTAACGATTCCTGGGACTTCGACGGCGCCAACGAGTTCGTCACCTTCGACATGGACGGCAAGCGCTACGGCGGCAAGGCCGACCGCAATGGCTTCTTCTATGTGATCGACGCCAAGAACGGCAAGCTGCAGAACGCCTTCCCGTTCGTGAAGAAGATCACCTGGGCCACCAGCATCGACCTCAAGACGGGCCGTCCCAACTACGTGAAGGAAAACCGTCCCGGCGATCCGACCCAGGGCGAGGCAGGCAAGAAGGGCACCACCGTGTTCTCGGCGCCGGCCTTCCTGGGCGCGAAGAACCAGATGCCGATGGCCTACAACCCGCAGACCAAACTGTTCTACGTGCCGGCCAACGAGTGGGGCATGGACATCTGGAATGAGCCGGTCAGCTACAAGAAGGGCGGCGCCTACCTGGGCGCGGGCTTCACCATCCGTCCGCTCAACGAAGACTACATCGGCGCCATGCGCGCGGTCGATCCCAAGACCGGCAAGATCGTCTGGGAAATCAAGAACAACGCTCCGCTGTGGGGCGGCGTGATGACCACCGCCGGCGGCCTGGTGTTCTACGGTACGCCTGAAGGTTACCTGAAGGCGGTCGACGCCAAGAGCGGCAAGGAACTGTGGAAGTTCCAGACCGGTTCCGGCGTGGTGGCACCTCCTGTGACGTGGCAGGATGGCGGCACCCAGTATGTGGCCGTGGTGTCGGGCTGGGGCGGCGCCGTTCCGCTGTGGGGCGGCGAAGTGGCCAAGAAGGTCAACTTCCTGGAGCAGGGCGGCTCGGTATGGGTCTTCAAACTGCCGGCAAAATGATTTTCGTCGTGGGCGTTCAAATCATGCGCGGCTAGTCTCCCCTTGGCGCTTGAACGCTTCTTTTCGCTGACGGCTTCGGCCGTCAGTTTTTTTTTGTGCCGTGCCTTTGCCGCACCTCTTCCGCGCCTCTGCCCAGTCCTTGCCGTGTTCACGCTGTGCGCCATGCTGCGCGCGCGCATGGCGGTCAAATTTAGAACAGTGCCCGCCGCTGCTGATCCGATACAGCACAGCGCGCAGCGCATTTCACCCATCTCTCCCCCTGCGCCACAACGGGCACGCAAATTGCCATTACACGATTACATCAAAGGTGATGTGTCTGACCAAACTTAGAACAATATGGAGAATGTGATGAAGAAGATTTTCTTGCTGGGCGCAATCGCAGCTGCAGGTACGCAATCGGCACAGGCGGTGGACATCAAGGCTGGCGACTGGACGGTCAATGTCGGCGGCATCGTCAATGCCTATTACACGCAGGTGTCGTGCTCCGGTGATGCCGTGGGCGGGCTGGCGCTGGCAGGCCAGGGCCTGGGCTGCGGCGGCGAGAAGAACCGCACCACCATCGGCAACGGCCTGCTGCCGAACGGCCTGGTCACGTCGGCTTCGTCGCGCCAGGGCGACTACGATGTGAAAGCACTGATCGGCATCTACAACGCCACCGCCACCGACAGCGCCATCGCCGCCAACAGCGGCGTCGACGTGCGCCAGGCTTACTTCACATTCGGTAACGCCGACATGGGCACGGTCAAGCTGGGCCGCGACAACGGCATCTTCGGCGCGGGCGCCATCTTCGGCGACATGACGCTGATCGGTTCCGGCGCACCGGTGCAGGCCACCCAGCGCGGCCGCGTCACGCTGGGCCACATCGGCGCCGGCTACAGCTATGTGGGCTACTACGGCCAGATGGCGTACAGCGCACCCAAGTCGGCCTCCGGCATCGGCTTCGACGCCGCGCTGATGAGCCCAGTGGCCGATACGCCCGTGGTGGCCGCATCGACCTACTCGGCCAAGAACAGCCCGCAGGTGCAGGCGCAGCTGAGCTATGCGGCCGACGGCTTCAAGGGCTGGCTGGGCGCCAAGTCGCAGAAGTTCACGTCCGTCACGCCGGGCGTGAACGACTTCACCATGTCGGCCATGGAGATCGGTGCTTCCTACCAGGCCGGCGCGCTCGGCGTGCTGGCCAACGCCCAGGGCGGCAAAGGCCTCGGTGTGCTGTCGGATGCGGACCAGGGCGATGTCAAATCGAAGAGCTACTTCGTGCAGGCGACCTACAAGCCATCGGAGAAGCTCAAGCTGGGCCTGGGCTACGGCATCACCAAGAACGACGACAACACCGTCGGCACCGGCGGTCTGAAGTCGAACGCCAACCTGACGGCCGGTTTGTACTACTCGCTCACCAGCGCCATCTCGCTGGTCGGCGAAGTGGGCCAGACCCGTTCCAAGGGCTTTGGCGGTGGCGAGGCGAAGATGAACGGCGTCTCCGTCGGCGGCATCATCTTCTTCTGATCGCGCTGCACTTGCCGCGGTGCGGTCCATCGCACCGCGGCATGAGACCACAGGACAGCCATGCGTGTTTTGCTTGCCATCTGTAGCGCCGTATTGCTGGCCATGTTGCTGGCGGCAGTGCCGGCGCGCGCCGGTGTGCTCGATAAGGCGGAGCTGGAGCGGCGCTTCCCGGCGCCGCTGATGGTGGGCGAGCGCGATGCCGACCTGCCGGTCTGGCCCATCATCAAGCAGAACGCGACCGCCACGGAGCTGGTGGCTTATGTGTTCGAATCGGCCGACCTGGCGCCGGTGCCGGGGTTCGCGGGCGTGCCGCCCAACCTGCTGGTGGCCATCGATCCGCAGGGCGGATTTCTCGACGTGGCCGTGCTGTCGCAGCACGAGCCGGTATTCCTGGACGGCCTGGGCGAAGGGCCGCTGTTCCAGTTCGTCAAACAGTACAGGGGCTTGTCGCTCAAGCAGAACATCAGCATCGAAACCAACAGCAAGCGCGAGCGTCATCCCGACGCCGCGCATGCCTATATCGACGGCGTATCGAAGGCCACGGCCTCGGTGCGCATCATCAACCAGAGCGTATTGGCGGCGGCGCTCAAGGTATCGCGTAAAAAGCTGGGCTTCGCGCAGGGACGCGATCCGGACCAGATCGCGCGGGTGAAGCCAGACCTGTTCGAGATCATGGATTTGCAGCGCATGCTGTCGGAGGGGCTGGTGCAGCACCTGCGTCTCAGCAACCGCGACGTCGAGCGCCTGTTCGCCGGCAGTGAAGGCGCGGGCCTGGACCCGGAGGGGCTGGCGCATCCGGACGGCCTGTTCATCGACCTGTACGTGGCCTGCGTCTCCGTGCCGTCCGTGGGCCGCAACCTGCTGACCGAGCGTGGCTGGCGCAAGCTCAAAGGCCGGCTGGAGGAGGGCGACCATGCCATCCTGGTCATGACGAACGGGCGTTACAGCGTGACGGGCGATGACTTCGTGCGCGGCAGCCTGTCCGAACGGCTGCTGTTAAAGCAGGACCAGCTGCCGATCGACATGCGCGACCTGGACCTGGACCTGACGGTGGCGCGCGAGCAGCTGCCCGACTTTACGGTGACGGCGTTCCGCGTCATCGGGCAGGCCGGATTGGATCCGGCCGGTGTCTTGCATTTCTCGCTGCCGCTCGTACGCAAGAAGGGCATTGTGTACCCGGAGCGGATCACGCGGGCGTTCGAGCTCGAATACCGGCTGCCGGAACGCTTCTATGTCGCGCCCGAGGGTAACGACAAGTCATGGCGGGCGATCTGGCGTGGCCGCGCCGTGGACCTGCTGGTGCTGGCGGCCGGGCTGGCCATGCTGGCTGCGGCGCTGACGATGCAGAAGCGCCTGAGCGCCGACGGCGCGCGGTTCGCCTGGTTCCGGCGCGGCTACCTGGTCTTCACCATCGCCTTCGTCGGCTATTACGCCCAGGGACAGCTCTCCATCGTGAACATCACCGGCGTGCTGCAGGCGCTGCTGGCGCACCGCAGCCTCGAATTCATGCTGTTCGATCCGATGACAGTGGTGTTGTGGGCGTTCGTCCTCGTCTCGCTGGTGGCGTGGGGCCGGGGCACTTTCTGCGGCTGGCTTTGTCCGTTCGGCGCCCTGCAGGAGTTGGTCGGCAAGGCCGCCCAGAGGTTCGGGCTACCGCAGCATCGCCTGCGCAGCGCAACGGATGCGCGCCTGAAGCGTCTCAAGTATGTCGTGCTGGCGCTGATCGTTGCCAGCACGCTGCTGGCGGACGTGTGGACCGACCGGCTGGTGGAGCTGGAACCGTTCAAGACCTCGATCACGCTGGGTTTTGCCCGGTCGTGGCCATTCGTGGCCTATGCCGTGGCGACGCTGGCGGCCAGCGCCTTCGTCTACAAATTCTATTGCCGCTACCTGTGTCCGTTCGGCGCGGCGCTGGCGCTGCTGGGCAGGTTCCGGCTGCTGTCGTGGATCGCGCGCCGCAGCGAGTGCGGCAAGCCGTGCCAGACCTGCCGCCACAGCTGCGATTACCAGGCTATCAAGCCGTCGGGCGAGATCGATTACGCCGAGTGCTTCCAGTGCATGGATTGCGTGGTGATCTACGAGAGCGACGAGAAATGCGCGCCGCGGATACTGGAGCTTAAACGCAGGCGCACCATTCCCATTGTGCCAATGGCAGGAGGCCAGTCATGAAACGCCGTACCTTTTTATGTGCCTCGATGGGCGTGCTGGCGGGCGCCAGCGGCCTGGCACTGTGTTCCGACCAGCAATTGCACAGCGGTGCGGCGCTGGCGTTCGGCACCACGATTTCGGTGTCGGTGCTGCACGCCGATGCCCGGCTGGCCCGGCTGGCGATAGACGAGGCCCTGCATGCGGCACAGCGGGTGGACCGCTTGATGAGCATCTACCACCCGGCCAGCCAGGTGTACCAGCTCAACCGCGACGGCTTGCTGGCGCAGCCGGACGGGCAATTGCTGGAGGTGCTGGCGCAGGCGCGCGAGCTGTCCATGGTCAGCGATGGCGCATTCGACATCACCGTCCAGCCCTTGTGGCGGGCCTACAGCGAGGCGGCGGCGCACGGCAGGCTGCCGACCGAGGCGGCGCGCAGGCAGGCGCGCGCGCTGGTCGGTTGGCAGGAGCTGGAGTTCGACCAGGAGGCGGTGCGGCTGGCCAGGCCGGGCATGGCCATTACGCTCAACGGCCTGGCCCAGGGCTATGCGGCTGACCGCGCGCTGGCAGCGCTGCAGGCGCGCGGCATCCAGCATGCGCTGCTGGACACGGGGGAGTTCGTCGCGCGCGGGCGCAAGCAGCACCGGCAGCCGTGGACGCTGGGCATACGCGCGCCGCGCAACGCCGATGCGCTGGCCACCACGCTGTACATCGAAGGCTGCGGGGTGGCGACATCGGGCGACTACGAGGCCACATTCACGCCCGACTTCGCGCACCACCATATCTTCGATCCGGCGCTGGGCGATTCGCCGGCGGAGCTGGCCAGCGTCAGCGTGCTGGCGCCCAGCGGCATGCTGGCCGACGGACTATCGACCGCCTTCATGGTGATGGGGCGGACACGGGCGGCCGCGCTGGCCGCCCAGTTGCCCGGCGTGGACCTGATGACCATCGATAAACAGGGCCGCAGCTGGCAAACGCCGACCTTTCCGCCGCCGGCCTGACGGCGCTGCTACTTCAGGTTAGGCACCTTGCGGTAGATGGTATTGCGCGACACGCCCAGCGCGCGCGCCGTCGCCGACACATTGCCGCCGTTCGCTTCCAGCGAGCGCAGGATGACCGATTGCTCCATCTCTTCCAGGTTGGCGCCGGTGGCGATCATCTGCGCGGTGGTGGCCTGGGTTTCGATGGCCTGGGTCTGTTCGATATCGTCCAGGAAGTCGTCCGGCATGTGGCGCAAGCCGATTTCCTGCTCGTCGCCGGCCATGACGATGGCCGTGCGCAGCAGGTTGGTCAACTGGCGGAAGTTGCCGGGCCACTTGTGACGCCGGAACAGGTGCAGGATTTCGGGCGAGACTTCGTAGTTGCCGTTGTCCGATTCGGCGGCCAGGATCTTCTTGACCACCGTTTCCAGGTCCGTGCGTTCGCGCAGCGGCGGCAGCTTGACCACCAGGCCGTTGAGCCGGTAATACAGGTCTTCGCGGAACAGGCCCTGCGCCATGCGTTCGCGCAGGTTGTGGTTGGTGGCGCAGATCAGCTCCACGTTGACGGGGATGGACTTGTCGCTGCCAAGCGGGGTCACCATGCGTTCCTGCAGCACGCGCAGCAGGCGCGCCTGCAGGCTGAAAGGCATGTCGCCGATCTCGTCCAGGAACAGGGTGCCGCCATTGGCTTGCAGGATCTTGCCGGCCGCGCCTTTCTTGCGCGCGCCGGTGAAGGCGCCGTCTTCATAGCCGAACAGCTCGGACTCGATCAGGGTCTCGGGAATCGAGGCGCAGTTGACGGCCACGAAGGGACTCATGGCACGCGGCGAATCGTTATGGATGGCCTGGGCCAGCAGCTCCTTGCCGGTGCCGGTCTCGCCCATGATCATGATGGGAATGTCGCGTCCCAGTACCTTGCTGACTTTTTCGATCACTAGTTCCAGCTGCGGATCGCCGGTGCGCAGGTAGCGCAGGCCGGACAGGCGGCGCGCATTGCCGGTGGCGCGGCTGGCCGGTTGCGGCGCGCCGGACGAGGCGCCGTGTGGTTCTGTCAGCGCTTGCTGGAATACGCTGTTGGACAGGCGCAGCTGGGCGCGGCCGAACACCCGCACGCCGTTGTGCATGCACAGGTTCAGCAGGCCGGGCGAGGCGGTGCGGTAATGCTCATACAGTGCCGAAACGGGTAGCCCGAACAGGGAGCTGAAGGTGTGCGACTGCAGCGCCGCATACGACAGTCCGAGCTGGAACAGGCCGTTGCGGTTGGCGGACAGGAAGCGGCCGCCGGGGCTGAACGAGGCTATGCCTTCCATCAGCGTGCCGATGAATTCCGGCCGGACGTGGAAGTGCAGCGTGATCGCGTCTTCAAAGGTGGCGGAAAACAGCTGGTTCTCTATCATCAGCGCCGACATGCGCACCAGGGCCATGGTGTGCTTGTGGAAGCTGCGCTGGTCGCCCGAAACGTCGAGCACACCGATCACGTTGCCCAGATGGTCGGTGATGGGGGCGGCGGAACAGGTCAGGAAGTGGTTGGCCGCCAGATAGTGCTGGTCCGCGTGGACCAGGGCCGGCGAATTTTCGGCAATGGCGGTGCCGATCGCGTTGGTGCCCCGGCTTTCTTCGGACCAGGCCACGCCGGGCTGCAGCGCGACACGGTTGGCCTTTTCCAGGAAGTCGTCATCGCCCAGCGAATGGACGATTACCCCATTGGCGTCGGTCAGGATCACCATATTGTGGGTGTTGACGATCTGCTGGTACAAGGTTTCCATGGCCGGCAGGGCATGGGCATGCAGCAGGCGGTTCTGTTCTATCAGTACATTGAGGTCACTGCGTGCCAGCGGATTGAACTCCGGTCGGCCTTCAGGATTGAGGCCATAGGATAGGGAGCGCTGGTGCGATGACTCGATAATAAGCGGCATCTTGTCCGCCCACGCGTTTGCGGAAGTTGCCCCTAATGCGGACGAAGGGGCACTGTGCAGATCTGGAGCAGTCTGTTGGTGCATGGCGTTCTCGATATCTCCGTTAGGCCGTTATTGACGGCTCTCTCGTGCGACAGGTGTTCCATAATGTAGCACCTGCGCAAATTTTGAGCAAAAGCAGTTGTCCCATCTGTGTGGACACCGTTGCTAATGGAGTAGTAAGCAAGCATGGTGCCAGCCGGTACAAAAAACTTGCCAAGCGAGAAGAGTGTTTGCTATAGTTCGTCTCCCCGCAAAACGGTGCATGCAAATGCGAGTTAAACGGGGTGAAAAACGAGGGGTTGAC